>NZ_JBNPKS010000001.1:0-427922 GCF_050313065.1 Desulfovibrio sp. SGI.230 | reverse complement strand
CGAGACCCCCTTGCAGCTCTCAGCGCGAGGGGGTCTTTTTTTGTCCCCGCTCCGCCGGGGATTTTTTTGTTTCGGGGAAGGGACGGGCTGAATTATCGTCAATGTTCGTCCCTGTTCCTGATACCCGTTCTCCAGCAGGAGAGCAGTGCCTGGTGGGAGAGCGGGCGAGGCTGTCACCTCTCAAGAAGAACATTGTGCGGCAAGGGCGGCAGGCGGATGCCTAGAGATTTGAAGAGAGAAAAGCTTGCGGAGAGGGAAACCTTTTTGGAAAAAGGTTCTCCCTCCCCGCGCCCCTCCCTTCCAAAAACTTTTGCTGGTGGGTCTGTGCGAGGATGGAAGTGCCTGTGAAGAAGAGCAGGCGGCTTCCATCTGTAGCAGGCAGAGCCTGAGTTCCCTGCTGCAGTCATGCCTTTGGGCACCTTTTGGGAGAGATCCGCAATATTGACAGAGTCTTGCCTTTTGGCTGACATGTAGCGTAAGCGGGAAGAGCCCAAGCAAGTTGCAAAGCCAATGTGCTATTTTTTCGTACCTGCAGGTATCCGCGGGACAGTGGGCGAAGATCCCTATTTGAGAAATCCAAGGAGAAAGCAGTATGTGGAAAATAGCATGCATGGCAGTTGCCCTGCTTATGTGTCTGAGTGGCCGGGCGGAAGCTCAGTTCAGTATGCTCATTCCCTCGTCTTCGACGGTAATGGAAGACAAAGAATCTTCCTTGAAGCTGGATGTTTTCTCCGCTTATCCCATGGAGATGCGGGGCCTGGATATGCAGCAGCCCAAGTCCCTGACCATGACCAGGGACGGGAAGGTGGAAAATCTCAAGGCGATGCTCAAGCCGGCTACCATCATCGGGCATCAGGCCTGGCGGGCTGTCTATGAGGTCAAACAGCCCGGCGTGTACCAGTTTGCCATGGAGTCTGCCCCCTATTTCGATCCCGAGGAAGACCGCTTCATCATCCACTATACCAAGACTGTCGTGGCTGCTTTTGGCGACGAGAAAGGCTGGGATGTTCCTTTGGGGCTGAAAATGGAGATCATTCCTCTGACTCGTCCTTTTGCCAACTACAGCGGCAATATCTTCCAGGGCCGTGTGCTGCTGGACGGTAAACCTATCCCCGGTGCCGAGGTGGAAGTGGAATACTACAATCGTGATGATGTCTATACGACCCCCAACGTCTATTTCATGACCCAGGTGATCAAGACGGATGAGAACGGCGTCTTTACGTACTGCGCCCCCTGGCCGGGCTGGTGGGGTTTTGCGGCCCTGAAGACGGACAGGAAAAAGATGGAGCATCAGGGCGCACTCAAGGATGTGGAGCTGGGGGCGGTGATCTGGATGGAATTCACCGCACCACTGAAGAGATAGATGAAGACCTGCCCCAGTTTGTTTGATAGCGACTCAGCGAGACTTGGTACGATTTTCCTACGACCAGCCATTCTCCATCGTAGACGTTCGCTACTAGGTCGGAGATACAGGATGATTTCCGGAGGACGCCTGCGGGATTGAGTGCGGACATCGCCCAGTTAGGCACATGTCTCCGGGTGTTGGGCCGCATGGCCCCATCTTTAGGCAGAACGATGATGAACTGCTCGGGATTCGCCGGATCCCGGGCAGTTCCTGTTTGGGGCCTGGAGCTACATCGGCAGTTGGTTGGGGGCCGGAAACGACGATTTTTGTTTGCCCAGGGAATCCTGCCTGGAAGAAGGAAGGCACTGTCCCCTATACCCAAGCCAAGGGACCTGCGGCACTCCCTCGCTCGGGCCCGCTGCCTGCAAAAAGAAAAAGCCCGTACGATGACGGGCTTTGGGGATCGGGATAAACGCACCGCTTAGTCGCGGGGCGGGAGCTCACGGCCGCCTTCCTGGAGACGTTCCAGGAATTTGTCGCGGCATTCGTAGCTGCAGAAACGGTAGACCTTGTCGCCGTCGCGCACGGAGATATTACCGTCCACGGAGACATAGGTGCCGCATTCAGGGTCTTTGACCATTTCGCCGGCAGCGACCTTGCGCTCGACTTCAGCGGCCTGGTCTTCGGCGTTTTCCTTTTTCTTCTTCAGAAAATCATTGGCAAACAGTCGGTACAGGACGTAAACGGCCAGACCCAGCACAAGCCATTTCCACATATGGTCGCTCTCCTTCTCCTGCGTAGAGCAGGGTCTCATTCTTTATCGCAACCCAGGATAGCATAAGAGTTTTTGCGCGTCACTGAAAAATTCTCTGACCTTCCTGTCGATACTCGAGCCCGGCCAGCCATTGCGCCGGGGTACGGCCGTGGATGCGGCAGGCGGCGCCCACATCACAAAGAGGGATGAGGACGAAGGCGCGCTGGCACATGCGCGGGTGGGGGACGATGCTTTCCGGCGCGTCGCACTGGCTGTCCCCAAAGAGCAGCAGGTCCATGTCGATGCAGCGCGGTCCGAAGCGCAGGGCCGGATCGCTGCTGCGTTGTCTGCCCAGCTGTTTTTCCTCCGCCAGCAAGGCCCGGACGAAGCTTTGCGGGGTCCAGTCGGTCTCCAGCTCCATGCGGACGACCTGATTGTGGAACCAGGGCTGATCCGCATAGTCCTGCGGCTCGGTCAGGTAGATGCCGGAGAGCGCATCCACCCGGGCACGGGGCAGGGCACGCAGCCGCTCCACGGCCAGGGAGAGCATATGGGCGGCATCGGGAGTGTTGGACCCCAGACAGACGAAAACGGTGATGGTCGGTGCAGTCATGGCCTCCTTGTAGACATTTGCCCGGATGCTGTCAAAAATCTTGCCCAATCCGTCCAAGGCAGCTAGCATGATGACATGACGGAAAAAAGTGCATTGCCTGAGGCGACGGAGCGATCCCTGCAGATCCTGAAAAAACAGATCCCGGCCTGGGGGGAATACCTGCTGGCCCAGCGGGGCCTTTCCATGCGTACGGTGGTCTCATACCGGCAGGATCTGGAAAATTTTTTTCTTTTCCTCGACGAGCTGGACGCCGGCGACAAGACCAGCCTCGATGAACATGACCTGTTCCTGTATCTGGCCTGGCTGCGAGCCCGGAAGAATGCGGGACGCACGCTGGCCCGGCGCTTGTCGGCATTGCGCGGCTTTTTCGAGTATACGGTGGAAGAAGGCCTGCTGGAGAGCAATCCCGCCAGCCTGCTGGAAAGCCCGCGTCTGCCCCAGTATCTGCCGGAAGTCCTGAGCAAGGCCGAGATGGACCGCTTGCTGCAATTGCCGGACATGCGCGAGAAATGCGGCCGTCGTGACCGCTGCCTGCTGGAGATGCTCTATGCGGCGGGCCTGCGCGTCTCGGAGGTCTGCAACCTGCTGGTGGCGGATGTGGACATGCAGCGGGGGCTGGTGCTGGTGTCGGGCAAGGGCGCCAAGGACAGGCTGGTGCCGCTCCATTCCCTGGTGCTCGATCTGTTGCAGCAGTGGTTGTCCTTCTGGCGTGACGACTTTTCGCCCCAGAGCCGCTACCTTTTCCTCAACCGTTCCGGCAAGGGCCTGAGCCGCCAGTATGTCTGGAAGATGGTCAAGAAATACGCCTTGCTGGCGGGCATACGGCGCTCCATCTCGCCGCACACCTTCCGCCATTCCTTTGCCACCCACTTGCTGGAAGGCGGGGCTGACCTGCGGGCCGTGCAGCTTTTGCTGGGCCATGCCGACATCAGCGCCACCGAGATCTATACCCATGTGCAGGCCGAGCGCCTCCATGCCCTGCACAGGCAGTTCCATCCACGGAGTCAGTCGTAATGTCCGCATCTTCTCCCCGGATCCTGGTCACCTGCCATGCCAATGCCGATTTCGATTCCTTTGCGGCCATGCTGGCTGCCCACTTCCTCTACCCCGGCAGTCTGCTGCTGTTCCCCGGGACGCAGGAGCGCGGCCTGCAAAAGGTCGTGGCCTCGCTGGATGCCAAACGCTACCATCTGACCGAAAGTGCCGACATCCCCTGGGACGAGATCACGCATCTCGTGCTGGTGGATACGCGCCAGCGGGAGCGTGTCCGGCATGTGTCGACCCTGCTGGACAGGGAAGGGGTGACCGTCGAGGTCTGGGACCATCATCCGGCCTCGTCCGAGGATGTCCCGGCCCAGACGAGCCATGTGGAGACCGTGGGCTCGGTCACGGCCCTGCTGGTGCGGGAGCTGCGGCAGCGGGGGATCGTGCTGGAAGCCGCGGACGCCACCCTGCTGGGGCTCGGCATCTACGGGGACACGGGCTCTTTCACCTACAGTTCCACCACGCCGCTGGATTTTGAAAGTTCCGCCTGGCTGCTGACCCAGGGCATGGATGTCAACGCCATCAACGAGATGGCGGCCCATGAGCTGACCAGCCTGCATGTGCGGGCCCTCAACAGTTTGCTGGAATCGGCGCGCGTCTACCATATCAATAATGAGCCGGTGGTCATCGCCGAGGCCTCCATGGAACACTACCTGGGGGATTTTGCCTATCTGGCCCATCGGCTGATGGAGATGGAGAAGTTCACGGTGCTTTTTGCCGTGGGCCGCATGGAAGACCGGGTGCAGGTGGTGGCCCGCAGCCGCAGCGATGCCATCAATGTGGGCCGCATCTGTGCGGAGCTGGGCGGGGGCGGTCATGCCTATGCCGCGTCGGCCTCCATCCGCAACCTGACCCTCAACGAGGTCCATGACGCCATCGTGCGCAATCTGCACATGCAGGCAGGGCCGGAAAAGACCGCCAGCGATTACATGTCGTCCCCGGCGGTGGGGATCGAGTCGGACCGCAGCATGCGTGAGGCCGATACCCTGATGATGCATTTCGGCCTCAAGGCCGTGCCTGTCTTCAAGCCCGGGACACGCCGCTGCATCGGCATCCTGGATGCCCAGACGGCTTCCCGCGCTACCAGCCACAAGCTGGGCGACCGGCCTGTGGACGACTATATGCGTCGCAATATCAAGAGCCTGGCCCCGGATGCGCCTTTGCGGGACATCTCGTCCATCATCGTGGGCGGCCGGCAGCGTCTGGTGCCCATCGTGGACAAGGATCTGGTGGTGGGGGTGGTGACCCGCACGGACCTCATCAACGTCATGACCTCCGAGCCCGGTCAGGTCCTGGACTATCAGGAAAACAACTCGCGCGAGCGCAATGTGGCCAAGCTGCTGCGTGACCGTCTGCCCGCACGGGTGCGCCATTTGCTGGAGCTGGCGGGCCGTCTGGGGCAGCGGCTGAACATGCCCGTCTATGTGGTGGGCGGCTTCGTGCGCGACCTTTTGCTGGACCGGCCCAACCATGACGTGGATTTCGTGGTGGAGGGCGAAGGCGTGGCCTTTGCCCGGGCCCTGGCCGCCGAACTGGGCGGCCGTGTGCGTGAACACCGCAAGTTTTTGACGTCCATGGTCATCTACCATGACGAAGACGGCCTGGAACAGCGCATCGACGTGGCCACCGCGCGCCTGGAGTATTACGAATCCCCGGCGGCGCTGCCCACGGTGGAGCTTTCGTCCATCAAGATGGACCTGTTCCGGCGCGACTTCACCATCAATGCCCTGGCCATCCGCCTGGACTGCACGCCCTACGGGCAGCTGGTGGACTTTTTCGGCGGGCAGCGTGACATCAAGGAAGGCGTGCTGCGCGTGCTGCACACCCTGAGTTTCGTGGAAGACCCCACACGCAGCCTGCGGGCGGTGCGCTTTGAACAGCGGTATGGCTTCCATATCGGGCCCAGCGCGGAAAAGCTCATCAAGAACCTGCTTAGCCTGCATATGCTGGACAAACTGTCCGGAAAGCGTATCTTCAACGAATATACCCACATATGTGACGAAGACGATCCCGCGGCCTGTTTCGAGCGCCTGGATGGCCTGGGCCTGTTGCGGGCCCTGGGGCCCTCCCTGACCCTGACGCCGAGCAAGCGCCAGATCCTGCAGCAGGTACGTTCCATGCTCAACTGGTACCGCCTGCTGTATTTCGATGAGAGCGTCGAGAACTGGCTGATCTACTTCCTGGCCCTGGGACACCGGCTGAACTATGCCGAAGTCTCCGCCAATTTCGCCGCCCTGGGTCTGCCCGAAGGACGCAAGCAGGAGATCTTGCAGCAGCGGGAGTCCATGCGGCATGTGCAGCCCAAGCTGGCCCGCTGGCAAAAGGCCTTTGAGGCCGGGACAGGCAGGATCAGCGAGCTGTATCTGCTGCTGGAAAAGTTCTCGCTGGAGTTCCTGCTCTACATCATGGCCGGTGTGGAAGACAGCGGGCTGCAAAAGAACCTTTCCCGTTACATCACCCAGTGGCGCCGTGAAAAGCCGGATATCGACGGCCGGGATCTGCGCGACATGGGCATCGCGCCGGGACCGCTGTTCGGGCGCATCCTGCGGGCCGTACTGGTCGGCAAGCTGGACGGGGAGACCCCGGATGCGGACAGCCAGCGTCGTCTGGCGCTGGACATGGCCCGGCAGGAAGGCGTATTTCCTAAATAAAAGAGCGGCGTTCAGGGCAGGACTTGCCCTTGAAGCGCAAGCCGTGTATTGAGGAAAAGAAAATGAAACAATTGTGGACGCCCTGGCGCATCGAGTACATCCTTGGCCCCAAGCCGGACAGCTGTGTTTTTTGTCTTCCCGAAAGCAGGGATGAAGACGAGGAGCGGCTGGTCCTGTACCGGGGCAGGCATGCTTTTGTGATCATGAACAAATTCCCGTACAGCAACGGGCATATCATGGTCTGTCCCTATCGGCATGTGATGGCGCTGGCCCAGCTTGAAACGGATGAGACGCACGAGATCATGGACCTGATGCAGCGCTGCACGCTGGTGCTGCAGGAACATTTTCACTGCGAAGGCATCAATATCGGCCTCAACCAGGGGCAGGCTGCCGGAGCCGGTATCCGGGAACATCTGCACTTCCATCTCGTGCCGCGCTGGAACGGGGATTCCTCCTTCATGGCCGTGATGGACGAGGTGCGCACGATCCCGGAACACTTGCGCAGCAGCTATGCTCATCTGAAGCCGTATTTCGACAGGTTTTGAACACCACCGCGCAGAGGAGGAGACTATGCGCTATATAAAGGTCCTGTTACTTGTTCTGCTGATTTTCTTCAGTCTGGTCTTCTTCTTCCAGAACCAGACGGCCCTGTCGACGGCCATGACGCTCAAACTCAATCTCTTCTTCGTGCCTGAGATGACGTCCATCCCGCTGCCGTTCTACTTCATCGTCATCGTGGCCTTCTTCGTGGGCGCCCTGCTGGCGGTGGCCCTGCTGCTGTGGGACAAGATGCACCTGACGGCCCGTTACATGAAGAGCAAGTGGCGTGTGTCCGCTCTGGAACGTGAAGTGGCCAAGCTGAAGAAGAGCCTGGACGGTGAGACCGCGCGCGGCGATTTCCTCCGCAAGGTCTCCCAGGAAAAGGCCCAGGCCATCGAAGCCGCTCCCGCCAAGGAGAAGGCCGAGGCCAAGCCGGAAGAAGTGACCGCTCCCGATCCTGACAAGGCCTAGTCCCTTTCCCCCGCGCATCAGGCGCATTTTTCTGCAGCGGCGTCGTCCTTGGATGGCGCCGCTGCGCAATTACGCATATGGCAGAAAAAACTCCCAAGCTGACTCCCATGTTCGAGCAGTATCTGCGCATCAAGGCCGACTACCCTGATGCGCTGCTGTTCTACCGGATGGGCGACTTTTACGAGCTCTTCTTCGACGATGCCGTCACCGCGGCCCGGGAACTGCAGATCGCCCTGACCAGCCGCAGCCGGGACACGGAAAACCCCGTGCCCATGTGCGGTGTGCCCTGGCATGCCGCACAGGCCTACATCGCCCAGCTCATCGACAAGGGCTTCCATGTGGCCATCTGCGACCAGACCGAAGACCCCAAGGCCGCCAAGGGGCTCGTGCAACGGGCCGTGACCTGCGTGGTGACGCCCGGCACCGTACTGGAAGACGCCAACCTGGACGCCCGCAGCCACAATTATCTGGGAGCCGCTTTCTGGGAGGGACACAACGGTGCCTTCGTCTGGGCGGACATCTCCACGGGCCAGTGGTCCGGCATGGAGGTGAAGCGCCTGCCCGAGCTCTGGCAATGGATCCAGAAGCTGGCCCCGCGCGAGCTGCTGGTGCCGGACGACAAGGAGTTGCCGCCCAAATGCCTGCTGGAAGGCGTGCGCCTGCTGCGTCGTCCCGTGGCCGGTTTCGACGCCCGCAAGGCCGAACGCCGTTTGCTGGAAGCCCAGTCCGTGCAGGAACTGGCAGCCCTGGGCCTGCAGAACAAGCCCTGCCTCGTGCGGGCCTGCGGCGCGCTGCTGGTCTATCTGGAGCAGACCCAGAAGCGCCGCCCAGAGCATCTGATGCCCTTCCAGCCGCTGGACCTGGGCCGTCACATGCTGGTGGACGACGTGACGGAACGCAATCTGGAGATCTTCCAGCGCCTCAACGGCCGCAAGGGCAAGGGGACCCTGCGTCATGTGCTGGACGATACCATGACGCCCATGGGCGGCCGCCTGCTGGAAGACATGCTGCGGCATCCGTGGCGCGAAGCGGCCCCCATCCTGGCCGTGCAGGACGCCGTGGCCCTGCTGCACGATGATGACAACCGCCGGGCCCTGTTGCGGGAAGCCCTGAAGGACGTCTATGACCTGGAGCGCCTTTCCACGCGCGTGACGGTCAACCGGGCCACCCCGCGGGATTTCATCGCCCTCGGCAACAGCCTTGCGGCCCTGCCTGCCGTTCTGGCGGCCCTGACGCAGCCCCTGGACGGGAAATATCCGTTGCCCGGGCAGGAGAACGGGGAGGACGCGCCCCGTGTCATCCATGAGCTGCTCAAGGGCTGGGACGATCTGGCCGATTGTGCGCATCTGCTGCGCAGCGCGCTGGTGGACAGCCCGCCGGTGGTCATCACGGACGGCGGCCTGTTCAAGGCCGGGTACAATGCCGAGCTGGACCGTCTGCTGGATCTGGTGGAACACGGCGAGCAGAAGCTGCAGGAAGAGCTGGCCCGCGAACAGCAGGAGACCGGCATCGCCAAGCTCAAGCTGGGGTTCAACCGGGTCTTCGGCTATTATTACGAATTGAGCAAGGCCGCGCACAGCGGGCCGGTGCCGGAACATTTCATCCGCCGCCAGACCCTGGCCAATGCCGAACGCTTCACCACGCCCGCCCTCAAGGAGCTGGAAGAAGCGCTCCTTTCCGCTTCCGAAAAACGCAAGACGCTGGAATATCAGCTCTATCAGGATCTGCGCACCTTTATGGCCCAGCAGCGGGAGCGCATCCTGCACATGGCGGACGTCATCGCCCATCTGGACTACTGGCAGAGCCTTGCCGAGGTGGGGCGCCGCAACGGCTGGTGCCGTCCCGAACTGGACGGCAGTGCCGACATTTTCATCGAGGAAGGCCGCCACCCGGTGGTGGAGGCCATGATAGGCGCGGCCAATTTCGTGCCCAACAATATCACGCTGGATGCCCGGCGCCGCCTGTGCCTGCTCACCGGCCCCAACATGGCGGGCAAGTCTACGGTACTGCGGCAGGTGGCCATCATCTGCCTGCTGGCGCAGACCGGTTCCATGGTCCCGGCCACACGGGCGCGCCTGGGGCTGGTGGACAGGCTGTTCTCGCGTGTGGGCGCTTCGGACAATCTGGCCCAGGGGCAGAGCACCTTCATGGTCGAGATGATGGAGACGGCCCGTATCCTGCGGCAGGCCACCAAGCGCAGCCTGGTCATCCTGGACGAGATCGGGCGCGGCACCAGCACCTATGACGGTGTTGCCCTGGCCTGGGCCGTGGTGGAAGATCTGGCGGCCCGGGCGCATGGCGAAGTGCGCACCCTGTTCGCCACCCATTATCACGAGCTGACGGCGCTGGAAAAACGCGTGCCCGGCGTGTTCACCATGAATATCGCCATCCGGGAATACGGGGGCGACATCCTTTTCCTGCACAAGCTGGTGCCCGGCCCTGCGGACCGCAGCTATGGCGTGGAGGTGGCCCGCCTGGCAGGCGTGCCTGCGCCGGTGGTGCAGCGGGCACGGGCCATCCTGGCGGAACTGGAGCAAAGCCGGGGCGAGGGAAAGCGCATGTCGCCCCAGACGGAGACGCTGGCGCTTCCCGGCATGGAAAAGCGGGTCGCCCGCGAGGAGCCCCCGTCTTTGCCCATCGACATCCCTGCCGCACCGGCCGCCGGGCCGCATCCGCTGGTCCTGCTGCTGCGGGACCTGGATCCCGAGGAGCTCTCGCCGCTGGCGGCCCTTAAGCTGATCATGGAGTGGAAAAAGCTCTGGGCCGATGCTCCCGATACGGAGGAAAAACATGTCTGAGGTCAGTCCCTGGTCCGTCATCCAGTCCATTGCCGAGCGCCGTATCGAAGAATCTATGGCCAAGGGCGATTTTGATGACCTTCCCGGCCGGGGCAAACCGCTGGAACTGGAAGACGACAGCCATGTTCCCCCGGAGCTGCGCATGGCCTACAAGGTGCTGCGCAACGCAGGCTGTGTGCCGCCGGAACTGGCCGAGCGCAAGGAGATCAGCAATCTGGCCGACATGCTGGAACATTGCGAGGACGAGCAGGAGCGCGTGCGCCAGATGCAGAAGCTGCGGTTCATGATCCTGCAGGCCCGCATGAAGCATCAGCGTCCCCTGAACCTTGATGACGACACCTATTACGACCGCCTGCTGGAGCGGCTTTCCCGGCACGACAGGAAAAAATAGCGTCTTCTGTTCCTCAGACAAAAGGACACGAAAAAAGGCTGCCCGCAGATGCGGACAGCCTTTTTCAGTATCGTCGCGTCGGACGGGCAGCGGGGCTAGCCCACCAGGGGACGCTTCATGTCGGCCTTGGGCACGCCCAGGCGCACGATGAGGTCCACTTCGCAGGGCTTGCAGGCCTGGCAGACTTCCAGGTCGCCGCGCAGGGACATGTACAGGTAGGCGTCGGTGGCATCCCAGCCGGTAGCGGCAGCCACCAGGCCCTGCATCTGCACGCTGGCGTGGCGCAGGGCTTCTTCATAGCCGGCGGCGCTGGCCATGGTGTACCAGGTGTCGGCGGTCTCCAGCACGGGCCATTCCAGCGGGCAATTCTTGATGACGCTCACGCGGGCGATGACGGTACCGTTGATCTCCAGACCGGTGCCGCACAGTTCGCTGTCACCCATGACGGCATGCATGTCGCCCATCTGTACCAGACCACCTTCCACGCGCACGGGGAAGTAGGCGGTGTTGCCCTTGACCATCAGCTTGCAGTCCAGGTTGCCGCCGTGGCTGCCGGGGTAGCCGCAAGGCACGCTCTTGCCCTTTTCGGGGGCCACGCCGATGACGCCGATCATGGGATTGATGGGGAAGGTCACGTCATTGAAGACGGCCTTGCCGTTCTCGATGGGGATGCGCTTGGTGCGGGTCTCGCACTTGTCCCAGAGGGGGCCGATCTTGGGCAGGGTGGTGGTGGTACCGATGGTGTCGCACTGCACGTCCAGCAGTTCCACCTTGATGACGTCGCCGGGCTGGGCGTCGCGCACGAACAGCGGGCCGGTGGCGGGGTTCATCTTGCTGTAGTCGCAGCTGGTCACCAGCTGGCTTTCGGAATGCATCTGGTTGCTGAAGCAGTCCTGGGTGCGGAAGATGACGATCTCGCCGGAATCGATGGTGCCGGTGGGTTCGTTGTCGGCACTGAAGGTATAAACGACCTTGTCAAAGTACTGCATGATTCAACTCCTGCAATGAAGGTTACACCATATCGCTCTTGCGGAAGGCTTCGGGGACGACCTTGTAGCCCTTGCTCTTGACGTAGCCGATGACCAGGCCGATGGCCAGCCAGCTAAAGCCCACGATCTGGGTCATGCTGTCGAAGGAGAGCCACACATAACCGAGGATGAGCACGCCGCAGAAGGGGCAGATCACATAGTTGAGCAGGGCCTTGCCGCCGCGCATCTTTTCACGACGCCAGAAGAAATTGTACACGGCGAGGTTCAGCAGGATGAAGGAGGTCAGGGCGCCGAAGTTCACCAGGCGGGCCAGGTCTTCCACGGTGGAGAGCTCGGCCACCAGGATGGAGAAGATACCCACGGCGATGGTGGCGATGTAGGGGGTCTGGAAGCGGGGATGCACCTTGCGGAACAGGCCGGAGACGCCGGGCAGCACGTTGTCGCGGGACATGCCGTACAGCACGCGGGAGGTGGCGGCCTGGGCGTTCATGGTATTGGCGATGCCCACGGCCAGGATGTTGACCACCAGCAGGACCTTGCGGAACCAGTCACCGGCGGCGAGCTCGGCAGCGTCGAAGAAGGCCGTGTCGGGGTTCATCTTGCTCATGTCGGGTTGGATGATGGTGGCCACATAGGTCTGGAGCATGAACAGGAAACCGATGCAGAGCAGGGCGGCCATGGTGGCGCGGCCGATGGTCACTTCGGGGCGGTGGGTCTCTTCGGCCAGGGTGGAGATGCCGTCAAAGCCCAGGAAGGAGAGACAGGCGATGGTACAGGCCAGGCCGATGAACTGCAGGTTCATCTCGCCGGGGCGATACAGGGGATCCATGACCAGCTGGCCGGTGCCGCCGCCTTCACCAAGGACGTAGTTGAGGCCGAAGCCGATGAACAGAGCCAGGACCACGGCTTCCACATAGAACATGATCCAGTCGGCACGAGCGGTATAGGTGATGCCGCGGACGTTGATGAGGGTATTGATGCCCACGAACACGATGACCCACATCCAGCGGGGGGTGGCCGGGAAGAGTTCCACACACCAGTTGGCGGTCATCAGATAGAGCAGGGCGGGCACGAACACATAGTCCAGCAGGATGAGCCAGCCGGCGATGAAGCCCACATGGTGGTTCAGGCCGCGCTGCACATAGGCGTAGACAGAGCCCGCGATGGGGAAGCGGTTACTCATCTTCATGTAGCTCAGGGCCGTGAAGAACATGGCGCAGATGCCCACAAAGTAGACAAAGGGCGCCATCATATGGCTGTCTTTGGAAATGTAGCCATAGATGGACATGGGGGCGATGACCACCATGAACAGCATACCGTAAACAAATACGTCCTTGAAGCTGAGTTCGCGCTTCAGCTCCTGGCCGTAGCCAAAATTGTCCGTGGAACCTGTGTTCGACATAAAGCAACCTCAAAAAAATTTTTACCGGGCAGACGAACCGGTATGTGCGTTTTAGCCCCTTTTTTCATAAAGTCAAAGCCTAATTGCCCGATATGCGCAAAACATGTACCGCCATGTCCGGGACTCCGCCGGGCAGGAACGTATACCACCTGACATGAGCGGAGAAAAATTTTTTTGAAAAAAAAGCTTGCATACGGCAGGCCTTCGGTGTAATGTCCTCTCTTGCAACGGGATGTGGCTCAGTTTGGCTAGAGCGCAGCGTTCGGGACGCTGAGGCCGCGCGTTCAAATCGCGCCATCCCGACCATAAAAAAACAGACGGGTTCCAGTGAAGCTGGAGCCCGTTTTTTTTATGCTGCAAGCGGTATGTGTCCCTTGCCTTGTACTGCCTGTGCCCGTGAGGGGGGAAGGAGAGTCCGCCTCTCAGCCCAAAGGGGGCCAATTTTTTTGAACTGTCGCAATCGGTGGGACCAGGTCGCTGGGTAGTTCGTGTTCCAGGGGCTCACGAGCATTTCCACAGGCTGATTCTGTTCCCGGCTTTTGCGGTAACATCCGGCAGCTAGCCTGCGTCGTCAGACGGTGTTCCTATGGTGGCATAAAGTGTGGGGAAAGGGGCCTGGTCCGTCATGTGGTCCCATCGAAAGCGGGACGGCCGATAAGAGCGGCTGCATAAAAATTGATTTTTTTACGCAAAAATGTTTGACAGGGCAGGGCGATTGCTATACATAGCTTTTCACGACGCGCTCGTAGCTCAGCTGGATAGAGCAACAGGCTACGAACCTGTAGGCCAGGAGTTCGAATCTCTTCGGGCGCACCACAACAAAAATAAGCGGTTAGCTGTAACAGGCTGACCGCTTTTTTTGTTGTCTTCTGCATTTTTGGGGCCCCGCGTGAGGACTTTTCAAGAGCTACTTGGCTGACACGCGTGCGCCCCGTCAGCAGCATGCAACAGGAATGATGGCAAACAAGGCTGTGGGAGGACTGCAGACGACAGGAGCTGGTCCGCCTGGCAGAGGGAATGTCTTCGCGTCAGCCCGAGTCCCGTGTGCTTTGTTTGAGCCTTCCATTATTGGCTAAAAACAAGCTGGATCAGCAAACAGAAAGGGCGTGGGGATGTCTAAATGACATCCCCACGCCCTTTCTCTGTTTGGAGCAATCTCTAGCCACCGTCCCTACGTCGAAAAGGTGCCGAGTATAGGGGGGCAGGGTAAATGAGAATGACTGTATGGCGTCATCCAGTCGGCTATATGTCGGCTATATGTAGGCCAGGCGCGGGCTTATGGTGGTCCAGCGTCAAAAAAAGGCCGCGAAAAAAGACTTGAGAACAGAAGTCCATTTCACAGGCGCTTTCGCACGACAAATGAGAACAAAACAGCCCTGCCATGTGTCGTTTTTGACACAAAAGCAGGGCTGTTTTGTTGTTTCTTCTGGCTATGCCACGCTGCTATTTTGCGCAGGCTGATCTGGAGAGACAGAGAGTCGATTTTTACGCTCCTCCAGTCTAGCGACCATTGCTTTAAGTTCTCCGTTTTCTCGTAAAAGCTCTTCTTTTTCTCGATGAAGCTGGCGATTCTCGGCCAATAACTCTTTGCGCTCTTCCCAAAAACGGCGTTTTTCCTCTTCGAATAAGCGCCGCTCATTGCTCAAGAGATCCTGCTCTCTTTTTTGCTCTGAAAGAAGTACCGTATCCGGTCTTTCTTGGTACGCATTTGAGGTTTTAGCTAATTGTCCTGCAGCTTGAAGCTCTTCTATTGGCACACGGAATAAAATGGAAGCTTTTGCAAACCATTTCACTGGAATTCTTTGTCTTTTTTTTACAGACGATAGAGCCTGCTTGGAGTAGCCCAACTTTTCAGCAAGTTCAAAGTCGTAGGATACCCCTGCTAGCTTTTTCATATAGTCTAATGCGGCTTGCGTACTTGCATGTTCCATTTGCTCAAACCTGCAAACAAACCTGCAAATCATCATTGCTAGATTTGTTAATTATACCGCATAGTTACAAAAATAGCAAAAGAAAGGAACCTGCAAGTAAATAAATGAGGTTTTCCTTGTTGACTAGTCCTCTTTTGCGTACTAAAAAGAACTTGCGGACGGTTGAAGTTTCAACAGTAAGCAAACCGACTTTATCCGGCCCGTCCCATTAAATCAACGTCCAGGCACGAGCGGCGTTTGGACAGGAGCAGGCCATGAAGCAGCTATCCTTACTTGACGACGTAGTCCGGCTTTCCGGCGTAATGGCGGCCATCAAGACCGCCATGCGTGATGCCGCCGGAGCGCCGGAAGGCGAAGGACGTAAGATGCTTGCCGATCGCCTGAATGAAATAGCACAGCGGGCGGGAATCAAGCTGACGGGCGGCAATACCCTGTCCATCAGTAAAGCCACACTGGACAAATGGCTGGCTCCCTCCGACACGTCGCACCCTCCATCCATCTTGGCCTTGCTGGCCTTCTGTCGAGCCACCGGCAACGTGGAACCATTCCGCGTTGCGGCGCGTGCGTTGGGACTGGATTTGATGACGGAAGAAGACAGGAAGCTCCGAGACTATGGAGCTGCGGTTCTGGAGATGAAGGCGGCGCGTCAACGCAAGCGCAAGCTGGAGGAAGACTTATGACCCGCGAAGAATGCGGACGCCAGCGCTATGAAGTTCGCTATGTAATCCGGGCGATTCTGGATGCACGCGGTCTAAGTATGGCGGAACTGGGAAGGCGTATCGGCGTCACCGCAGAAGCAGTCTCCGCCACAGTGTTGGGTAAGCGGCATAGTCCGCGAGTATTGGAGGCCCTGCGCCGGGAAGGTGTGCCGGAAGAATGTTTATTTGACCCGCGCAAGACGCGCGACAAGGCCGCATAAGGCGACGCGAAGGAAAAAGGCAATGGCACTCAAGGAGGCATATACATCTCAAGCTCTCGCCCCCTTATTGGGACTTACTCGACAAGGGGTAGATGCTCAGGCCAAGTCTGGCGGTTGGCAATTCCGCCCGCGCAAGGGACGCGGCGGCGGGAAGGAGTGGCTTGTTTCCTCCATGCCGGAAGCGACACAGCAGGCCATTCGGACGGCGGAGGAACGCCGGGCGATAGAGGAAGAG
The DNA here is from genome assembly GCF_050313065.1 of Desulfovibrio sp. SGI.230. NCBI lineage: Bacteria > Pseudomonadati > Thermodesulfobacteriota > Desulfovibrionia > Desulfovibrionales > Desulfovibrionaceae > Desulfovibrio > Desulfovibrio sp. SGI.230. The sequence goes on along the minus strand of NZ_JBNPKS010000001.1, from coordinate 411,839 downwards.
GCCGCCAACAGTGCAGCCCTTCCCGCCGTTACCGCATCACAGCTTACTTTTCCTACGGCCCGACAGGCCATCTTTGACGACAAGCGCCGTTACAAGGCGTTGGCAAAGGCCGATCTTCTGGGGCTTTATCTGGACTGGCAGGCAAAGCACGGCAGCACCATCAGACAGAAGCAAGCCTTCATTCTTGCCTATCAGGGCGGTGCATGGGGCAAACTCCTTGCGGAACTCGGCCCGCGCGTAAGCTGGAAAAGCCTGGAACGCTGGAAGCTGGAACAGAAAGAATCCGGCGGCGTCCTGGCTCTGGCCGACAAGCGCGGCCTTGCCCATCGGGGCAAGAGTATGCTCACGGAACGGCACCAGACCATCATCCTGGGACAAATACTGGACGGAGACCGTCAAATCAGCACCTGCGCCCGCATCATACAAGAACGGTGCAAGGCGGAAAATCTGGCCGTTCCCTCGGACGATACCATCCGGCGCTGGATAGCCAACTACTCCAAGACGTGTTTCAGCGACTGGACGTTGTGGCGCAACGGGGAAAAGGCGTGGAACGATCGATGCGCCATATCCATTCTTCGAGACTGGTCGCTGGTAGGCGTGGGCGACGTGGTGATCGCTGACGGCCATACACTCAACTTTGAGACGACAGACCCGGATACGGGCAAGCCTAAGCGCATGACGCTGCTCCTGTTTTTCGACGGCGGAAGCCGTTACCCGCTGGGCTGGGAAGTGATGGCGACGGAAAATGTGGCCTGTATTTCCAGCGCGTTCCGCCGGGCCTGCATCCGTCTGGGGAAATTTCCCCGCGTTGTTTACCTTGACAACGGCAAGGCGTTCAGGGCGCGGTTTTTCGACGGCTGCAAGGACTTTGAGCAGGCCGGATTCCTCGGCCTGTACCGTGACCTTGGCTGCGAAGTCATCCATGCCTGGCCCTACCACGGCCAGAGCAAGCCCGTGGAACGGTTCTTCGGAACCATGCACGAGCTGGAAGAGCTTACGCCGTCCTATACGGGATGGGACATAGCCCACAAGCCCGCGCGGCTGCACCGGAATGAAAAGCTGCACCGCCGCCTGCATGAAAAGCTGGGCCGCCGCCCGCTCACGCTGGAAGAAACGTATGAGTGGCTGGCGTACTGGTTTGAACTGTACGCTTCCCGCCCGCAGGCCACCACCCATTTACGCGGCAGGACGCCCGGAGAGGTGTTCGAGGAAGGTCGGGGGCCGGGCGTGGACATGGAGCGCCTCACGCTGCTGATGCTGCAAAAGGAAGTCCGCACCATCAGTAAGGACGGCATACGGCTGGACGGCCGCCTGTTCTGGCATGAAGCCCTGTTCAACCGCCGTCATCCGGTACTGGTTCGCTATGACTGGCAGCTCTCGCCGTACACGGTGCTTGTGTACGATCTGGAAGGCCACAGACTTTGTGAAGCCCGCGACCGTTACCATTACGGGATTGCCGCCGGTATCCATCCCGCCGCCCGCGCTTTGGGAACGGCGGAACAGCAGCAAGACCTTTCGGACGCCCTGGAACTCAAGAAGCGACAGGAATGCGCGGCCAAGGCCGGAATACGGCAGATGACGGAAACGGTCATTCTCCCGGAAGCCCGGCAGCGGCAGATCACAAGCTTCCATAAGGCCATCCCCGCCACCGAACCCATCAGAAAGTCTCCGGCGCTTTCCGCCACGGAGAAGGCTGCCATCGAAGCCGCCAAGGCCGCCGGTGCTCAGGCCCGCGCGGAACTGGACGCTCCTACCTACGAACCTTCCATTTTCAAGCGGTTCCCGGACGAACCGGCCAGGTACGACTACCTGTTCACGGCCCTTCACGAGCGGGGCGCGGAACTGGTTCCGGAAGACGCGGCGTTCATGGAATATTTCGAGAACACCCCGCAATTCCAGCGCAATTTCAAGCCGCTCTATGACGGCAAGCTGGAGCTGCTGCACAGACAAAGCAATATCGCAACGGCATAGGGAGGCTATATGCGAGACGTGATCATTCCCACAGACGCGACGGCGCGGTTCAACACGGCGGTGGATGCCGTGGTGGACGCGGGCCGGGGAACCAGCGGATTCATCCTTGCCCACGGACAAGCCGGGCGCGGCAAGAGCGTGGCGGCTGACCAGTACCATTACCAGCGCGGGGGCGCATACGTCCGGGTCTGGGAAGGCTGGACACAGGCGGCGTTCCTCCAGCGCGTGCTTTTTGAAGTGCGCGGCAAGAACGGAGATTTGCCCCGCATGAGCGCGGACCGCTGCAAGCAGGCAATCGTGGAACTTCTGGAGCGCGACCGTAAGCCCATTTTCGTGGACGAAGCCGACCGGCTGGCCATCGGGCGCATTGAAGACTTGCGTGACATTCTGGAGATGACGGGCGCGCCCATCATCCTGATAGGCGAGGAAGGTATTTTCGGGCTTTTGTCCGAACGCCGCCGTGTATGGAGCCGTGTAGCCCATGAAGTGGAGTTCGGGCCTATCAGCGCTGCGGAAGTGGCCATGTACGCCATGAAGGCGGCGGCACTGGACATACCGCCGGAACTGTGTGGACGCATAGCGGAACGGGCGGAAGGCGACTTCAGACTGGTGCGCAACATGATGCTTCTACTCGAAAAGGCGGCGAAGGCGGCGGAAAACTTCACGGTGGACGGGCCGATGCTGGACACCGTTATTTCCGCGCGATCCTGGCGGCGCAAGTAGGAGGTGCCATGAAGGAGCTGACTAACGAGAGCATCCGGTACGCGCTGCGGAATTTTGGAAAGGGTGGGGAAGAGATCAGTCACGCCATGCTGTTTGAAGCCTTCGGCCTTACGGAAGAGGGAGACAAGGCCCGTCTCCGTAACCGCATCAACGATATGGCCCGCATGGGCGAGGTCGTCAAAGTCCGCCCCGGAGTCTACACCTACAACTTCGGATACCGTCCCCGCGAAAACCGCAGCCTGCCAGCTATCTGGCGCTTTGTCCGCAAGGCCAAGCCGGGCTGGTGCCTCAAGGAATGCGCTCTCATGGTGCGGGTGGATTACACGCGGGTGCTGCGTTACGCGGCCTGGCTCGAAGAACAGGGATACATCCAGCGCATTGGCCGCAATGGGAAAAATGCGGTCACTTATCGTGGGACGAGCAAGGCGGACATGACCCCAGAGACGCCTTATCCCCCGTACAAGGAAACAGACCCTTTCCAAAAGGAGCGCGCGGCGGCAGCCACCATCGCGCGGCTTCTGCTCTGCGCGGATCCGTACGCAAAGAAAACGGCGCAGAGCATCACGGAAGCCTGCAAGGTACTGCTGGCGCGGTTCGACAAGAACCGCACGGAAAATGAGAACGAAGAAACGGAGGAATGATTCATGCTGAAAGAAAACCTTTTGTCCATTCTGGCCGCTCTTGGAAAAGTACAGGTAAACGCAAAGGATGAGGAACAGTCCGCCCTGGTGCGCGGCTGCCGCGACAATCTGAGGGCCGCCGCTGAACAGGCGGAGGCGCTGGAAAACAACCTGCATGTGGTGAGTGTGGACTGGACCACGGAAGAAGCGGAAATCGCCGTGCCCGCCATGAATCTGCGGCTGGTCGCACGGGGCATCAAGGTATCGGGAGAGTTCCCGGCGAGGGCTATCCGGGAGGTGATGTAATGGCGCGCATCAAGCCAGACCCGTACATGGTGCTTGACCTGGCGCAATGCGAGGGGGCGCTGGCGGAAATGGCGTCTATTGATCGGAAGCTTTCCGCCAGCGAGAACGAGATGCGGGAAGTCGTCGACGGAGCAAAAGCCAGGGCCAGTCAGCTTGCCGGGCCGTTGCAGGCGCGGCGCAAGGAACTGTCGGACGCGGTGACGGTGTACGGCAAGCTCAACCGGCAGGCGTTGTTCCCCAAAAGCAAGAGCCTTGACCTGGGCTTCGGGGTGATCGGCTTCCGGGCCAGCACGAAGATCGTCCAGGTGCGGGGCGTGACGGCGGAAATGACGCTGGAGCGAATGCACCAGTACCACCTTGCGGACGGTATCCGCCTCAAGGAAGAAATCAACAAGGAAGCCGCGCTGGGCTGGCCGGACGAGCGGCTGGAGCTGGTGGGACTGAAACGGCAGCAGGCGGACACGTTCTTTATCGAGATCAACAAAGAAAAGGTGCCAGAAACCGTCTAGGAGGCAGTTATGGGCCAGGACCTGTTCAAGAAATGCGAGCTGGAGTGCTTGGCGGAAAAGTATGCCCGACAGGTGATAATCAAGCCGTACTACAGGCCGGAAAATATGCCGGACCTGGAGCTCAACAAGGACTGGGCTGCGGCCCGTCAGGACCAGCGGGACAAGACCAGCCGCTGCATCCGGGACATGGCGCGGGTGTTGCTCATCAAGGCCGGATACAGCCGGAAGATCGTGTACCGGAACATTCCGTAACCACAGGAGGAAGTATGACAAAGCAGGAACTTATCAAGGCCGTGACGCAGACCGTGCACACGATGGATCCCCAAAGGAACGTGACCGCCGTCATGGTGGAAGCCACGCTGGACGCCCTGGTCGATGTGACCGCAGCGGAGCTTTTGGGCGGCGGAGAGGTCACGCTGCCCCGGCTGGGCAAGTTCAAAAGCAAGGCGGTGGCGGCCCGCAAGGGCCGTAACCCGCGAACCGGCGAGATCCTGGAGATCCCCGCCGGGAAAAAGCTGGTGTTCATCACCTGCAAGGAACTGAAAGAGGCCATGAGGTCATAAAGCGAAACCGCCCGCCCACTTCCAAGGGCGGCGCGGTCGCCCGGCGGTGGTGCGCAGGGCCTGACGAGCAGCCATGAGCAAGAAACACTATCAGCGAGGCAATCCGGGATTGAACCCGGTGCGCAAGGAATTGGAAACTATCATCGGCATGGGATACCGCAGTCATCGTGTTTTTGAGGATTGGGTGGGGCTGATGTTCCACGCCTTCCAGCGTGACGACCCGCCGTATCTGGAGATCATGGGCGGCTACCGCAACACGGCCCCCAGGGGCCAGCGGGAAGCGGATCATTTTGCCACCGCCACGGCCTGCCTGCTGGAGTACATGCGGGCGACCAATGAGGAAGTCCTGGGACCGTTGTATGAGGAATACGCGGCCAACCACTATACGGGCCAGTATTTCACGCCGTCCGCTGTGGCACGGCTTATGGCCAGCATAACGCACATAGCGCCGCCGGAAACAGGCCGCTTCAAGGTGCTTGATCCGGCCTGCGGCGCGGGGGCTTGCCTGATAGCGGCGGCAAAGGAGCAAACGTTCGAGCAAAACGGGCGGGCCGTCTTTGTAGGGCAGGACATCGACCTGACGTGTGTGCGTATGACGGCCCTGAATCTCATGTTTTTCAATCTGGCCGGGATTGTGCTGTGGGGCAATCACCTTGCCCTGGAAGTACGCGGGGCATGGGAAACACGGAGGAGCCTGGTCTGGGGAGGAAGCATCCGGTCGGTGGACAAGGAAGAGGCGCGGGCATGGCTGGAAAGCCACTTTACCGGACCGGAAACGCCGCCAGCGCCGAAGAAGACAAGCGCCGTGCGTGTCAAAACTGACACAAAAACAGGGATAAAAATTGAGCAACTTTCGTTGTTCTGAAAGGAGAGCGCATGAAAAGACTATGGGGAAGAAACAGGAAATGCAGGCAATGCGGCGCAGATCCCGTGCTGCATGTCGGACTGCTCTGGCCTCTAGTGGGCCTGAGATGCCCAAACTGTGACTGCGCTAGGACACGAATGTTCACATCTATGGCGAAGGCCCGAACATATTGGAACCGCAGAAACAAGGGATGATGCGAAACGGCCCCACGCGGGGCCGTCGCCGGGGCGTGGCGGTTCCGGCCTGACGAGCAGCCAAGAGATAGTGCAATGACAGAGGTAGAGCCCAAGCTCCCACAAACAGTACGGGACGGCATAGTGTACGTTGGTGAGGGAATCTCATTTGAACGGGTTCGCCGGATCACTGGATACCTGGTCGGTACTTTGGATCGCTTCAACAATGCGAAGCGTGCGGAAGAAGCCGACCGCGTAAAGCACGGATAAAATTATGGAGACATTTTATACGATACCGTCATTCCCAGGCTACGGCATTAACCGGCGTGGAGAGGTAAAAAGCCCCACGGGCGTGATTTTGACCGTAACCGAGCGTGGGCAGGTGCGGATAAAAAAAGATGGTAAGGTGCGCTTGGAATATATCGGCAACTTACTGGCTGACGCTGGTCAGGCGGACGCTATGCTGGCCCGTGAAAAATATGAAATGGAGCTGCTGGGGCTGCGCAAGGCCGTAGCAAAAGCCGAGTTTGACCTGGGAGAAAAAGCCGAGCGCCTGCGTCTGGCCCGCAAGTTGAATGCTTTGCTATTGTCCAAGGTGCGCCGGGATAATCCGCACGCGGATATAACCGCATTGAGTGTCAGGGGGTAATTCATGGCACAGGACAACCGGAAATTCTGCGCATCCATCAGCGTGCGTAATGGTGAAGAGCGTACGAAAATGGAGCTTTCCCCGGCCCCACTACATGGAGGGCCAGAGGGATTTTACCGCGTTCGCCTGGCCCGGCGCTGGCTTGATACGGAAGATGGCGCGCCACGCTTTTTCGACAGAGACGGCCTTGCCCTTCTGGCGACGGATCTTGCCCTGTGCGGGCTGGAAACGCCTGCCCCGGCTCCTGATATCCCCTATCACGCTCGCGTGTCCGTGCGGCGCGCGGACGGCTTTTATGAAGGCACCTGGACGAACACAGCCCCTATTTTGGACTACACGGGACACTGGATGGTCAATGTCTCGCTGGGAGGGAAGCGGGTGTTCGTGCCCGTGGAAGAGGTTGTCGTACACAAGGAGCATCGCCGTGGATAACCGGAAAATGCGCCTTGGCCTGTATCGCAAGATTGAGATTGCCCGAAAGCAGCTTCCGCAAATGGATGAGGAAGCCTTCCGGGCTTTGCTGCGTAGTGAGTTCGGCGTGGAGAGCCGCAAGAACATGAACGTCCACCAGCTTTCCCGGCTGGTACAGCTTTTCGCGGAACAGCACGGCGTTACCTATGCCGCGCCCGCCAGAAGCCGCAACAGACGTGTGACGCCGCTCAGTCGCCCGGACTGGATCGAGATCACGGATGACATGCCTTTTGCCGCCGAAAAGCGGCAGATTCTGGCGATATGGCGGAAGCTGGGCTACTCCATGACCAGCCTGGACACACGGGTCAAACGGGCGTTCGGATGTCCTTATTTCGTCTGGCTCAAGAACGGGGAGCAGATCTCCACGCTGCTGTCCGACTTGCAGCGCAGGGAAAGGGTGTCCGAGCGCAGACGGCTGAACCATGACGGCCAGTGAACTGAAAGACGCGGTGCTCGCCCGTTATCGCAGCATATACGCTTTTTGTCGGGCACACCCGGAGTTGAAACGTGCCACAGTTTATCAAGTGCTTGCCGGTCGGTATCCGGGAAAATGGAGTGAGCAGGCGGCAAGAATCAGAGCGGCGCTTTCCGAAGCCGGGGAAAGCCCCCGCGTCCAGCAAGTGACGCCGGACGTGGTGGGAAAAGCGTTGCAGGAAATCCGTTGTTCCCATTGCCGTCGTCTCGACCGCAGGGAGTGCTTTTCCTGTCGGGAGCAGACGGAACGAGAGGGCAAAGAACTTTTTTCCAGGCTGTTTTAGGGGGTTGCTATGTCCAGGACACGCATACAGGAGATCGTGACGCTGACCCGTGAGGGCTGGCGTCCATACGATGCCGAGCCAGACCGCAGCGTTTACGAAAAGTTGGGGTGCTCGCATGTCTTGCGCGGCAATACCCGCAAACCATTTTGGTTCGTACGGGACGACGTGTTTTGCTGTATCGGCTGTGCGGATCATTGCACGCTGAAGCGCCCGGCAGGCTTCCCCCTTCCGTTGCCCATACGTTACCCGCGCGCGCCTTATGAACAGCCTTATAGCCTGACGCCGCAGGAAATGGTCAACAGACATGATATATTGAACGTCCGTCAGGCTGCGTACTGTCTGAACGTCTCGGAACGTACCATCTATAACTATATTGCCGAGGGCAAATTGATACGGCTTAAGGAAAATCCTGTCCGTGTCCGCTCCAAGGAAATCAAGGAGCTTCGCGGCAATTTTGACGAGTGAAAAAAGTTCGCATAGCGCGCGTCCTTTACAGGCGCATGGCGGCCCGTCATGGCATGGTGGTCATGACGGGCCGTTTTCGCATGGTCTGTCCTCCCTACCGTCCCGCCGGGATTTCCCCGGCGGGAAAGACGGAGAACCAGCGAAAGGAAACAACATGCTTTCTTCCATCGCCCGCAATCCTCGTAATCTGGCCGTCCTCTTTATCTGCTCCATCGCTGTCCTGGTCGGCTCGGTACTGCTCATTTCTCCCGTCCAGTTGCCCGTCATCCTGTACAAGCTGGCGTTGGTGCTGGTGTCCGGCGTGGTCGGGCTGATTTTCGACTATCTCTTTTTCCCTTACTCCGTTCCCTCTGGCTATCTGAGCAAGGACTGGCGTAATGATCCCGACGCCAACGGGGACGACGGCATCCCGGACTACACGATCTGTGATGGCTATATTCTCGCTTTTTGTGCGGCCCTGTTGCGTCGCGCCCTGATCGTCACCGCTTTTGTCATCGCCGTGGCGCTGGGGCTGTAAGCATGTGGACGCGCATCAAGACCGCTGTGGCCAGCCGTTGGCCGGGGGCAAAAGCTAACCTGCGCGCCTTGCCTCGGCGTCTGGCCACGCTCTTTTGGGAAAGTTTCTGGCTGGGCGTCAAACTTATGGCCATAGGTTTTCTGGTCGGCATGGGATTCTGGCTGGCGCTGGGCTTCCTGTGCGGTCTGGCCCACGCCGCTGACGTGACAATCCCCCGCGCGGCGCAGCAGTACCGGGCAACGCTTGTCCGGGCAGCCCACGCCACCTGGGGCCTAGACGCACCGGTGGCCGTCTTTGCGGCGCAGGTCCACACCGAAAGCTGGTGGCGCAACGATACCGTATCGCATGCGGGGGCGCAGGGGCTGGCGCAGGTCATGCCCGCCACGGCCCGCTGGCTGCCCTCCGTGGCACCGGAAACAGGCAAGCCCGCGCCGTTCAATCCCGGCTGGAGCCTGCGGGCGCTCTGTGTCTATGACAAATGGCTGTGGGACCGTGTGGCCGGTCATGACGACTTTGAACGCATGGCCTTTACCTTGTCCGCCTATAACGGCGGATTGGGCTGGGTGAACCGCGACCGCAAAAAAGCCCGCACCCTGGGCGTGGATGACCGGTGCTGGTTCGGGGCTGTGGAGAACGTGAATGCCGGACGCGGCAAAGCCGCTTTCCGGGAAAACCGCAACTATCCCCGCCTGATCCTGAAAGAGCGACAACACGCCTATATCAAGGCTGGCTGGGGGCCGGGCATAAAAAATGAGGTGCGGCTATGACCCGGACGTGGATACCTGTCCTTGTCGCCGCGCTGGCCTGCGTACTGCTGTTGTGGCGCCTGGATCGTGTGAGCGGCGAGCTTGAGGCGGAAAGGACGGCACACGGGGTAACAGCCGCCGAACGTAATCATTGGCGAACGGTGGCGGAAGCGTACCGCCTTGACGCGGAAGCCCAGGCGGAAAACGCCCGGCGGTGCCTTGCGCGGGAGACGAAAGCCGCACAAGACATGGCGGAACGTGAGGCCATCGTGCGGCAGGCAAAGCCCCGCGTCCGGAGCTCTGAAGAAACGGTGGTGGACCATGAAACGCGCCGTCGTGCCGTTGCTCGTCTCAATCGTCCTTTGTAGCGGCTGTGGCCGTCAGGCATCCGTCCCGTCCATTCTCAACTTGCCTGACTGCCCGGCCCCATCCGTACCCATCCTGCCGGAGCTGGACGCCGCGGAATCGCTGGACAGCCCTGAAAATGTAGCTTGCCTGCTGGCGCGGGACGACGCTCTCAGAGCCTATATTGGAGGCCTGGACGCCGCCCTGCGCTGTTATCAGGCGCGAGGAAATCATGGGAAATGAATTGAACGCCGCCCTCACGGCTGCATTGCCGCTGATAGAATCGCTGTTCGCGCTGGGGGTTCCCGGCATCCTCCTGTTCCTTGCCTCCATTCCCGCGATGGCCGTGGCACTGGTGTTTATTCTGGATTACCGGCATGGCAAGCGCATCGAGCGGGTGCTGGCGGCGTACCGGAAGGATACCCAGGAGGGCCTGCGCACCGTCAGTGAAAAGCATGAGGCCATCTTGCGGGAAGTAATCGAAAAGCACGAAGAGACAGCGGAATTTTACCGGAAGAACGTCACGCTGGTAAAAAATTACGAGCGTATGAACGACACGCTCCAAACGCTGGTTGTGAACAACACACGCGCAATGGAGCACCTATCCACCATCATAGAAGCGAGGAACAGATGAGTCGCCTGGAAGAAATGGGCCAGCGGGAGGAGCTTCGAACTCGACGCAAGATTATCGCTGCTGAAGTCCAGTCGCACAGGGACAGCCTGCTGTCGGCCCTGTCCATTATCCACCCGATTGACGAGCTTGAGGGAGAGTATATCGCCGCGTTGGGTATCAAGTTGAATGAGCGGCTGATGGAGCTGAAGGGGGTAGACAAACGGATCGGCATACTGAGTCGGGAACTCGGTGACTGATATGGGCTGGGAGCATGAACCCGGCACCGTATGGCGGGCACAGGAACTGTATTGCCTTGACCGGCTGTCCTTTGAGCGTGTGTCCGAAGCTACGGGCGTGGCCACGTCCACGCTGAAGCGCTGGGCGGACAAGTACCACTGGCGGGAACGCCGGGAGGAACTGGCGCAGGTGGAAAGTGAAATACGCTTCAACACCATCATGGGCCGCAAGGCCATCCTGCAACGATTGCTGGAAGCGGAGAACGGCAAGGAAGCCTCGCAAGTTGCCTTTGCCGTGGCCAGTCTGGAATCCCTGGCACTGAAACAGGCGGAGCTTGCGGCGGCTGGCAAGCTGTCTGCGTGCACGGGACCCGACGTACGGCCCCAGATCGCCACCCAGGCGGACGCCGTGGCCGCGCTGCGTGAAGCCGTGCGCAACAAGGTGGGCATGGCGCTATCCGACCCGGAAAGGATCAATGCCGCCACGGTGCAGGACGTGAAGCGCTGTCTGGAACTTTTGGGCGAGCTGGAAGCTCGTTTGCCCAAGGAAACGGAAGAGACACGGAACAAGGCGCTTTCGCCGGAGAACGCGCAGGCCATCCGGGAGATCCTGGGGACCTCCTAAGTGGGAGACAGGCGTATGAAGGATGTGTTTTTGCCGTACCAAAAAAAGTGGCTGGCGGACAAGGCTTCGGTCAAGGTGGTGGAAAAATCCCGCCGCATCGGCCTCACCTGGGCGCAAGCGCATGACGATACGCTGCTTGCGGCCACGTCCGGGCGCTACGGCATGGACGTGTTGTATATCTCGTTCAATCAGGACATGACGCGGGAGTATATCGAGGCCTGCGCCGACTGGGCGAAGCGTCTCCAGCTGGTGGCCGGCAAGGTCAACGAGGACGTGTTCAAGGACGGGGATGAGCGGGAGATCAAGGCCTTTCGTATCGACTTTGCGAGCGGGCGCAAGATACTTGCCCTGTCGAACCGGCCTTCCAACCTGCGCGGCAAGCAGGGGCGCGTCATCATAGATGAAGCTGCCTTCGTGGAAGACCTGCCGGAGCTCTTGAAGGCGGCGCTGGCCCTGCTGATGTGGGGCGGGCAGGTCATCATCATTTCCACGCACAACGGTGCGGACAATGCCTTCAATCAGCTTGTGCAGGACGTACGCGCCGGGACCCTGCCCTACAGTCTGCACCGTATCACGCTGGACGATGCCCTGCACGACGGTCTGTATCGCCGGATTTGCCAGGTGACGGAAAAGCCCTGGACCCAGGAGGGGGAAGACGCCTGGCGAGCGGAGCTTATCAAGACCTATGGGGACGGAGCGGACGAAGAACTGTTCTGTATTCCCAGACAGTCTTCCGGGGCCTACCTGACCACGTCCATGATCGAAGCCTGCATGGAGGATGTACCGGTGCTGACCTGGACGCCTCCGGCGGAGGACTTCGTGGACTGGCCGCTGCCTGTGGCGGAACGCTACACCAGGGGGTGGATAACGGAACAATTGGAGCCGCTGCTGGCCACGCTGCCCCAAGATATGGCGCATTTCTGCGGCGTGGACTTCGGACGCAGCGGCGACCTTTCCGTTTTCTGGCCCGCCACGGAAGAACGTGATCTGCGCCTGGTGCCGCCTTGCATCCTTGAGCTGCGCAACTGCCCGCACCGTACCCAGCAGCAAATCCTGTTCGCCATCCTGGACGCCTTGCCACGCTTTGCCGGTGTCTCCCTGGACGCACGGGGAAACGGCAGCGCCCTGGCTGAAGCCGCACGGCAGCAGTACGGGCCGGAACAGGTCCGGGAGGTCATGATCTCCGAAGCCTGGTACAGGGAGACCATGCCGTTGCTCAAGGCTGGCATCGAGGACAAGACGCTGCTGTTGCCCAGGGATGCGGGCATCCTTTCGGATTTTCGCAGCCTGCGCGTGGTCAAGGGGGTGGCCCGCGTGCCGGAACAGCGCGTCAAGGACAAGACCGGAGGCAGGCATGGCGACTCCGTCATTGCCTGCGCCATGATGCTGGACGCGCGCAAGGAACTAGGGAGTGCGGAGCCGTGGGACTATGTGGGCATTCCCATGAGCGGCTTTGACTTCAAGGGCTGGTAAAACTTTCGCACAGCCCGCGCCCTTTCCGTGCGTGCCCTTCGTTTTTCTGCCATTGTGGTGGAAAAACGGAGGGCTTTTTTCATGGTGGACGGACTTTTTATGCCGGACGGCAACTTTGTGCCGTTCAACGCGACGGAACTTTCCACGGAGCTGGCCACGCGGCAGAACGCGGGCGTGTTTTTCGGTGAACTGGAAGGCTGGCTTTCCACCTTGCCTGATCCGGATCCGGTGCTGCGCAAGCGCGGGGATGACGCGGAAGTGTTGCGGGAGCTTTCCGCCGATGATCAGGTGACCACGGCCATGCTTTCCCGCAAGAACCGCGTGCTGAACTGTAGGCACTTTTCCTTCCGGGCCGGAGCGCAGGAAGGCGAAACGCCCACGCAAGAGGCGGAAGAGCTGTACCGGCGCTTCATGCTGGACCTGGAGCGGACAAACCTGCGCACGATCATAACCTGGATGCTGGACGCGCCGTACTACGGCTTCACGCCTCTGGAGCTTGTCTGGCGTTTTGACGGGGACTGGTGGCACATTGTGGACATCGTGCCGAAGCCCTACCACTGGTTTCGGTTCGACAGCCGGAACAATCCTGTTTTCGTGGGGGAATACGGCGCGTTTTGTGCGGACCCGCGCCCTTTGCCCGCGGGCAAGTTCGTTTTCGTGACGCATCACGCCACCTACGACAATCCCTACGGCTTGCGGCTGCTTTCCCGCTGCCTGTGGCCGGTGAGCTTCAAACGCGGGGGCCTGACGTTCTATGCGCGCTTTGTGGAGCGGCACGGGATGCCCTGGGTGGTGGGGGAAGCCCCGGCACAGGCCAGGGAACCGGAAAAGCGGGAAATGGCGCGCGGGCTTTCGCGCATGGTGCAGGACGCCGTGGCCGTCATCCCGCATGGGGCGAACGTGAAGCTGGAAAGCGCCGGGCAGACGCAGGGAGCCATACACGAGGACTTTCTGGCGCGGCAGGACCGGGCCATCAGCAAGGTGCTCATGGGGCAGACGCTCACCATTGAAACAGACGGCAAGAACTCTCTTGCGGCCACGGAAGCCCACAAGGACGTTGCCGATGACCTGGCGGATGCCGACAAGGCCATGGTCACGGACGCCTGGAACGAGATCGCCTGGCTGTATGCCCAGGTCAACGCAGGGCCGGGCGTCATGGCCCCGCTGGCGGAATACGACGAACCCGAAGACCTGAACGTTCAGGCGGACCTGGGGAAGAAGATCAAGGAAATGGGCGCGACGTTCACGCGGGAATACTTCACCGGGCGCTTCGGCCTCAAGCCGGAAGAGTTCACGCTTGACGGCGAAACCGGGGAGCCTGCGGGCGCGAACTTCGCGGCCCCGGCGGCGAAGAAGGCGACCACGGCAGAGAAAGCCCAGACGAACCTTGACGCGGCCATTGTGAAGATGCTGCCCGGAGCGCTCAAGTCCAGCGCTGAATTTGTCACCAGACTTGAGAACGAGATACGGGCCGCGCGAAGCTATGAAGAACTTGAGGAAGCGCTGGGCGTCCTGCTGACGCCCACCATGGCCCCGGATGCCCTGGAGAGCTTTCTGGCCCGCGCCATGACGGCGGCGGCTGGCCTGGGCATGACGGCGGTTCGGGCGGAGGAAGAAGAGGATGGCTAAGAAGAAGCCGGACTTTGACCTGCCCAAGCCGGAAATCCTGGCTGAGCCTGTGCACCCAGACGCGGCCATAGAGTTCTGGAAATGGCGGGCAAAGCTGACGGATGAGGAAGCCAAGGCCCTGGGGGAAGAAGCCAAGCACCGGGCGTTTTATGTGACGGGACTGGCCAAGCACGACCTGGTGCAGCTGGTGAGCGACGGGCTGGAAGAAGCCCTGAAAAACGGGGAGACGCTGCCGGAGTTCAAGCAGCGGATCATGGAGGCCATACAGACGCAGGGCTGGCACGACCACCGGGTGGAAAACATCTTTCGTACCAACCTGCAAACGGCCTACGCCGCCGGGCGCTACAAGAAAATGCAGGCGGTGAAGGCTTCGCGTCCTTACTGGCAATACCTGGCGGTCATGGACAAGCGGGTGCGGCCTTCGCACGCCATCTTGCACGAAAAGGTCTATCCGGCGGACCATGAGTTCTGGGCCTCCAACTATCCGCCCAACGGCTTCCGCTGCCGCTGCTGCGTGCGCACGCTTTCCGCGCGCCAGGTGGAAAAAGAGGGCCTTACCGTGGAAAAGGAGATGCCGCAGGCCGGAGTATGGACGGACCCGAAAACCAACATGGAGTATTTCGTCCATTTCCCCGGAGCGGACAAGGGCTTTCGCAACAATCCGGGCAAGGACTGGGTGGAATCCGGGCTGGACATGAAGAAGTGCCCGGAGGTGAGCAAGGAAAGCTATGAAGAACTGCGCGGCCCGGCATCCAAACGACCGGAACCGGTCAAAACGTATGCGGAGCTGGAAGCTGCCATTAAGTCAAGGCTGGGAGACTTTGCCACGAACAACGGCATCACTTCCGTGACCATCACACGCGGATCCTATTTTATGGCGACGTATTGTGATGGACGGTTCATGTTGAGCGAGAGAGACTTCCCTCTTGGCAACGGAAGGACGTTCAATCCGGCAAAGTGTTTGAAATCAGCATGGAACAAACTTGCGGAAGGGAAGCCGCTGACCTGGGAAGAAGAATATTCCTGTGAAAGCCTGTGGCATGAAATTACGCATAACAAGGAAAAGTACACCAGACTGGGGGATGTCGGACGGCGGTATATGGAAACCGTTACACAATGGACAGCCCGCCGCACATACCACCAGATGCTGGAGTCCCTTGGCGGCAAGGCTGAACACCAGACGGACATCAAAAAAAATGGCTTGGGATACGGACGCTGGATAAGGAACTTTGACCGCCTGCTGGAGGTCCTGAAGGTTGACGAAAATGTCCTTCTCCCGTTCATGCAGGACATGATAGCAAGTCGGAGATGGAATGAATATGACAAGGCTCTTGTGGACTTTTTGTCCAAAGAATCCGGCATGAAAAAAAGAGCCGTCAGGACGGCTCTTTCTCGAACAGATGAATGGGACTTTGAGGAAGTATTACGCAGGGCGACACTCATAGAGTAACATGGACGTTTCCAGTCGCCTTTCAAGGTTTTGGATGCTATTCAAATACCGTTGCGCGAGCGTTTCATCCCCTCGAAAGTAATAGAGGACGGCCAGCTTCGCGAAGTTACCGTCGGCATCCCGCTCACAAACGAGACGGTCTTCCGCAAGTTCCTCGGAATCCGGCAGATAGCCGAAATGAGCTTCAATTTCGGCAGGCGTAGCAACGTCGAAGAAGTTTTCCATGTTTTTCAGATAGCCCGCAGCCTGGCCCCTGTCAACAGCCCGCCGTCATTCTCCGTTATCGTGCGGAAAAGAGCCCCCGAAAACTCACCCTAAAATTGTTCGCATAGTTCGCGCCCTTTCCGGGCAAGGCCCCTGCTTTCCTGTCATAGTGACGGAAACAGGGGCTTTTTTCGTAAGGAGGCTTGGATGCGAAGGAATACCGAAAGCAAAAAAGGAACCAGACGGAATATCCGGGAAGGCATTCCCCCGGAGCTGCCGGACATTCTGGAAGAAACGGCGCGGGTGCTGAAAGACAACGGATGCAGCCAGACCCTAGTTCGCGCCGCCCTGCTTTCTCTTTGTGGGATTGAGATTCAGCAGCTGAACATGTCGGCTCTGTCTATCTGGTGAGGCCCATGGCTGGAAAATGGATCGAGATAGCGCGCACGGGCACGTTCACGGACAGCGCCGGGCGTCCCCAGACGTTTACGGAACGGGACCTTGCCGCCATCGCCAGCGCCTACGACCCGGCCCGGCGGGACGCGCCGCTGACGTTCGGGCATCCGGCAAGCGACAGCGCCCCGGCGTTCGGCTGGGCGGAGCAACTGAAAAGCGAAGGAGGCAAACTGTTTGCCCGGTTCCGGGACGTGCCGGAGAAGGTGCGGGAGCTGGTGGCGGGCGGACATTATCGCCACGTTTCCATGTCGCTCATGCCGGACCGGGTGAGCCTGCGGCATGTGGCGCTTCTGGGGGCGGCGCAGCCCGCCATCGACGGCCTCAAGGCGGTGGAGTTCAAGGACGGCGGCGACGCCATAACGGTGGATTTTGCCGCTGCGAGCGGCGAAGGAGACAGCATGAATATTGAAGAATTGCAGCGGCAGGTGGGCCAGCTCACGGCGCAGATCGAGACGCTGCGCGCGGAAAACGCGGAGCTGAAGAAGAAGGCGGAAAGCCACAAACAGGACAAGGAAAAAGCCGAAGCCGCCCGTGAGGACGCGGAAAAGAAGGCGGGCCAGGCCCATGCGGACTTTGCCGCCTACCGTGAAAAGGTGGAAGGCGAACGCAGGGAAGCGCGCGTGTCCGCGCTGGTGAAGGCCGGGAAGGTAAAGCCTGCCGAAAAGGCGGGCATCCTGGACTTTGCGGCCCGCTTGGCGGCGCAGGACGATACGGTGGACTTTGCCGCGCCCGACGGCACGACGGAAAAGGTCAGCCTGGAAGAACGCTATCTGCGCGAGCTTGAAGCCCGGCCCGTGGACGAACGGGGGACGAACTTTACCGCGCCTCCGGCCCATGCGGGTGGGGACGATCCGGCTTTTGACTACGACAAGATGGCGTCCAAACTTTAACCGCAGGAGCAGCCAGCATGAATGAAGGGCACCTGGGAAAATACAGTTTTGGTGGCGAGCGCGCCGCCACGGATAATCATCCCGCCGTTATCCATTACCTGCCGCTTGCCGAGGGCGTGGCGGCTCCCCTTGCCGTGGGCACACTGCTGAAAGCCGTGGACGTGTATGGCGCTACGGCCACGACCGGGGAAGAAAACACTGGCGTGACCGCCGCCAGCGTGGAACCTGCGACGTTCGCGGCCAAAGCCCGGAAGAAGGTGGGCGTGTATGCGTTCGCCTATGATTCGGCCTGGAAGCTGGACGGTCAGGAGGCCACACTTTTGGACTACGGCATTTCCCTGACGGGAGAGGCCGCAAGCGGCGATACCGTGACCGTGACGCTGACCGTGGAGGACGTGACGTATGAGCCGGCCCTTTCCACGGACGCGGAGGCGTGCGCCGTGGTGGATCTGCCCTGCGACCCCACGGGGGATAAGGCGGAAACGAGCGCGGCAGCCGTGGTGCACGGCACGGTCAAGACCCGCGTTCTCAAGACCGGTGACGGCCAGACCCCCACGGGCGGGCAGCTGGCCATGCTGGCACGGCACGGCGTGTTCGCCGTGTAGTCTAAAAAACGTCTAACACGAAGGAATCTCTATGCTTGCGCAATTGAAAGGACTGTTCACGCCGGAGGCCATCGCCGCTTCGCTGGAGTCGCTGCCGCCGCTGGAAACAACGGTCATGGACAATCTGTTCAAGGACCGTCCCACGCATCCCCTGCCGCTGATCGGCATTTCTGACCTGAAGGCCGCCGTGCAATCGGTGCCGGTGGTGCGTCGTGACGGCACGCCCATTTCCCTGCGCGGGGAAGGGGTGGATATGGAATTTGTGGCCCCGCTGCCCATCAAGGTGCAGATTCCGGTGACGGCCAGCGAGCTGAACGATTTGCGGGTGATCTTCGGCAACAAGGCGGCGCTGACGGCCTGGCGCACGCGCAAGGTGGACCAGATCCGCCAGACCGTGCGTAACACAGTGGAAGGGATGTGCTCCGTGGTGGCGTCCACGGGCAGGTTGGCCTGGCCTGTGGAGCTGGAGGGCGGCCGCCGCCATGTGTATGAGATCGACTACGGCCCTCTGCTGTCCTTTGAGCCTGAAGCCAAGTTGACGACGGCTTCCAGGCTGCCTGACGTGTACCGGCTTTTGCGTGGCATGGAGCTGGAAGTCAGGAAGGCGGGGCTCGGCGGCAGCGTGGAGTTCTGGGCCGGGCCGGACGTGGCTGCCGTGCTGCTGGGCATCGTTGAGCAGTATTCGTCCACTGCGGAGAACAGGCCGTACCACCTTTCCCTGGAAGAAGGGCGCGTGGCGGTGGGCGGCTACACCATCCGTTTCATGGACGAAACGTATCCGAACCCGGAAGACGACGGGGAATGGCTGCCCAAGCTGGACGCCAAGACGCTGCTTGCGGTGGCAAAGACTCAGCCCGGCAAGGTGTGGTACTGCGCCATTGACTCCATTTCGGCCAACAATGCGGCCACGCCGCTGCACATCGTGCCGGTGCCCCGTCAGGACGACAGCGGCATCATGCTGATCGGCCAGGCCAAACCGCTTCCGGCGCGTCCTTCGCGCGCCTCCTGCAAATCCGTGGTGGTCGATTAGAAGGCATAGCAAGCTCGCTTTGCGGGCAACGGCTGCCGCAACGCCCTGAGCGCCCCGTGGAGGCGTTTTTGCCTCCACGACGGGCGTGGGGAAAGGGAAACTTTTTAGACTATTCTAAAACTAGTCTAAAACGCGAGGAAAAGGCATGTCCATGATTCTGTGCGGGCGCAAGGCAGTGCTGGACCTGATGCACCCGGATTATGTGACGGCGTGTGAGGAGCAAAATCCCGGCCTGGTGGACCGGACCATCGAGGCTGTGTCTGGGGAGATTGCGGACGCGCTTTCGTACCGGTATCCGCAGCCGTGGCCGCAGGTGCCGGAGCTGGTGCGCTACATCGCCACGGCCATCAGCGCCTACCGCGTGGTGGGGGCTATCACATCCCTGATGGATACGGAAGCCAGCAGTGATAACGAATGGATCCCCCTGCAAAAGCAATGGAAATACTGCACGGACCTGCTGGAGGACATCGTGTCCGGCAAACAAAAGTTGCCGCTGACCGAAGTCAACGCGGATAGGGAAGACCCGACGTTTGCCGTGGTGAGCCGCCCGCCGTTCTTTGACCTGCGGGGGCTGTAGGATGGGCAAAAGCGGTGTTTCCCTGCACTGGGGCGGTCTGGACAAGGCACTCGGCAGGGCGACCGGGAAGCTGGGCAACACGCAGGCGCTCATGGAGTCCGTGGGCGATGCACTGGTATCCGGCACCATGAAACGCTTTGACGAGAAAAAGGACCCGAAGGGCAAGCCCTGGAAGCCTTCCCGGCGCGCATTGGAAGACGGCGGCGAGACGCTGACGGATTCGGGGCGCTTGCGCCGATCCATCGACTACGCGGCCACGTCCAACAAGGTCATGGTGGGCAGCAATCTGGCCTATGCCCGGATTCATCAGAAAGGCGGCGAGATCAAGCCCAAGAAAGCCAAAAAGCTGGTGTTCAAGGACAGCGACGGCAAGACCGTGGCCGTGGACGCAGTGACCATCCCAGCCCGCCCGTACCTGGGCGTTTCCAAGGAAGATATGGAGGAAGTCAAGTCGACCATGGCCGACTTTCTGGCCGGGGCGTTCAAGGCCTAGGGGAGAGCCATGCAGGCATTCGCAACCGAGGTCATCACGCGGGCGGCGCTGGCCGCCGGTCTGCCGGAAGGCCGCGTGATCGACATGGTGAAAAAGGACAATCTGACCATCAAGCGCCCGCGCATCGAATTGCAGTTCATGCCGGAAACGCTGACCCGCACGGGCCGCACGCTGAACGTATGCCGCCAGAGTACGGACCAGATCCGCAAGCGGGAACTGTACGAGGTGGAGCTGACGGTCAACGCCAACATTCTGGCGGATGACCGGGCCTGGCTGGAGCGATTTTCGTATGACTTTGTGGCCGCGCTTTCCTCCGGGGGCAACGACAGCCGGGGCAACTGGATACGGGTACGGGCCAGCCAGGCCACCTTTGGACGCGCTCCGGACAAGCGCGTGGGCGAAAAAGTCATTGCCGTGTTCACCAGGGTGAACCGGCTGTACGTTGTGACATTTACCGGGCGCATCACGAGGGAGGAAGCGGAAGAGCTGATTCCCTCTCACACCATCAACGAACCCACATTCTATTAGGAGGCCGGTATGGCTACGAAAAAGAAAACAGCGGAGCAGGCTCCCGATTCCCAGACCGTCACGGCGGCCCCGGAACAGGCTGTTACGGAAGCGGAACCCAGGGAAGAAGAAGGAGGCGCGCATGTCGAGGAGACGACGTCGGAAGTACGGGAAACGTCCGTTGATCCGCAAGAAGATGTGGCGGCTGTCGTGCGTGCGGAAGCCGGGCCGCAACTGGAAAGCCTTTCTGTGCTGGCGGACCGTCACCGTGTGCCGACCTGGATGGATGCCGCCCTGCGCCGCATGATGGGCTGGGAAGCGGGCAAGATGGTGACGGATGCCGCGTACCGGGAAGCCCTGAACGGCATCAGGACCCGCCGGATGGGCGGCGGTCGTGTGAGGTAGCAATATGGGCGATGTAATCCAATACCTGATAGACGGCACGTCGGGCATCGTGACCGGCGGCGTGGACGGCAAGGCCCTGGTGGCAGGCGTCTGCTCCAAGGGTATTGTGGGCAAGGCGTACCTGATCGGCAAGCGCACGAACCTGGAAGAGCTGCTGGGCACGGGGCCGCTGGTGGACCGTATCCGCGACATGCTGGTAACGGGCGGACAGGAACCGTATGTGGTGGCTGTGCCTGTCCAGGGGCAGCCTGGCGGTTACATTTCCGCCCTGACGGTGACGGAAGGAAAGACCGGGGCCACGGTATCGGGCTATCCGGCGCTGAATGCGGATGTGGTCGTCCGTGTGGCCACGCCCGGAGCCGTGGGCACGGCCACGCTGGAGATCAGCACGGACGGCGGCAAGACCTTTGCCGAGGCCGCGCCGTCCGCTGTTCAGAATCCCGTGAGCTCCGGGGAGGATCCCACGGGGGCCACGCTGGTGTTTGCTGAGGGCGCGACGCTGGAGGCAGGAGCAACGTATTCCTTTGCGGTGCGCTGTCCGGTGGGGCCGGTGTACCGTGTCGGGGATGCGGAAAGTCCCCTGGTGGAAGTGGAAGAACTGGCTTCCGGCGTGCTGGATGGCGCGGAACTGGTGATCCAGATTGTGAAGGGCGGCGACAGGAACGAAGGGACATTCCAGCTTTCCGTGGACGGAGGGGATTCGTTTACGACCATCCGCACCATCCCCGTGGACGGCCTCCACGAGCTGGCCGATTACGGTGTCAAACTGAGCTTCCCGTCCGGGGACTATGTGGCGGGCACCACCTATACCTGCCGCCTGCTGCCGCCCGCGCCGTCCATCGTGGATGTGTTGGAGGCCCTGGAGGAACCGCTGTCCGTGTATGACGTGGAGTTCGTGTATATCGTCGGTCCGTCGGATTCCGTGGACTGGACGGCGGCCCAGGCCAAGGCGGACGACCTCTGGAACAGGCAGAAACCCACCTACTTCAAAATGGAGGCGCGTCTGCCCCAGGACGGGGAGGACCTCTCCGCCTATACCGCCGCTCTGCTGGCGGAAAGGCAGAACGTGGCCTGTCGTTTTGTGACGGTATGCTGCCAGTACGGGGAGATCACGGACACGACAGGTGCGGCCAGGCTGCGCAACGCGGCGGGCTTGCAGGCCGGGCGCGTGATGTCCATCCCGGTGCAGCGTGCCACGGGCCGCTACAAGGACGGCCCCGTGTCGCAGCTCCAGCTCCCGGCAGGCTGGGAAGCTGTGCGCCCGACGCTGGAGGAAGCCGGGTTCCTGACGGCGAAAAAATACACGGGATCGTCCGGAGCCTATTGGGGGGATTCGCGTACGCTGTCGGAGAACACGTCGGATTTCCGCTTTGAAGAGGTGCTGCGGACCACGTTCAAGGCCGTGCGCCTGACCAGGGACGCGGCGCGCAAGAGCCTGTACGACGAAGCGGGCGACCCGCTGCGCCGGGGTAACGACGGCGGGCTGGCCTATCTGAAGGCCTCTCTGGAAAACGCGCTGGACGCCATGGTCGCCGCCGGGGAACTGGCAGGTTATGTGGTGGACATTCCGTCCGGGCAAAATGTGGCGCGGGACGGCGTATCGGTGGAAATCACACTTATCGGCATCCCGATCATCCGGGAGATCCGGCTGTATAACCGCTACACCTACGCGGGTTCGACGTTTGACCCGCGCATCGAGGACTACGCGCTGGCAGGGTAAGGAGGCAGCATGTCCGCCAACGGCAATAAATACGACTGGGAAAGCATCACCGTGAACCTGACGAATGGCGAAGTCGTGGGCATCACGGAGATCAAGTACGAGGACGGGCAGGAGATCACGGCCCGTTACGGCAGGGGCAGCATCCCGCGCGGCTACGGACGCGGCAACTACGAGGCCAGCGGCAGCATGGTGCTGGACCGTGAGGAATGGGAGAAGCTCAAGAACGAGCTGACCGCCACGGGTGGTGGCATTTACGACCATGCGCCGTTCACCATCGTGGTGTCGTATGCGAACAACGACATGCCCACGGTGACGGATACCCTGAAAGACTGCAAGATCACCAAATTCAGTGGTGCTGGCGGCAGCCAGGGGGACGACAACGTGAGCCCCATGACCTGCGAGTTCACGATCCTGAAACCCATCCTCTGGAATGGGGTCCCGGCCAAAAAAGACCGGTCGGTCACCGGCCTGTAGCCGGGACTGAAAAACCTCGCATGGAGCGCGTCCTTTCCGGGCGCGCTCTTCTTTTTCATGGCATGTTTTCATAAGCGCCGGACAATAGTGTCCGCCTCAAACAAGGAGTGATTCTTATGCCTGAGACCAAAGAGACCAACCGCAAGTATGTTCTGTTCTCGCACACCTTTGCCGACATGTGGGCCGGAAACAGCGCGGATGACGCGCCGGAAGTGACGCTTTCGTACCGCTTTGCCAAACCGACCAAGACGCAGATCCAGCGCCTGCAGGACAAGGCTGCCAGAAATGCCGGGCAGGCTTCGCGTAATCTTGTCCTGGACTGCGTACACCCGGATGACAAGCAGGCGCTCACCGAAGCTATGGAAGAGTATCCCGGTCTGTCGTCCACCTTTGCCACGGCCATTTTGAAAGGTGTAGGCATTTCCGCCGACCTGGGAAACTAGCGGAGCCGGACGGCTACGGCCAGGGCGATGCCCTGATCCTGCACTGGCTCCACCTTCAGCCGTCGGAAGACCTGGAGGAATGGGCACGGCAGGTTGGCCTGGCAGTCTGGATGGAACGACGCTTTTTTGAAGCCCTGTCCCGCAATTTTTGGGGTACTCGCAAGGTTTGACCATGGAAGTCTTTTCTGTATTTGCCACGCTGTCTTTGGTGGACCTGCTTTCCAGCCCTCTGGACCGTATCAAGCGGGCCATGAAGGGCGTGGATCTGACGACTGCGGGACTGGGGGAACGCATGGGCAATCTGGCCCTGGCCATGGGTCCGGCGGCACTGGCCGCCGGGCTTCTGGTCGGGGCTTTGGGCATGGCAGCCGGCAAGGCCATGCAGTTTGAAAGTGCCATGGCCGACGTGGCCAAGGTCGTGAACTTCGAGACCGCCGCCGAGTTGCGGGAGATGAACACAACGGTCATGGACATGGCCGGGCGCATCCCGATGGCGGCGGACGGCATTGCGGCCATCATTGCCGCTGCCGGACAATCCGGAGTGGCCAAGGAAGATCTGGCGGAGTTCGCGGAACAGGCTGCAACAATGGGCGTGGCCTTCGACCTGACCGGAGACCAGGCGGGCAAGATGATGTCCGACTGGCGGGCCGGTATGGCGCTGTCGTTGCCGCAAGTTTACTCCTTGGCCGACGCTGTAAATCATTTGAGCAACAATATGAACGCCACGGCTCCGGCGCTGGGTGAGGTCATCCAGCGCGTGGGCGCGGTGGCTATGGTCTGCGGCCTGTCGGAAACGAAGGTGGCGGCCCTCGGCGCGGCCTTTCTTTCCGCCGGGGCCAGCCCGGAAGTGGCGGCGACAGCGCTCAAGAGCTTCACCACCACGCTGGTCAAGGGCACGGCCATGAGCAAGGATCAGGCCAAAGCCTTTGCATCTGTCGGTCTGTCCGCCACGCAACTGGCAAAAGATATGCAGACCGATGCCCAAGGAACGATTTTCAAAGTCCTTGAGGCAATAGCGAAAAAGCCCAAGGAACTGCAAATGTCCCTCCTGACCGAGATGTTCGGTCAGGAATCCCTGGGGGCCATAGCTCCGTTGTTGAAAAACATGAGCAATCTTTCGCAGGCGTTCGAGCTGGTGGCGGACAAAAGCAAGTACGCAGGTTCCATGCAGGCGGAGTTCGACACGCGCAGCAAGACAACGCAAAACGCCCTGCAACTGTTGTCCAACAAGCTGACCAACCTGGCTATTGCCGTCGGCAACGTCTTTTTGCCGGTCGTCACCGCCGGAGCCAACGCGCTTGGCGCGGTGGCGGACGCCCTGCGCTGGGTGGCGGAAACGCGCTTCGGGCAATGGCTGATAGCAGCCGCCGGAGGTCTGGCCGCCGCCGTACTGGCCGTGACGGCGTTTTCCGCCGGGCTATGGGCGGTGTCCAAGGCCGTGCCATTTGTGGCCAAGACACTGCTTGCCATCAAAACTGCCCTGTTGGGGCTGGGCTGGCCGGTGTGGGCGCTGATCGCCGCCGTGGGTCTTTTGTATGCGGCCTGGAAAAAGGACTTCGGAGGCATCGCCACCACGCTTACCCGTTGGGGACGGAACATTTCGCTGGTGATCCAGGGCGTGACGGCGGTGTTCGGTTCGCTCAAGAACGGCGTGGGTGAAATCCGTGGCGAGCTGGCGGAAGACATCAAGGCGGAAGGCCTGGTGGGC
Organism: Desulfovibrio sp. SGI.230; assembly: GCF_050313065.1. Taxonomy (NCBI): domain Bacteria; kingdom Pseudomonadati; phylum Thermodesulfobacteriota; class Desulfovibrionia; order Desulfovibrionales; family Desulfovibrionaceae; genus Desulfovibrio; species Desulfovibrio sp. SGI.230. The sequence goes on along the minus strand of NZ_JBNPKS010000001.1, from coordinate 386,620 downwards.
ATTGTGACCACGGTGTCCCGCGTGGCCTACCGCATCAAGGAATTTTTCACGGGCATCCGGGAGGGGGTGAACTTTGACGGTGCGGTGGTGGCGCTGATTCCGGCCATCCTCAAGGTCCGTGACCTGTTCGACTCTCTGGGCGAATTGATAGGCTGGGTATTCGGGACCGAGGTCAAAAGTGCATCGTCCGAGGCGCGGGGCCTGGGTGAGATCCTGGGCGGCGTGCTGAGCATAGGGCTGGAGCTGGTGGCAACGGTGATCGCCAACGTGGTGCGCGGCATCGATTCCCTGGTATCCCTGGTGCGCCTGGTGTGCGCCCTCTTTACCGGAGACTGGGTCACGGCCACGGCCATGGCCGAGAATATCTGGATCAACTTCTGCGATTCGCTCATGGCCTTTGCGGACTATTTCCGTATCGGAGACTGGATACGAGACGCCTGGGCGCAGGCCACGGAATGGCTTTCGGGCCTGGACCTTTTCGAGTCCGGAGCGCGGCTTTTGGATACCTTCAAGGAAGGCATCTTGTCCAAGGTGGAAAGTCTCAAGCAAACGTTTTCCGACGCGCTGGGGAGGTTGCGCGACCTCTTGCCGTTCAGCGACGCGAAGGAAGGCCCGCTGTCCACGCTGACGCTGTCCGGGGCGCGTCTCATGTCCACGCTGGGCGAAGGCATGAACGCTGGCTTTCCCGGCCTGTACGCGACGCTTTCCAACAAGCTGAGCAGTCTGAAAGAAAGCATCGGCACCTGGTGGGACGGGCTGTGGGGCAACGGCATTCCCGCCCCCGCCACGGGCGAGGCGCCCATGGTGCCCGACGCTCCGGGGATGTCCGCCGACGTGGCCGAAGCGCGGAGCCGGCAGGGACTTGCCGCTGGGGACCAGGCCGCAGTGTCGCAATCCTGGACGCTGCATATCGCCAACATCACGCTGCCCAACGTCAAGAACGGGCAGAGCTTTTACGAGGACTTGCAGGCAGCGGCCACGGAAATGGGAGGAAGCCTGGCATGAGTGTGAAACTTCTGAGCTTTGAAGATGGCATTGTGAGGATAGGCGGCGAAGAGCTGCCCGGCCTTCTGTCAGATTTGCGGGTCAGCGGGAAGGTGCGCTTTGACGAACAGAGCGTGGACAAGGCCAGCGGCAAGAAAAAGACGCCGCAGGGCTGGGAAGACGCGGACATCAGTCTGACGCTGACCCTGCTCACGGATGAGAGCGGTACCTGCTATGACAAACTGGCGGTGCTGGAGGGCTTTTTCAAGAAAACGGACGGCAAGGCCAACCCGTCCATCTTTACCGTGGCGAACAGCCATTTGCTGGCGCGCGGCGTGCGGCGGGTGGTGTTTTCGCGCCTGGATTCCTCGGAATCGTGCCGGACGGATGAAATCCGGGCCTCGCTGGCCTTTGTGGAGCATAACCCGCCCATCATCAGGCAGGAACGGGCGCAGGCCAAGACGCCTACCCCGGCGGAACTGGCGAAGAAGGCGAAGGAAAAGGCCGAGAAAGCCGCCGAACAGCCGGAAACGGTCATCGGGGTGGACGTGCAATGATCGAGGGGCTGAACATACGCTGCAACGTGGGACCGGTGGAGATTCTGCGCAGCCCGTTTCTGGAGCTGGTGTTCCGTCGCTGCGCGGTGTTGAGCCGGGCGACGGTGCATGTTCCGGACCCGGAGGGCGAAGTGCGGTCACGGCTTGCCGTGGGGCAGGCGGTGGCCGTGCGCTGGGGCTACCGTGGCGAAGCCGGGATGTGGCAGGAATGGGAAGGCACGGTGGAAGGCATCGACCAGCCGCGCCGGGATGCGGACGGCGCGGACGCGGTGGTTGTGCGGGCCGTAGGCCTGGAAAAAGCGCTGACGACCACCACGGTGACGGAGAGCTTTTATCGGGAACCGGCGGATGTGGTGGCCCGGCGTCTGCTGGCCCGAACCGGGCTTGCCGTGGGCGCTGTGGAGGTTCCGGGGGAAGTGCTCCCCTGGCAGGTGTTTTCCGGCGTGTCCGTGGCGCGAGCCGTCAAGCAGCTTTCCCATAGCCTGGAGCGATCTTTCGGGCACGACATGAGCCGCCACGCGCTGTGGCTGGGTGCGTCCGGCCTGACCTGGAGCGCCGGGGACGAACCGGGCGACGTGTACAGCGTGGCCACGGCGGAAAACCTGATCGCACACACGCCTCCACAAACGCCGGACGGCGTGGGCGTGGTGGTGTCCGTGCCGTTGCCGGGGCTGACGCACAGCCGTCTGGTGCATATCCGGGATACCCGGCGCGGCGTTGACGAAACGGTGCGGGCGCTGACGGTGGCGCATACCTTTCAGGGCAGCGGCAATTCCACGGTCATCAGCTACGGCAAGGACACGGGGTGGTTGTAGTATGGACGACAGTCAGGGCAAACGGGACCTTGTGGGCCTGATCCGCAAGCTCGTTGAGCTGGCCATGCCTGACTTGCGGCATTATTACCGCCTGCCACGGAAGGCCAGGGTGGTGGCCGTGTACGCAAGCGATGGGGAATATTTTTGCGACGTGCAGCCGCTCCGGAACGATGAAAGCCCGGACCCAAAGGAGCCGGTCGTGCCGCGCGTGGCTCTGCCCGTGCTGTGGGGCGGCCCAGATCGGGGCGTTGTCTGCCCGCCCGTTTCCGGGGTGCTGTGCGACCTGGCCTATTATGACGGCGATCCGAACTACCCGTATATCTCCAACATCCGTTGGGGCGGCGGCATGAATGCGCCCAAGGCGGCGCTGAATGAGTTTGTCATCCAGCTTGAGAACGGCGTGGAACTGCGCATCGACAAGGACAAGCGGGTGGTGACGCTGACGCCGCAGGATGTGCGGACGGAAGCGGGGAAAAGCTGGACGGTCAAGGCCGGGGACAATGCGACCATCCAGACGGGGAAGGACGCCACCTTGCAGGCCGGGAACGTGGCCAACATCGTTGCGCCGCTCATCAACCTGCAGGGCCGTGTGGTCTGCAAGTCCCTTGACGGCACGGGCAAGGGCAAGGCGGAATTTGAGGGCGACGTGATCATCCGGGGCAACCAGGAAGTCACGGGCGACACCACGACCGGCGGCAGCTCCCGCGTCAACGGGGATTCCTATGCCGGTAGCCGCAGCGGGGGCAGCTGCCCGCACTAGTGTCGTTCTTATTTATCGTGCGGAAATGAGTATGAAAACCGGCCAAAACTTCTTTGCATGGAGCGCGTCCTTTCCGGGCGCGCTTCTTTTTTTTGTGCCAGAGTTGTTCCCATGAGCGACACGACGACAGACCTCTGGGGGCAAGACATTGCCCTGGACGACAGTGGGCAGGCCCGCGTGGCGGCCAACGGTGAACTTTTGCTGACGGACGGAGTGGCCACTGGCGTCCAGGACATCCGCCTGCGCATGTTTACCCGCCTTGGCAATCTGTTCTACGACCGGGAGTTCGGCAGCCTTATCCACGACTGGATCCTGGAGGATTCCACAGCGGGGAATCGGGCGGCGTTTGAATCGGAAATCGTCATGCGTGTGGAGGAAGACCCGCGTGTCGTCGTCGGTTCGGTGCGCTGTACGGTGACGGCGTGGGATGAAACATCCATCACGGCGCTGGCAACCTGGCGTTTTCTGGATACTGACACTCCGCTGAGCCTGGTTTTGCAGGTGAACAAGCTGACCATGGAACTGGTGATTGAAGATGCCGACCCGCGAACAGACAGTTTTACCCCGTGTTTCCCGGACGATTGAGGACGTCCGGGCCTCCGTATTCGGTTATGTGGAGACGGCACAGGACAGCCTCGCCACCTACGGTTATCTGCCCGTGCGCCTGAACCTGAACAAGGGCGTGGTTCGCGGCCTGCTGGAAATTTTTTGCTGGGGCTACTGGCAGATCTACAGCCTGTTGCAACGTCTGCTGCAGCAGGTCAGCCCGGACGGGGCAACGGGGGAATGGCTGGACATGCACGCCGCCGGGGTGGACGTGACCCGCCGTCCGGCGACCAAGGCGCGGGGGAAAGTGCGCTTTGCCCGCGCCGTGGAGACCGGTCAGGACACAAACATCACCATCCCTGCCGGGCGCATCGTGCGCACCCTGCCGGACGGCACGGGCCGTATTTTTCGATACAGCACGGTCGCAACCGCTGTCCTGCCTGCCGGGGCGGACCATGTGGATGTGGAAGTCGAGGCGGAGGACTACGGCGCAGCGGCCAATGCATCCGTCGGACAGATATGCGAGCTGGTGACCCCCGTAACGGGCGTTGCCGGGGTGAGCAACCCGGCGGACTGGCTGGTCAGCGAGGGGGCCGACGAAGAAACGGACGCCAGCCTGCAACGGCGCTATGCCTTGCAATGGCAAGCAAACAACGGCTGCACCAAGTTCGCCTACATGGCCTGGGCACTGTCCGTGCCGGGTGTGACCTCGGTGTCGATCCTGGACCGGCATCCGCGCGGCCAGGGCACCGTGGACATTGTCGTGCGCGGTGCGGACGTGCTGCCCACCGAAGCGTTGTTGCAGAAAGTCCGGGAGGCCGTGGCCCCCAACGTGCCCATAAACGACGACTGGCTGGTCAAGGGACCTGTGCCCGTGGCCGCCACCATAGACGGCGTGCTGGAATACACCGACGGCGATCCAGACGCCATAACGACCCAGGCGGAGAACCGTCTGCGTGCCCTGTTCGCGGAGACCAGCCCCCTGGCTGACGTGACGGCCCTGCAGATCGGGCAGGACCTGACGCTCGACCTGCTGACGCATACGGTCATGGCGGTCGCAGGCGTCAAGCGTGTGACCTGGACCAGCCCGACACAGGACGTGCTGGTCGTGCCCGCCGATGGCGTGGCCCGCCTTGAAAGCCTTGCCCTGCGCGCCGTCAGGGCCGAGGAAGCGTAACCGTGTCCGAGTTCTGGAAATATTTTCATGCCATCCTGGCATGGCCTTTGATCCATGCCCCCGGTCCCCTGCAGGGTCTCGTCCGGGGCATGGCCCATGCGCTGGACGAGACGCGGGATGATGTCGTGTATTTCCGGCGGCAGTGGTTCCCGGCTCTCTGCGAGCCGGGGCTTGTGTCCGCCTTCGGGGCAAGCCGGGGCCTGGTGCGCAGCCCCGTGGAAAGCGACGCGCAGTTCCGCACCCGTGTCGTCAATGCCTGGCGCTGGCACATGCTGGGGGGCAAGCAGCAGGGCCTGCCGGAGATTCTGGCAGCCTACGGTTACCACGTCGAAGCCATCGAGAATATGCGCCAGTTTGCGCCCACGCGCTGGGCGGAGTTCATGGTGCGGCTGGAAACGCCGCCTCATTACGGGGATCAGCAAGCCCAGCTCGACAGCCTTGCGCACCTCGTTTGGCTGATCCAGGAATACAAACCGGCACGCAGTTTCTTTTTCCGTATCTACAACGACACCAACGACCGGCGGCCCATCATCCCCGGTATAGGCCCCAAGCTGGGCAGCGGCATCCTGTCGTTCTGGAGCGGGACCACGGACCCCGGCGTCGGAGACGGCGACGTGGTCATCGCCTTTGGCGTCAAGATCAGCCTGTTCGGCCCGCCTCTGCTGGATGGTTCTCCGCTCTGGGGCCTGACGGAGCTGCTGACCCTGTATGGGCCGCGCCGCGTCAACAATTTTGTGCTGAGCGTGTCCCGGCTCTCTGACACGTTCATCCGCCGCAATCCCTTTGTCATGTCCGAGGTGGTCAGCATTGGCAGCGGCGAGGACGTGTACTTTTCCGCCTCCTGGAATGACGGGAGCTGGGACGACCGCCCCTGGGAACGCTGGGAGGGCTTTACCCGCTACATCCCGCCGTTTGAACTCGGCATCCGCCATACGGCACGCAGCCAGCTGGAAACGGGCCTGTCCCGCCTGTCCGGTATCAATGAACGGCTGGGGGGCGTGCGTCGTATCGTGCTGGCGCGCGGCGTCAACAGGCTGGGGGACCTGCGTCTTGGCAATCATGGTCCCGTGCGCACGCCCGTGTGTTTGTGGGCCTATGAGGCGGAACGCCGGAGCATGGGGGAACTGGCCTTCCCCAGAGCCGTGCCCGGTCAGTGCTGGGGATCGGAGACAATGGTCCAGGTCGGGCACTCTCCCTGGCTTAATGCCGGGACATGGGAAGAGGAAGGCGGCTGGAATGATGCCGCCTGGGACACCATCCATGCCTGCATGGGAATATCCATCACGGAGGAATAAATGCAATCTACCGTTACCGAACAGGGGCGTATCGCGATGGCTGTCGCCATTGCCGCACGCCCGCTGCATATCGCGTGGGGTCTGGGCGACGAGGCCTGGGACAGTATGGACCCTCTGGAATGGCCGTCACTGGTCAAGGCCACTGCCCTGGTCAACGAGGTGGGTCGCCGCAAGCCCTCTGTGGTGGGATTTGTGACGCCCGACGATAACGGCTCCATCGTGGTCCCTGTCGAGAAGCGCGTTACCGAGGAGGGGACCGTTGAGGTGGTCACCAAACGCTACGCCTACAGTGCCGAGCCGACGGCCTACTTGTACCTGCGCGCGGACTTTGACTACAGCGACGCCCCCACCGCCACGTTGCGCGAGGTCGGTGTTTTCATGGATACGGAGGTCTCCCCGGACTGTCCCGCCGGCCAGCTCTATTTCCGTCCTGAAGAAATCGTGAACGCGGGACGCCTGTTTGCCGCGCAGATCCTCGACGAACCCATCACCCGCAGCCCCAACCGCAAGATCGGCATCGAGCTGGTCCAGGCCATCTAAGGAGCATCACATGGGCAAGAAAATCATGGGCGGCCTGTTTGAGCTGCCTTCCACCCCGGACAACTACTACAACCTGCACGACCCGGAAAAAAACTTTGAAAGCATCCTCTTCCGCGACGGATATGTGCTCCAGGGCCGTGAACTCAACGACCTGCAGGAACTTTTTTTTGAACATGCCAGGGGCCTTGGCGACGCCCTGTTTGCCGACGGCGACATTATTCGCGACGCGCAGATTTCCGTGGACGCCTCCACCGGGCAGGTCACTGCGCAGGCCGGGGCCATCTATCTGGCAGGCAAGGTGCGCGGGGTTCCTCCGGCCAGTTTCGTGATACCCACGTCCGGCACGGTGACGGTGGGCATCCGTCTGGTGCTTACCGTCATCAGCGAGAATGAAGATCCCGCGCTGCGCAACCCGGCGCAGGGCTGTGACGGCGAAGGCGAAGCGGGCGCATGGCGGCTCAAGGTCGAGGCGCTGTGGGGCTTTGATACGGATGGCGGGTCCGGGCGCTTTGTGCCCGTGCATACCGTGGACAACGGCGTCGTGCGGGCCAAGGAACAGCCGCCGAACCAGGACAGTTTTACCCAGGGCATCGCCCGCTATGACCGCGACAGTACAGGCGGCAGCGGCTATGTGGCTGAGGGGATGCTGCTGCGCTTTGCCGAGCAGACCGACGACGCTCAGATATACAACCTGTCTGAAGGCCGGTGCCGTGTGTACGGTTACGGGGTGGAGGTGCCCACATCCCGCCGCCTGTCCTACCCGGCGCGTCCGGACCTGCGCACCATCGACACGGAAGTCCATGTGGGCGACGGCACGGAAAGCCAGCGCATCACTGTGGCTCATCCGCCCATCCATGCCGTGAAAAAGGTCAACGTCATCGTCGAGAAAAGCGTGGAGCTGACGCACGGCAGCTACGCGGGCTGCGAGGACGCTCTGCCTGATACGTCGGTAGTGGCCCTGCTGGAGGTCAAGCAGGGGGACACCGTCTATGTGTCCGGAGACGACTACACCAAGAACGGGGACAGGATCGACTGGTCCCCGGCGGGCGACGAACCCGCCACGGGGTCGTCCTACCAGGTCAAATATACGGTCATGACACAGCAGGTGCCGGATGACGTGGACGCCGACGGTTTCAGCGTCAAAAACGCCGTGCGCGACAGCAACGTCCTTGTGACCTACGAGCAGGCCCTGCCGCGTATCGACCGCCTGTGTGTTACCCAGGACGGTGCGTTCGAGTGGGTACAGGGCGTCGGCAACGAGCTGGCCCCCAAGTCCCCGGCTGTCCCGGCCACCATGCTGGCGCTGGCCAGCGTCACCCAGGCATGGCGCGGCGCTCCTGCTGTCGTCAATGACGGGGTGCGTGTGGTGCCGTTTGCCGACATTCAGGCCATCAATGCCCGCCTGGATTACGTCATGGCCGAAGTGGCCAGGCAGCGCCTTGAAGCCGATGCCACCACGCGGGAAGACGGCGCGCGTGTCGGCATGTTTGTCGACCCGCTGCTGGATGACAGCATGCGTGACCAGGGCGTCAGCCAGACGGCCGCCATTGTTGGCGGGGAGCTGTGTCTGCCCATTGCCGCGTCGGCCTACATGCTGTCCAGGGACATCAGCGTACCGAAATCCCGCTCGTATGTGCCCGTGGTGGCTCTTGCCCAGACCCTGCGGACCAATTCCATGCGCGTGAATCCCTATTCCGCCTTTGACCCCATGCCCGCGCGCGTCACCCTGACGCCCAGCATCGACCGCTGGACGGAATACGACACCACATGGGCCAGCCCCGTGACAGAAAAATTCGATGTCAGCCGGGACGGCTACTACCACGTCGTTGTGGGGACGGAGACCAAGACCAGCACCGAGACCTTGTCCAGCCAGTCCAGCGCACTGGAGTTCCTGCGCGAGATCGACGTGAGATTTGAAGCGCGGGACCTGGAGCCGGGGGAAACTGTCCATGAGGTGACCTTTGACGGCATGGTCGTTGAATGCCGCACCTCCGGGGGCGAACCGGGTACGATCACGGCGGACGAAAACGGTGTGGCACGCGGCGTGTTCACCATCCCGCCCAATGTGCCCGCCGGGGCAAAAACAGTCGTCGTGTCCGCGCACAGCCGACAGGGACAGGCCGTGTTCGTGGGACAAGGTACGCTGACCGTGCAGACCCTGCGGCAGGTCAAACAGGTGACGACCGTATGGGTCGACCCTCTGGCGCAGACATTTGTTGCCGAAGAGGCCATGCAGCTTGCCGGTGTGGACCTCTATTTCACGGCGGCGGGCGGTGATGCCCAGGTCCAGATCCGCGAGGTGGTAAACGGCGTTCCCACGCGCGTGGTGTTCGCGGAAGCACACATCGCCAGGGCCGACATGGTGGTCACCGGCGGGGGGCATACGCGCGTGCTGTTCGATGCGCCGGTGGCCCTGTCGGCCAATGTGGAATATGCGCTCGTCGTGCTGTGCGACGACGCCGAGACCTCCCTGGCCATTGCCGTGCTGGGAGAATACGACGAACTGCGCAAGAGCTATGTCACCAGCCAGCCCTATACCATCGGCGTCATGCTCTCGTCGTCCAATGCCAGTACCTGGACAGCCCACCAGGACAAGGACATGGCCTTCCGCCTGCTGAAAGCTGATTTCACCAGCGCCCAGGCGCAGGAGATTGACCTGGGCAGTGTGGATACGGAAGAGGAGGCCACGGACATGCTCCTGTTCGGCCTGTCCGACCTGCCTACGGCCAAGACCTCTGTCCAGTATGCCGTGGACTTGCCGGATGGTACGACCGCCAGCATGGCTGAAGGTCAGGCCGTGAACTTTGCCAAGGGCCAGACCGGGCGCTTCAGTGTGAAGGCTTCCCTCTCCGGAGACGCCACCGCATCCCCCGTGCTGTATCCCGGCACCATGCTGGTGTGCGGCAAGGTAGGGGCGACCGCCGATTACTGCACCCGCAGCATCACGTCTTCCGGTGCGGCCAAGGGCGTTCTGATCTTTGACGCCATCATTCCCGCCGGGGCCGCCGTGACGCCCAAAATGCGCGAGGATGAGGGGGAATGGCAGGAGATGACCAAAGCCGGGACCGTGAACCAAGGCGACGGGCTGGTGGAGTTCCGCTACGAGCTGGCCCTTTCCGGCGGCGATATGGTCAAGGCCAAGATCGAGCTGTCGGGCACGGCCACGGCCCGTCCCCGTGTCCGCAATATCCGCATGCTGGCCGTGAAGTAGAGAGGACCGTATGGCTTACGACGAAAAGACTCCCCATCTGTCCCTGCCCCTGCCGCACCCGCGCAATACGCTGCGTGAGGACTGCCCGCGTATTCGGGAAAGCCTGCAGGCCCTGGACCGGTTCGCGGAAAAATCGGACGCTGCCGTTGCGGCACTGGCCGAGGCCGACACGACATTGGCAAACGCCATGCAATTCCAGGGCAAGAACCTGGCGGAAGCCATCTCCCAGGAGGAACAAGCCCGTTCCCAGGCGGATTCCGGTCATGACAACGCCATCGCCGCCCTGAAGAAGCAAATCGAGGCTCTGCAGGAAACGGTAGCCAAGATCAACCCGTGGGACATTTTCCCCATGCGCGTCCCCATTGCTGTTGACGGCGTAAAGTTTGGCGGTTCCGACGGCCGCCGCGCCATTATGCCCGGAGAGACGGAACCGCGTGAAAACTGGGTACTCTGTGACGGCGGGGAAGATGGCCACGGCGGTACCGTGCCCGACATGAGAGGGCGTGTCGTTTTGGGCGCATCCGAAGCCCATCCGGCTGGCTCTGCTGGCGGGTCCGAGACCCACGAACACGGTCTTGCTGGCACTGTCGGGGAGACCACCCTGTCCACAGAGCAGATGCCAAGCCATACGCATGCCTCTTACGGCTCGCGATACGGGCAAAATGCCTCCAGTCCCGGTAACCAATTCGCCAGTGATTCAGGGGATCGCTCCAATGGAGGGACTCAGTACACCCAAAGCGCCGGTGGCTCTCAGCCCCACGCCCATCCGTTTGAGGGGGCTACAGATCAAGCCGACAACTTGTCGCCATTTTTCTCCTTTCACATGATCATGCGCACCGCATGACCACGGGGAAACTATGAAAAGGTGGCAGATTTTCAGTAGCCCCTACGCTTCCGGTCAACGGGTGGGTATGGGCCTGCCCCCCGCCAGCATTACCGGTGTTTGCGGTGGTGGTATTTTGCCAGAACATGGGTGAACCGCTTGCATATCCACAGTCGCGGCTTGCGCTACGGAAAGTATAGTTATGTCCATGCACTGGCATCTGCTCTGTGGACAAGGTCGTTTCCCCGACAGTGCCAGCAAGACCGACATTTTTCCTAAAAAACAAATAACAGAAGGCGATTATGTATGATGTGGTTTGAACACACCCCGCATGGTCTGCGGGAAATCACAGAAGAAGAAATTCTGGCCAGAGCGGAACAGATCAAGGCCCGGCGTGATGAGGTGAACGGACCTGTCCTGTGCCCTTGGCAGATGCCCAGAACGAGTCATGCTATCCCCTCAATCCATAACAATTTCGGAGGTTGTCCCCATGCACACTGTTACGGTTGTCCCCGCCGATAAGCTCATTATTTGCGACGGTGTAGCCCTGTTTTTTGATTTCCAGGCCCCTGATGGATTGCACGCCCTGCAATGGCGCGATGACGCGGGCCATACGGAGTGGACGGGCGGTCCCAACCGGCCCCTGACCGTTGAGGACTACGACGAACAGGTCGCACCGTATGTGGTGCTCTGGCAGGCGGAAAAAGACCGCCGGGAAAAGAAAGCTGCCGAGGAGGCCGCCGCTCGTGCTTTGCCCGATGCCAAGTCCGCCAAGCGCACCGAGATCCAGAACGGCTACGACGCCGCCCTGGCCGCCTCCCTGACCATGCCTGCCGCAGCACCCACCACACAGGACGTGGCCGTGGGTGCGGCCCTCTTTGCCGTGGAGGATGCGGAGGGCCTGACCTATGTGCAGTCCCGGCACGCCGCCCGGCGAGACGAGCTGCTGGCCGCTGTGGACGCGGCGGACAGTGTGGAGGCCGTGCGGGCCATTGAGGTCAGTTATGCTGTCTAGCTTGCTGGGGCAGACGTGTCCTATCTGTGGCCATGCGTTGCGCCTGGTGCTTACGTCCGACGGCCTGCACTGGGTCTGCACCTTATGCGGCGAGGTCAAGACATGCGGCTGAGCGGGCAGCATATCACCATTCCGGACATGGGCGGGCACGGCTTGGGAATCAGCGACGGGCAGTCCTGGCTGGTGGAGGACAGCATCATCGATCTGTCCGCCTGCCCATTGGAGCGGCTGGACGAGGCGGTAGGCATCACCTGGGGCAGCCGCGCCATCTTCCGGCGATGCGTCATCCGGGGGGCGGCCAAGCTCATCCTCTGCGGTTCAGGAGATGCGGACAAGCTGGCGGTGGAACGCGGCAAGATAGTCATTTTTGAGGACTGCCTTTTTGAGAACTTCGGAAGGCGCGGCCCGGAAGTACAATCCTGTATGTGGATCATCCTGCGGCGCTGCCTGATCCGCAACTGGGGGGAGCCGAGGCGGTGCGACGTGCGGGCTTTTGCCGGCTGGGCACATCATGGCGGTCGCATCGAGGCCGAGAGCTGCGTGTTCGATCAGCCCCGTTTCTGGCGCGGTTGGCGGGTCATGGTGGGGGACTGGTTGGCCCATCTGGGCCAGGCCTGGAATGACGAAGGCTTGCGCGGCGTTCTGCGCCCGGCCGCCTGGCTGCCCGGCGTCTGCCGGGGCCTGGTCGCCACGGCGGGCGGACACGTCCGGGCCAAGGATTGCCGCGCTACCCGCTGGTGGATACGCCTTGAGGAACGACACGGCGATATGTCCCAAGAGGACGCGGCCGAGATGGTACGGCGCTTGGAAGCCATGCGGCAGGACATGGAAAGGCGGCTGTAGTTTTTGACAGAAGGATGTGCAGGGTAAAAAGTCGTGCGGACCATATAACAGGAGGTTCGCATGGCAAAAGGAATCACCGTCAGGGAGCTGGCGGATGCCTATTTCACAGTGCATTGTACCCACCCCGTGACACAAAAAAGCGGGCGCTACCACATCCGGCCGGTACTGCGTCTGGTCGGAGGGTGGCAGGCCCGGAGGCTCAAGCCCCAGCACATCAGCGAGTTTATGGAGGGACAGCGGCAGCTGGGGGTATCCCTGGCAACGGCCGTTCTCCGGGCGAAGCTGCTGCTCACGATACTGCGCTGGGGGGTCGGTACAGGCAGACTGGCCAGCAATCCGCTGGAAGGGGTACGCTTTCCCCGGCCCAGGGCACGGCGGGTCATGCCACCCACATTGGCCGAGGCCAGGCGCATGCGCGACGTGGCTGCGTATCATGTGGCGCGCGTCATCACGCTGGGCATGATGGCCGGGCCGCGCATCGGCCCCTCGGAGCTGTTCAAATTGCGCTGGGAAGACGTCGATCTGGACGCGGGGATCATCCGCATGCCTAACGCCCGGAAAGGCGCACGCGCGGAATCCCGCCTGATTCCTGTACGGGATGACGTTTTACCGGAACTGCGTAGGTGGTGGGAAGAGGACGCAAAAATAGACTGCCCGTGGGTTATCCATTGGCAGGGGAAAAAGGTCATGTGTATCGGCCATGCGTGGCACGCGGCACGGAAGGCAGCGGGAATTTCCCGTGTCATAACGCCCTACAGCTTGCGACACGCCTTCCCGACAAGCGCCCTGGAATATGACGCCGACATCAAAGCTGTTGCCGAGATAATGGGGCACTCCGATCCGTCTATGTTACTGAAAACATACCAACATATCAAGTGGAAACAGCTCAAGAAAGCCATTTCGGCGGGACCGGGGCTGGGAAAATAATGTGCATGGAACGCGCTGTTTCCGGGCAGGGAGCGGCGCGTTCCCGTATAGTTGAGGCCTGACAGGTGGCGGGGGCGAGGGACGCCCCCACCGGCGCGACGGCCTAACGTCGCACCACGGCCCCACAAGCGGAAGGCAGCCGCTTGCAGAGTATCCGCCTGTCGTGTCTGTCCGCTAGGGACAAGGCATGGTCTAGCATGGCGGACCTCATGGGGCAACTGCTGGAAACGCTGAAAATGAAGGACAAGAAGGAAATCCGCTGTGGTCATTGCAACAAGCTGCTGGGCAAAGGAACAGCCCACGACCTAGAAATCAAGTGCCCCCGTTGCGGCACGCTGAATCATCTGAGGGATAGGATCCCCGGCTCCGAGCCGTCCGACGGCCAAGACGGAGCATTTTATGCTGGTTCCGAAGAAAAAATCAGCCACTGAGACCATCATCACGGTAGGCCCCTACCGCATCCCGGTGAAGCTCGACAAGTTCAAGGCATGGGAAGCCGCGTTGATGCGCGACGCGGGCTTCACCGACAGGGAAATCAAGGCGGAAATCCTGCGGAGGCTCGGTTATGCCCAGAATTGAGCTTGTGTCCGTTTCCGCCCTGCGGCCCGCTCTGTACAATCCCCGCGAGGCCGACGCGGAGCGTCTGGACCTGGTGAAGCTGTCCCTGCGCAAGCTGGGCTTTTTGCTGCCGCTGGTGGCCTCTCCGGACGGAGAAATCCTGTCCGGCCATCAGCGGCACACCGTAGCCGTGGACATGGGCGTTTCTCGTGTGCCAGTGCTGCGCGTGGAGGTGCCGGAAGCCCGAAGGCGCGGTCTCAACATCCTGTTCAACCGGGCCACCAACGACATCCCCTTGCAGGATACCGAGCAGGACATGGAGACGGCCCTGCGCGGTGCTGACGTGCGAACCCTGGCGGACACGTTACCGGACGTCGCCCCGGACAGTCCGGCCTTCTTCCCCTGTATGGCCGCTGAAATGCGGGAAGTCCTCCCCCTGGCCCGCCAGAACGTGTCGCACTTCGTGCGCCATGCCGCCAACGTGGGGCGGATGCTGGCCAGGCTCGGTGTCCATTTGCCCATTGTCGTCACGCCGGACGGCTCCGTCATCAACGGCGTGGGCAGGCTGGAAGCCGCCGCTCGCAAGGGCCGGAAAGAGATCTCCGTGGTCACGCTGGACACTGGCCGGGCGGAGCTTGCCCGCGCCATGCTGAACCTATTGTCTATGGACTTCAGGTTCTCCGGCGACAGCGCGGACTTTTTGCGCTACGGCGCGTTCCGGCGGGACTGGCTGCGGCGCACCTTTCTGGGGCGGGCGTTTGTGCTGCCGGTGTACCGGCACAAGCGTCTGTCGGATGTACGCTTGGATGAGAAGTTCATGGCAAAATGGAAGGCCGCTTGTGGGGACACGGTGCTGGATTTCGGATCTGGACAGGGAGATGAGGCTCGTATGCTCCGGGACGTGGGTATCCGCGTGACTGAGTTCGAGCCGTATCCCGCCTGCAACAACGTGGTCAACCGGGAACAGGGACGGGCTTCGGCCATGGGCTTTTTGTCCGCCGTGCGGGCTGGTACACCATTCAGCGCTATCTTTGTTTCCAGCGTGCTGAACAGCGTCCCCTTCCCGGAGGACAGGGAACATATCCTGCGCATCGTGGCGGCCTTGTGCGGCCCGGAAACGCTGGTATGCGCGGCGGCACGCGGCACCAAAAGCAGCGCATGGGGCTGGGTCCAGGAAGGTGAATCCCTGAGCCAGCGTGCCTCCCGGTCCTGCACCTTCCCGCTGCGTATGGAAAAGGGGGTGGTGCTGGGGGATGTTGCCACGGCTCCCAAGGCCCAAAAGTTCTTTGAGGAAGCGGAATGGCTGGAGCTGTGGAGCCGGTATTTCGGCTCCGTGGAAGCGGGTCTGTCCGACGGAATGGTGACGGTTCGTTGCCGTAAGCCACTGGCCTGGCATCCGCGAGACCTGGCCAAAAGCCTGCGCTTTGAGTTTGATCTGCCGTACCCGGACGGGCAGCGTATGGGGCTTGTACGCCTAGCCCTGCAAGCCTTTTCCATGCGCCTGGGGCTGGATCTGGAGGGCGTATGAGTCAGGGCCAAGACTGGACTTTCCACGGTTTCGCCGGAGAGTTTGACGGGCATGTCCGGGAGCAACTGCCCTGGTATGAGCTGGCCAGCGCTGCGATGGGGCTGATTGCCCGCCAGTACATTCCCAAAAATGGCAAGGTCTATGATCTGGGGGCATCTACGGGCAATGTGGGGCGCGTGCTGGCGCACACGCTTGAGGCGCGCGGTGCGCGGCTGACTGCCCTGGATGAATGCCCGGACATGGTGGAGGCCTACAACGCGCCAGGGCGGGCGCTGCGGGCTGATATAACCCGCTTCGACTACAAGCCTTTCGACGTGGCCGTGGCCTTCCTGGTATTCATGTTCCTGGCTGTGCCCGCCCGCAGAAAGCTTCTGGCCCGTCTGCGGCAGCAGCTACGCCCCGGCGGGGCCATCATTGTCTTTGACAAGCTGGTGCCGCCGGGCGGCTATCCTGCCACGGTTCTGGCAAGGCTGACCTGGGCTTCCAAACTGGATCAGGGGGTGGAGCCCGGAGCCGTGGTCAGGAAGGAACTCTCCCTGTCAGGGATTCAGCGCCCGCTTTACCCTGGGGAACTGGGAGAGGACGCCGTGGAGGTTTTCAGGTTTGGGGACTTCGTGGGCTGGATCATAGAAGGCTAAAAAAAGCGGGGGTATTTTTGTGTCTGTTTTGACACATAGAATGCCCTGCAAAAATCGCCATGAAAAAAACGTGCCAAAGCATAAAAAGTGCTCTGGCACGTTCTCATTTATCGTGCGGGAGATTCTCATTTATCTTGCGCCCTCACACCGAGCGCTGTTCTCAAGTTTCGTAACAGCTCACAACCGTAAACTTATTCGCAGCAGCGCGCAGGATGGTCGCAAAATGGTCGCAAAGCCAAAAAAAATGGGACACCGTTTTTACCGGTATCCCATTGATTTTATTGTGGTGCGCCCGGCAGGAATCGAACCTGCGGCCTACTGCTTAGGAGGCAATCGCTCTATCCGACTGAGCTACGAGCGCGCTTCGTATCTTGTAAAGCAGTCTGACGCGCGCTGTCAAGTTGAAGCTGGCGGGCGGAAGGTCCTGTATTTCCGGGGCTGAAGGCAGGCCGTTTTGTGCCGCAACGCAGGAAAATCCTCTACAGCGATCCCGCCAGCATGACGCGCTCAGCTCAGGAACGCTTGTGCGGCAGGTGCAGCATGGGACCAAGCGCGATGCCCATGGCCCCCAGCACGACGACGACAGCTCCCAACAGGCTAAGCAGGCCCAGGTGCTCCAGAGGAAAGACCTGGGGCAGGGCCAGCGCCCCCAGGGCTTCCAGGCCAAGTGTGAACAGCGGGGTGGTGGTGACCACAGCGCTGACCTTGGCGGCATGCCAGTTCTTCATGGCCGTGGAAAAAGCACCGTAGGCGACGATGGTATTGATGCAGGCAAAGATCAGGCAGCCCGTCTGCAACGAGTCCAGCTCAAGGAAGGCCGAAGGAGTGGAGAGCGGCGTTAGGGCTAGGGCACCGGCAAGATAGATGAAACGCATGATGCGCCCGGGCGAGATCGTGCGCAGCAGGACTTTCTGGGCGATGCCGTAGCTGGCCCAGACGACGGCGGCCATGATCCCCAGCGCCATGCCGATGAGCATGTCACCGTTGGCCAGCTCCAGCAGCCGGGTATTGAAAAACAGCAGAAGGCCCCCAAGCAGGACGATGACGCTCCCCCCCTGGATGGGGAGGAAGGGCTCGCGCAGGACGAACACACTGCCCAGCAGCAGGAGGACGGGGCCCGCCTGTGCCAGGATCTGGCAGGCGGAGGCGCTGAGATAGGCCACCGACGAGTTGAAGAACACGAAGTTGCAGCTCAGGCCCGCAGCGGCCAGGACCAGCAGAATCTTTTCCTGGCGGCCCAGCGGCGTGCTGTTGCCGGGATGTCGGCAGGAAAGGCCCCATGTCCAGGCGGCAGCTACCCAGAAGCGCAGGCAGACGATGGAAAGCGCGTCCACCGTGGAAAGCAGGTGTTTGAGGGCCAGCGGCAGGGCCCCCCAGAATAAGGCCGTGAGCAGGGCCAGCATCAACCCGGTAGCGTTGGAACCCGGCATGTTCATCCTCCGTTGAGCGTTACGGGGGGCACCCTACAGCTTTGTCATGGGCTTGTCATGCGGAAATGAAGGCAGGGGGCGGGCCGAGCCATGAGCGGACGGGGCAGGGCTCCGGCATGGTAGACGCTGCAGCAGCCGTTACATCGGGAACAGGGCGGAAGCTTGTAGCAGATCCCTGAAAAGGCGCATGGCGGGCGTGCTTTCTCTGTTCTTGTGCCAGACGCAGATGGCCTGGACGATGCATCCAGACATGCGTACCGGCAGCTCTATCAGACTCCCGGTAGCCAGTTCCTGCTCTACGGCAAACGTCGGCAGGAAGGAGACCCCCAGGTTGGCAGCCACGGTCTTTTTGATGGATTCGATGCTCCAAAGCTCTATGGTGTTGCGGAACAGGATGTCCCTGGCGCGAAGGTGGGCTTCCATTCGTTCCCGGTAGATGCTGCGGGGCTCATTGATGATGAAGCTGGTCTCCTTCCTCTGGTGGGGCGTATCGAAGTTCCGGAGCCCGGGAGCGAGCAGGGGCGAGGCGACGATGATCCCCTTTGCCTGGCCAAGCGGCAGCACCTCCAGCGTGTGCGGATGACCGCCCACATCATAATAAACCCCCAGATCATACTGGCCGGAGAGGATGCCTTCCCTGATGTCGTGACAATTGAGGCTGTGCAGCTGGAGCTTCACAGCCGGAGCCCGCTCCACGAAATCGCCGAGCAGGGCATGGAGCTTGTAGGAGAGCAGGGATTCCGCCACAGCCACACGCAGCTCCCCGTGCAGGGACGCAGGGTCGTTGTATGCCGTGATGGCCTGCATGGAATGCAGGATAGCTTCCATATGAGGCAGGATGCTCTTGCCGGCAGGGGTGAAGACCATGCGCCTCCCAAGACGCTCGAAAAGGCGTACAGAAAGCTCGTTCTCGAGCTGGCGCACCTGAAAGGTCACAGTGGACTGAGAGCAGTTGAGGCGCTGCGCGGCCTTCTGGAAACTGCCTTCTTCCAGGATGGTCTTGATGACGACGATGCTGCGCGTATCCACAGGCCCCTCCAGAATATATCGATATTATAGAATCATGGCTGCGAATATATTTGCTTTTTCGCATAAAGTCATCAGCGTACCCTGCAGAGATGTCGCTTGGCCCGGTACGGGATCGGGTCACAGATACGACAGTCGTCCCAAAACGCTACGGAGGGGCACATGCCTGCATCGGTACTTTCGGCTTTTTTCGTATTCACCTTCATCACGGCCATCACGCCCGGCCCCAACAACATCCTGGCTCTTACGACGGGCGGCCGGGCAGGATTCAGGGGCAGTATCCCTGTTCTTGCCGGGATCTGCGGCGGTTTTTTCTGTGTCATGGCCATTTGCGGTGTACTTTCTTTCTCGTTTTCCGTGCTGTCCGCCTCCTTCCTGCAGATCATGCGCTATGTCGGGAGCGCCTATCTGCTCTGGCTGGCATGGAAGACCGCCATGCCGAAGGCAGGGGGCAACAGTGACGGGCGTGCCGATGCGGGCTTCATGACCGGATTCGTGCTCCAGTTCGTCAACGTCAAGATCATGGTCTACGGCATGACGGCCTATTCCGCCTTCATCCTGCCGCACCATGATTCTGTTGCGGCACTTCTTGCCGGGATGTGCTTCCTGACCATGATGGGCAGTCTGGGCACCATCGTGTGGGCCGTGGCGGGAGCCAGTCTGCAGAGCGTGTTCCAGCGGCATGTCCGCGTGACGAATGGATTGCTGGGGGCTCTGCTGGTCGGCTGTGCCTGGTCACTGCTGGATCAGTGATGCCGATGGGCCGCAAACGCCGGGAAAGGGCCCGTAGCCTACAGTCTTTATCATGCTTAAAACGCATGGATAGCTATTTGATATAGGTATTTTACCTGATAACTGCCTTTCTGCTATCTCCTCAGGGAACGCAGGCGGTCGCCATCAGGCCTTGTGGCAGCGGTCAGCCTGATCTTCATCATGAAGGAGAATAAGCCATGATGTCTCTGGACACATTGCTGGAACACCTGGATGCGGGACAGCCGCTGGTCACGGGCACGGAAGCCTTTGACTGCATGCACGGCTATTCGTACGAGGCCATGCGCCTGACCGCGGAGCTGAACAATGCCTTCCATACGCCTGAAGAGATCCGGGAGATCATGGGGCGGATCACGGGACGCCCGATAGATGAGACGTTCCGTCTGTTCCCGCCGTTCTATACCGACTTCGGCAAAAATATCCGCATCGGGCGCCGTGTTTTCATCAATGCCTGCTGCTGTTTCCAGGATCAGGGCGGGATCAGCATCGGTGACGGGACGCTCATCGGGCACCGGGTGACCCTGGCCACCATCAACCACGGCTTGCCGCCGGACCGGCGTCATGTCCACAACATCGCGCCCATCGTCATCGGCAAGGATGTCTGGATCGGTTCCGGTGCCATCCTCCTGCCGGGGGTGCATGTGGGCGATGGCGCCGTGGTGGCGGCAGGATCTGTGGTCCGTGAGGACGTCCCGCCACGTACCATCGTGGCTGGTGTCCCGGCCAGGATCATCAAAACTGTGGAGCAGGGCGCCTAGGCCTGCCGTACCGTTGCGCGCAGGACGCCGCCCTGCGGGTCGTCCCGCCGGATCATGAACCGGCTCAACGCCGGACAGGGGAAAAGAATATGCAGTACGCGACGCATTACGAAGAAGGGAAAAAAGTTTCGTTCAAAAAGTTCGATCTCAATTTGGCGGGCCTGCTGTTCCTGCCCGATGGTTTTGATGCGGACGCCAAATATCCGGCGGTGGTGGTCACCCATCCCGGCGGCGGCGTGAAGGAACAGTGTTCCTCGCTTTACGCCTGGCATCTGGCCCGGGCCGGCTATGTGGCCCTGGCATTCGATGCCTCCCATCAGGGCGAGAGCGAAGGTCTGCCCCGGTGTCTGGAAGATCCTTTCTCGCGCGTGGAGGACATCCGCTCGGCTGTGGATTACCTCGTCACCCTGCCGTACGTCGATGCAGAGCGCATCGGGGCCATGGGCGTCTGCGCGGGGGGCGGCTATACCATGAGCGCCATCCAGACCGATGTGCGCATCAAGGCTGCGGCCGGGATCAGCACCTGGGACGTGGGCGACAGTGCCAGAAACGGCTTTCCCGGTGTCGAGATCGAGAACTTCATGCAGAAGCTGCTGCAGGAAGTGGCCCGCGCCAGAACGGCGGCAGCCCGGGGAGAGGAAGCTCCCTGCTGGAAGTATGTCCCGGACGGCCCGGACGAGATCGACGAGCATACGTCCGTGATCCAGCGGGAAGCCTACGAATACTACAGGACGCCGCGCTGCAGTTATCCGACGTCCGTCAACCGTTACCTTGTTTCCAGCAATGACAAGCTGGCGGCCTTCGATGCCTTTGCCTATCTGGATACGGTGTCGCCCCGTCCTCTGCTGTTCATCGTGGGCAGCCGGGCGGATACGCTCTATTTCACGGAAGATGCCTACCGGCGGGCCAGGGAGCCCAAGAAGATCCATGTGGTGGAAGGAGCCAGCCACGTGGACCTGTACGACAAGCCGGAATACGTCACCCAGGTGGTGGAAGCCCTGAAAGAGTTCTTCGGTAAGGCGCTGTAGGCATAGCCCTTTCTCGTGTTGTCGGAGGGCTGCTCTTGCGGGGCTGTCTCCTCCGGCAGCAAGGGGCAGGCGGAGGACTGACCGTGTCCTGCCTTCCTGTGTGCTGTCTGCGGGATGGCCTGAGTTCAGGGCAGCGGAGAGGACGCACCCAGGTTTCTGCGCTGCGAGGGAAAGCCTGCAGAGAGAAAAAAGAAGATCAGCCCGGCCTCTTTACACGAGGGGCCGGGCTTTTCGTCATACGGGAGAGCCGGTAAGCGGCTTTTATCGGAAATCGTCTAGGTAGTGCAGACAGGCGGCAGTCTGCCGGCGAGACAGGGGCTTTGCCGGCGGAAAAGCGTTTGACAGGCCCGGGCGGGCGTGGAATGGAATCATGTCCATGAACGCCGTCGTCATATCGCTGTTTCTTGGTGGGCTGGCCCTGTGCATCGTCACGGGCGCATCCTTGCTGTGGGCTCTGGCCTTCGGCCTGCTGTGTTTTACCGGGTACGCTTTCCGTCTGGGCTTTCGGCCCCGCGAGATCGTGGGCCTGTGCGGCAGGGGCGTGCGGACCATCGGCAACATCCTGAAGATCTTCGTCCTCATCGGCATGCTGACAGCGGTCTGGCGTTCGGCCGGGACCATCCCCTACATCATCCACCACTGCCTGCCGTGGGTGGATCCTGCCCATTTTCATCTATGGGTCTTCCTGCTGTGCAGCCTGCTGAGTCTGCTGCTTGGGACCTCGTTCGGCACGGCCAGTACATTGGGCGTCGTTTTCATGCTGCTGGCGCGCACGGCCGGGCCCGATCCGCTCCTGACGGCCGGGGCGGTCATGAGCGGCATTTATGTGGGGGACCGAAGTTCGCCCATGTCGTCCAGCGCGGCGCTGGTCTGCGCCCTGACAGGGACGTCCATCTATGACAACGTACGGCTCATGTGGCGTACGTCCCTGCTGCCCTTCTTTCTGGTCTGCCTGGCCTACGTCCTGCTGCCGTCGGCACGGGCCGAGAGCCTGCCGCATGTGGACGGTCTGTTTGCCGACGGGCTGGTGCTGGATGCCCGGGTCCTGCTGCCGGCCGTCTTCATGCTGGTCCCCCTACTGTTGCGCTGGGATGTCAAAAAGATCATGGCATGCAGCATCCTTGCCGGATGCGTGGTCTCTCTGGCTGTCCAGCAGATGTCACCGGCTGCCTTGCTGCGCTGTCTGGTGTTCGGCTATGAGCCTCCGGCGGGCATGGAGATGCTGGCGGGGGGCGGCCTGCTCTCCATGGCACAGGTGGCGGGCATCGTCCTGTTGACTTCGGCCTATGCGGGCCTTCTGGAGGCGACCGGTCTGCTGGATGGCCTTTCTTCGCTTTGCAAGCGGCTGTCCTTACGGCTGGGGGCCTTTCGGACCACGGTGCTGGCAGGCCTGCCCGTGGCTGCCGTGAGCTGCAACCAGACGCTCGGCATCATGCTGACGAAGCAGCTGTGCGCCCCTCTCTGGCAGAACGGGAAGGAGATGGTCCTGCCGCTGGAAAACGGCATCGTTCTGCTGGCGGCCATCATCCCCTGGAGCATCGCCGGGAGCGTTCCTTGCGCCATCATGGGCGTGGGACCGGAGTGCCTGCCTTATGCTTTTTATCTGTATATGGTGCCGTTGACGGACATGCTGCTGCGGCGCCGCTAAGACGGTATCCCGGCGACTGTCGGGCAGGGAAGAGCAGGAGGCCGCGTCCTTTTCCACGTGTTTTTTCTGCCCTGTCGTATGCAGTCCCGGCATCTGGTGGAGAATTTTTCCCGGCAGTGTCCTGTATGTAAAAAGCCCCGGCCTTCCTTCATCTGCGGAAGCGTCGGGGCTTTTTCGTTACCATTTTGGGGGGAACTGAACAGGGGCGCTCACTGGCGTCAGGCCATATTTCCCGGCAGTGTGTCCTTTGCCGGGGCACTGGAGAAAATGCTCTGCCGGGAAGCTGTTTTTTTGCCGGCCGGCGGGCAAAAGCGGTTTCCAGGCAGTTCGGCAGGCCGTGGCTTGGGGCGGTCGCAGAGAAGATCTGGCGTTTTGCCGCCCATATCCGGGATGCGGCTAGACCAGATACAGTTCCGTCCCGGCTTCCTGGAGCATGTGCTGCCAGTGCTCCTCGAGCGGGGCATTGGAGAACACGGCTTCGATATCGCAGACATTGGCCACCCGGACCATGGCGGAACGGCCGAATTTGGAATTGTCCGTGGCTAGGAAGACCCGGCGCGAGCATTCGATGATGGTCCGGGCCACCGAGACCTCCCTGTAATCGAAGTCCAGCATGTTGCCTTCCTGGTCGATGCCGGAGATGCCGATGATGCCGTAATCCACCCGGAATTCCCGGATGAAATTCTCCGCGCTGGGGCCGATGATGCCGTGGTCGTGATGCCGCACCGTGCCGCCGGCCACCACCACGTCGAAGTTGGGATTGCGGGCCATGATGGCGGCCACGTTGAGGTTGTTGGTCAGCACCCTCAGGTTGTTGTGCCCCAGCAGGGCATAGGCGACCTCCTCGGTGGTCGTGCCCAGGTTGATGCAGATGGAGGCCCCGTCGGGGATATGTTTGGCCAGCATCTGGGCGATGGCCTTTTTTTCAGGCAGGAAGAGCTTTTTGCGCTGCTCGTAAAGGATGTTCTCCGTGCTCAGCGGCATGCCGACACCGCCGTGGAACCGCTGCACCTTGCCCTGTCCGGCCAGGGTATTGATATCCTTGCGGATGGTCTGCGGGGTCACGGAAAAACATTTGGTGAGCTCGTCGATGGTCGCATAGCCGCGCGCGTTGAGCATGTGCAGCAGGGCCTGATGGCGTTCCGTTGTCTTGGTCATGGGGTGTCCTGATGGGGGTGAGGATGCCGCAATATACTGGAATGACAGGGGCCGCGCAAGCCGCTCCCGGATATCGGATGAAAAGGTTTCGTTTTCGAACTTCTATTATCAAAAAACGAAAATTGATTGACGCGGAGCCTGTCTAAGGCTTATGACAAAAACAAGTATATACGCCTGTTTTCCCGGCATCCTGTCGGGATCGGTCCCCGGATAGGGCATCCGGCCCGGCCGGATGGTTTGCTTTGTGAAACAGGTGGCCTGACGGGCAAAAGGCCGTCAGGGTGCGGAAAAGGTGCTCCTTATCTCAATCCCAAATCAGCAGAGGTGGATGATGAAACGTATCGTTGCACTGCTTTTGGCCTGCGCCTTTGTCATGGGTGCGCTGGCTGCGCCTGCCATGGCTGCCAAGACCGTCGTCATCAAGATCGCCGGTATGAAGCCCGAAGGCGAACCTGAAACCATCGGCATGCACAAGTTCGGCCAGTATCTGAAGGAACTGTCTGGCGGCAAATACGAGGTGCAGGTCTTCCCCAACAGTACCCTGGGCAAGGAAGATGCCTACATCGCCAGCACCCGTAAGGGCATCATCCAGATGTGTGCCACGGGTACCCAGACTTCGGCCCTGCATCCTGCCATGGCCATGCTGGAAACCCCCATGCTGTACGACAGCTATGACCACGCCCGCCGCGCCATGGAAGGCGAGACCTTCAAGCTGATCAATGAAGGCTTCACCGAAAAGTCCGGTCTGCGTACCCTGAACGCCTTCCCTCTGGGCTTCCGTCACTTCTACACCAAGAAGCCCCTGAACAGCGTCAATGACGTGAAGGGCCTGCGCATGCGCGTGCCCAACATCCCTCTGTACACCAACTTTGCCAAGGAATGCGGCATCAGCGGCCAGCCCATGCCCTTCGCCGAAGTGCCCAGCGCTCTTGACCAGGGCGTCATCGACGGCGGCGACAGCCCCCTGTCCGATATCGTGGCTCTGAAGATGTACGAGATCACCCCCCAGATCACCCTGACCGGTCACATCCTGGTGATCCACTCCCTGTACATCAACGAAAAGTTCTACCAGAGCCTGCCGGAACAGGACAAGGCCTGGTTCAACGAAGCCGCCAAGCGTGCTGCTGACGACATCTGGCAGATGGTGGAAGAAGGCGACGCCAAGGCCATCGAGACCATCAAGGCCGCCAAGGGTTCTGTGAACACGCCTTCCAAGGAATTCCACGACTACATGGTGGAAGCGGGCAAGCGCAGCTGGAAGCTGTTCTATGACACCGTTCCCAATGCCAAGGAAATTCTGGAAAGCGCCGCCAGCTACCGCGACGCGAAGTAACATCTGAACACCGGGGGATGCCGCATGGGGCGGCGTCCCCCTTTTTCGACCCTGAACCACGCATGCAGACACCGCAACAGCGGTTTTTCTTCCGATACGCAGGGGGATACGATGAGCAGCGAAACCAAAACGACGCCCGCGACGGCTCCCGGGCAGCCGGCTGCCGAAAACAGGCACGGTTTGTCTGGCGAACTGCTTTTTGAAATTTTCTGTGCGGTCATCTTTCTGGGGATGATCGGTCTGGTCTTCTATAATGCCTTTTTGCGCTATGTATTTGGCGGAAGTTATCCCCCCAGCGAGGAATGGGCGCGCTTTCTTTTCATCTACATCACCTTTTTCGGTGCCATTGAGGCGTTCTACTGGAAAAAGCATATCGCGGTGGACATGTTTGTGGACATGTTCTCGGGCATGTCCCGCAAATGCATAGAGATCCTGGCCATTCTGCTGACCATGGGCGCCCTGGGGCTGCTGCTTGACGGCGGCATCACCTATGTGCTGCAGACCATCGACACCAACTCGGTCGCCACCAATGTCAACATGGCCTTCATCAACAGCACGCTGCCCATCATGGCCTTCACGGCCATCCTTATCTGCCTGCGGGATCTGATCGCCCTCGTGCGCCGTCCCGCCAGCAGCTTCGTCAAGGCGACGGAAGAGGAAAAGATCGAGCAGGAAATCAGCAAGGAGTTGTAGGGTATGGAGCTTTTTCTTTTCCTTGGCAGCCTCTTTGCGTTCCTGTTCGTAGGCATCCCCATCTCCATGGTGCTGGTGCTGTGCTCCATCGTGCTCATGTGGCATTCCGGCATGTGGGACAGCATGATCATTCCCTCCACCATGCTGGACGGGGCCAACAACTATCCCCTCATGGCCATCCCCTTCTTCGTCTTTGCCGGCGAGATCATGGCCGAGGGCGGTCTGTCCAAACGAGTGGTGCAGCTGGCCCAGCTCATGATCGGTCGCGTGCGCGGCGGTCTTGGTTATGCCGCCATCATCTCCAGCGTGATCTTTGCCGGTCTGATGGGCAGCTCCGTGGGTGAAGCCGCGGCCCTGGGCGGCCTGTTGCTGCCCATGATGGCCGAAGTGGGCTACAAGCCCGGCCGTGCGGGCGGCGTCATCGCCTCGGGCGCCATCCTTGGCCCCATCATCCCGCCCAGCACCAACTTCATCCTGCTGGGTGCGACCATCAGCGGCCTGTCCATCACCAAGCTGTTCATGATCGGCCTGTTCCCGGGCATCTTCATCGGCCTGGCCCTGATGGTGGTCTGGTTCTTCATCGTGCGCATCGATGGTTACAACGAGACCATCACCTTCACGCGTGAAGAAAAGTGGAAGATCATCCGCGACGCCACCCCGGCCTTCATGATGCCCGTGCTGCTGCTGGGCGGCATCCGCTTTGGCGTGTTCACGCCCACGGAAGGCGGCGCCTTTGCGGCCATCTACGCCATCATCGTCTGTATGGGGTACTACCGGGAACTGAGCTTCCGCGGTCTGCTGCGCGTCAGCGCCCGTGCGGCACGGACCACCGCTGTGGTCATGCTCATCGTGGCCACGGCCACGGCCGTGGGCTGGTTCATCACCATCGCCCAGATCCCCAACCAGGTGACCGATCTGTTCCGGCCGCTCATCGACAGCCCCGTGCTCCTGCTGCTGGCCATCAACATCTTCCTGTTCCTGGTGGGCATGGTCATGGACCTGACCCCCAACATCCTGATCTTTGCCCCGGTGTTCTATCCCCTGATCACCCAGGCCGGTATCGACCCGTACTTCTTCGGCCTGCTGTTCATCCTGAACCTGGGCATCGGCGTCATCACCCCGCCCGTGGGTACGGTGCTTTACGTGGTCTGCGGTGTGGGCAACATCAAGATCACCAAGCTGGTGCAGGGCATGCTGCCGTTCCTGGTGACGGAGATCATCATGCTCTTCCTGCTCCTCTTCTTCCCCTCGCTCTCCCTTACGCCGCTCAACTGGCTTATGGGCGGCTAGGTTCGATCCGCATCTTTGTCATGCAGGGCCCCTTCGGGGGCCCTTTTTTTATGCCCCGTGATCAGAAATGGGCGGCTGCGGCCATGCCGGAGGTGGGGAATCTGTATCCGGGATAGACCCGCTGGGGACTTCCTGCTGGGAGGGACGAGCCCCGGGCAGAGGAAGGGCAGGCGCAGGCATAGCGGCGTCGCGCCTTCGTCGCCGGTCAGGCGCTGCCCGCGGTCTTTCAGGCATGATGGAGCTGGAAGAGGGGACGCTGCCTCTTGCTGATCTGCCGTCAGGGGGCCTTCCCTCAGTATCCTGTTGCGGATGGTGGTGGCAAAGATGAGCGTACACCATAAAAAAAGCATCCCCACAGGAGATGCTTTTGTGTTTTCAGGTTCGTTGTCAGAGGATGATTCAGGCAGAGCGCGATGTCCCCAGCCTGTTCCCCAGCAGGAAAGCCAGCAGGGCCGCGAGAGTAGAGGGCACGATGGCATGGATGCCGTACATGGAGGGCTTGAGGACGCTCAGAGCAAAAAAGCAGGCCACCCCCACCAGAATGGAGCTCAGGGCGCCGGCCGCATTGGCCTTGCGCCAGTACAGGCCCAGCAGCAGGGGCCAGAGGAAGGTGGCTTCCAGACCACCAAAGGCAAACAGGTTGATCCAGACCAGCAGGTCCGGCGGCTCCAGGGCTGCCATAAAGACAACGGCGCCGATGGCGGCCGTACAGCCCAGGCTGAAGCGCTTGATGCGCTGCAACGGCATGCGGCTGCTGTCGCCCTTCAGGACGTACTGTACATACAGATCCTTGATGATGGCCGCTGAGGCCAGGAGCAGCATGGAGTCCACCGTGGACATGATGGCCGCCAGAGGCCCGGCGATGAAGACCCCGGCCCAGAACGGCGGCAGCAGCTCCAGTATCAGGCTGGGCATGGCCATGTCGCCTACGGCAAGGCCGGGGATGACGGCCCGGCCCAGTGCCCCGGCCAGATGGACGCTCAACAGGAGGAAGCCGATGATGACCGTGCCCATGATCATGGCGCTGTGCATGGCCCGTGAGTCCTTGTAGCCCATGCAGCGCTGGCTCGTCTGGGGCAGTCCCAGTACGCCCAGGCCCACCAGTACCCAGAAAGAGAGGATCATGGGCTGGGGCACGGCATCCTTGGGCCCTGTGGGCGTGATGAGGCCGGGATCGATGGCCTTGAGGCGCAGCATACAGGCCTCCATGCCGCCGCCGGCCTGGACCACCGCCAGCAGTACCACGACGGAAGCCACAGTCATGACGATGCCCTGCATGGCATCGGTAAGGACAACGGCACGGAACCCGCCCAGCGCGGTATAGGCGATGACCGTGATGCCGAAGAGCGCCAGCCCGACTTCATAAGGGTAGCCGGTGATGGCCTGGAACAGGCGGGCACCGCCGATGAACTGGGCCGTCATGGCAGCCACGAAAAAGACCAGCAGGGCCAGAGAGCAAAGGATGGCCACGGCGTCACTGCCATAGCGGACGCGCAGGTAGTCGGTGATGGTCACGGCATTCATGGCCCGGGCTTCCATGGCGAAGCGTTTGCCCAGGACCCCGATGGTCAGGAAGACGGTGGGCATCTGGATCATGGCCAGCAGGACCCAGCTCAGACCCACGGTATAGGCCACCCCAGGCCCGCCGATGAAACTGCTGGCACTGGTGTAGCTGGCCACCACGGTCATGGCCAGCACAAAGCCGCCCATGGAACGGCTGCCCAGAAAGTATTCCTCAAGGAAGCCCGACGCGTTCTCATGTTTGCGGGAAAGTTTTCCGGCCCACAGGGCCACCACAAAGGAAAGCGCCAGATAAAGGACGATGGGGAGCAGCGTGGAGGAAGCAGCCGTCATGGACGTTCCTCCCGGCCGGGATGGTTTTCGGAGGAGGGCGCTCCCGATGCCTGTGACGCATCGTCATCGTCAAGGGGCATGTCCTTGAAGAAAAAGCGCACCAGTCCCCAGACGAGCAGACAGGCTACAGGGTAACCCAGCACACAGCTGTAGAAGAACCAGTCCGGCATGCCCAGCGTATAGCTGTAGTTGTCCGGGGAATCGCTCCCCAGTCCGTAGGCTGTCAGATACCACCAGAGGAAATACAGGGCGTAGGCGGCCAGGGCGAACAGGGCTTCCCGGTTCGCCTGAAGGAAACGCGAGTCGTTTTTGCGGGCCATGGATACTCCGGGGCTGAAAGGGACGGGACGGCCACTGCTCCCGCCAGTATGACAGAGTGTGCGTCCGTAGTCGAGCAGGCAGCCATGAAGGAAAAGTATCCCGCCGGGATAGAGGAAGAGACAAACAGCATTTGCTGTGCCGTCCTGGGACAATACAGGGCCAGCTCCTGCCGTCCGTGTCTGCCCTTTTGACCTGCAGGGCCGTCCTGCGTAGGCTGGCGGGAACACGTCGTACGGAGAAAAAGACCATGCACATGCTTGCCGCCATCGATCTGGGAGGGACCCACTGCCGTTTTGCCCGTTTTGCCGCCACGCCCCGGGGGCTGGATCTGGAGGCTGTGGAAACGTGTCCGACAGCTGGCCTGCAGGACAGTGATGCGGTCCTGCAGCAGTGGGAAAGCGGTCTGCACACCCCGCTGTCACGGGTGGCAGCGCTGGTCATGGGCGTTGCCGGGCCTGTGCAGGATGGCCTGCGCGCCCGCCTGAGCAATGCTCCCTTGCGGATAGATCTGAACGCCGTCATGCCGCAGTTCGGTCTGCGCCGGGCCCGTGTGGTCAATGATTTCGTCTGTGAGGCCTGCGCCTGCCTGACCCGGGTGGGGGAGCGGTCCCTGCATCTGCTGGGACCGGCTGACATCCCTTGTCCGTCGCATCGTTCTCCCGGGGAGGCGCCTGCGCCTGTGGCCGTTCTGGGGGCCGGTACGGGACTGGGGGCCAGCTGGCTGGTCCCGCAGGCGGACGGCGGGCGGCTGCGCTGGTCGCCCCTGCCGTCAGAGTCCGGGCATCAGGCCTTTGCCTTTCTGGGGCGGGAAGAAGAGGACTTCGCGGTCTTTGCCCGTGAACGGCTGGGACGGTCATTGCTGCGCCCTGATGACATGGTCACGGGGCGCGGTCTGGCCGTGCTGCACCACTTTCTGACGGGGCGGGATCTGACGCCTGCCGCTGCGGCGGCCGAGGGTCTGGTGGGGGATCAGCCGACCCTGCGCTGGTATGCCCGTTTCCTGGGGCGGACATGTGCGCACTGGGGGCTGGCCACGCTGTGTTACAGCGGCCTTTTCCTCACCGGGGGCATGGTGTTGCGCAATCCTGCGGTCACAGAGCATCCGGCTTTTGCGGAAGGTTTTTCTCTGGCTCCGGAGCTGGGTGTGCTGGAGCGTATCCCTGTCCGCCGTTACACGGATGCGTACAGTGGACTGTGGGGCGCGGCCTGGCTGGGGGCGAATCTGGCCGGGGTGTCGGCAGGAAGATAGCCAGTTCTGCAACAACAGAGGCTCCGGTGTCTCCCGCTGGGGAAAGCCGGAGAAAAAAGATGACGCAGGTCCTAGGACCTGCGTTTTTCATGTCAGGCGGGGCCGTCAGGAAAGGAATCCCGTAGACAAGAGAATCCGGCAGGCGTGCCTGCCGGATAGAGGAGGGATTAGGAGGTTGCGGGGAGGCCTCCGGCCTGGTGCAGAACGGAAGGGGGGAGAGGAGCCTTTCCTGCCATCTCACCAGATGAGTATTTTTTATTTAACGATTGTTCGAATGTCAATAGATATGGGAAGTCCGGTTTATGGGCAGTATTCCCTGGATAACTTTGCCGTATCGGAGAAAAAAGACAAAGGCTCCCCTTCTTTTTTAATTGATTGATTGACTAAAATTATAGGGAGCGTTACGGTCCAGGGCAGGAGGAAGAGCATGGACGATATGCTGGAGGATAAAAGACGCAGCAAGGGAGAGGCTACCCGGATGGCCTTGCTGGAAGCGGCCCTGGTCCTGTTTGGGGAACGCGGCTTCGAGGGGACGAGCACCCGCGATATCGCCGGGCTGGCCGGTTGCAATCAGGGGCTCATCTCTTTCCATTTCGGCGGCAAGGAGGGCCTGTACGATGCGGCCCGTACCGTCATTTTCGAGAATCTGGGCAGCATCGTGCGCCCCATGACACGCCGTCTGGAGGAGGCCCTGGCTGAGGAGACGGATGCCGCAGCCCTGTGCGGCATGTTGCAGACGGAGATCACGGCGATCCTGACCACGTTCATACGCAAGCAGCACCACCAGTCCTGGTTCCTGCTGCTGCGGCGTTCGCTGCATGTGGGCGACGAAAAAACACGCGAGCTGCATTCGGCCCTGTTCCTGCCCCTGCTGGACGTCATCGGCCGCATCCTGGCAAAGGCCGGTCCTGCAGGAGAAGACAGCGCCCTGAAAGCCTTCCTGCTGGTGGATATGGCGTTCAGCATCCTGCGTGATTATCCCATGTTCTCTGCTATCTCTCCTGCGCGTGATGCGGAGGCGGATGCCCGGGAACTGGCCGGGATGCTCTTCCGGGGGATCCTGGCCCGCTGAAGGAGGAAAAGATGATGCGTCGTTTCTTGTTGCCGGCAGTACTGGGGCTGGTGGCTGCGGGGATCGCGGTCATGGCTTTGTCCGGCCTGCTGGATGTCGACCGGGAAAACACCTTCATCCAGGGAGAGATGGATGGGACGCGGATAGATGTCGCGGCCAAATTCTCGGCCCGGGTGGCCGCGACACCGGGGCGGGACGGGGCGCCCGTGCGGCAGGGCGATCTGCTGTTGCGCCTGGACGGGACGGAGATGGAGGCCCGTGTGCTGCAGACCCGTCAGGAGCTGGAACGGGCGCGGGCCCAGTTGGAAAAAGCGCTCAACGGGACGCGCGAAGAAGAGATACGTCGTCTGCACCAGCAGCATCAGGAAGCTATGGCGGCGCTGGCCCTGGCGGAAAAGACCCACGCCCGCTGCCGTGTCCTGCATGCGCAGCAGGCCGTCTCCACCCAGCGGTATGATGAAGCGGTCAATGCCCTGACCCAGGCCCGGGCCCGTGAGCGCGCCATGAAGGCCGCGCTGGAAGAAGCCGTCACCGGTTCGCGGCAGGAGGACATTGCGGCGGCCAGGGCTGCCACCCAGGCGCTGGAAGCGCGCCTGCAGGAAGTGGAGAGCATGGCGCGGGATGTGGAGCTGCGCTCGCCCGTGGATGGGGAGATCAGCAAGGTCCTTGTGGACGTGGGGGAACTGGTGGCGCCGGGCTATCCTTTGGTGACGCTCATCGAACTGGATGATCTGTGGATGGTGATCCAGGTCCGCGAGGACCAGCTGCAGGATGTCCGCATGGGCAGGCTGCTGGTGGGGCAGATCCCCGCGCTGTCCGGCAAAAAGGTGGTCTTTCGGGTCGATTACATGGCGCCGCTGGGCAATTACGCCACCTGGCGCGCCACCAACAATTCGGATTCTTTCGACCTGAAGACCTTTGAAGTCCGGGGCCGCCCCGTGAAGCCCGTCCCCGGTCTGCGGCCGGGCATGAGCGTCATTTTTGCCTGGCCTTTCGATCCCGTCATGGAGGATGGACACTGATGGGCTCATTCTGGGCCGCCGCCCTGGCGCAAGTCCGCTCCTGGCCACGGGACAGGCTCTTCATCTGGCTGCTGCTCATAGCGCCCCTGTCCGGCATGGTCATCCTTGACGGGCTGTTTGCGGATGGCCTGCTCCGCCGCTTGCCCGTAGCCGTCTGCGATCTTGATGGCAGCAGTACGTCCCGCGAGCTGATTCGCCGGGTGGATGCCCTGCCCAGTGCGCGTGTTGCGGCGCTGCTCGCCTCACCGGACGAGGGCAGGGACGCCATCCGCCGTGGCGAGGTCTTTGCCGTGCTGGTGATACCGCGCCATTTTGAGCGGGATCTGCTCCGCCGGCGTCCGGTGCAGGCCATCGCCTATATCGACGGGCAGCATATGCCGGTGGGCAGCGTCCTGCGCCGGGATCTGGTGGACCTTGGCACTGCCGGCTGGAAGCTGGCCTTTACCGATACGCTGCGCCGATCCGGGGTCCCTCCGGTACAGGCGGACTGGCAGACAGCGGGGATAGGGCTGGATCTGCGTTCACTGGGCAATCCCGCGGCCAATTACAAGATCTTCCTCGTCCATTCCTTCCTGCCCATCCTGCTGCAACTGACCTCTCTGCTGTACAGCGTCTGCGTCCTGCACCGTCTGCGTCCGGAACGGCCTTCCATGGCGCGGGTCTGGGGCAGTGTCTGTCCGGCGGCCCTGCTTGTGGGGATGCTGGGCTGCCTCCAGACAGGCCTGCTGGCTGCGCGCGGCTACTTCCCCGTGCAGGCTCCCATCCTGACGGTCTGCGCGATCTATCTGCTGTTCTCGCTGGCCTGCGCGGCTCTGGCGGTCTTTATCGCGGGCCTGTGCGACGAGATTCTTCTGGCCCTGATGATGGTCTCGGGACTGGCATCCCCGGCCTTTGCCTTTGCCGGGATCACCTTCCCGCAGCTGGCCATGCCGCCTTTTGCCCGTTTCTGGTCGGGGCTGCTGCCGTCCACCCAGCTGCTGCGGCTGGAAGGCAGCGTGATCCAGATGGGCGATGCCCTGGGCCAGCACTGGCCCATCCTGGGGGCCCTATGCCTGCTGGCCTGCGTGTACGGCGGACTGGGGAGCCTGTTCCATGGCCTGCGTTCGCGCCGTCAGGAAGAGGAGATCGCCCGATGAAGAAAGTACTGGAGAGCTTTTGTGCGGAATGCGCCGTATTGGCGGCCTCCCGTGGTGCCCGTTCCATCTTCATCGTGGGCATCCTGTTCTATTCGCTGCTGTATCCCAGCCCGTATTTTTATGAGGTCCCGCAGGATCTGCCGTTTTTTGCCGTGGATCAGGATGGCAGCACCAGCAGCCGCCAGCTGTTGCGCAGTCTGGATGCCACGGAAGGGATACGCCTGCATCGCTATGCCGATCTGGGGCAGGCCTTTGCCGATCTGCGGTCGGGTGACATGGTGGGGGGCATCGTGGTACCGCGGGATTTTGAGCGGGGACTGTTGCGCGGGCAGGAGACCGTGGTGCCGTTCTACAGTGAGGCGGCTCATCTGCTGTCCTACGGCATGCTGGTACAGGGAGGGCGGCTGGCCACGGAAAACCTGGGAGCAGGGGCCCGCGTGGAGCGCCTGCGCAAACAGGGCGTACCGGAAAGCGCGGCGCTGGCCCTGCAGGTGCGGGGACGCATCGATGCCCGGCTGCTGTACAATCCCGCGGGCAATTATGCCAGCAATACGGTCCCGCCCGTGTTCGTGCTGATCTTGCAGCAGATCATGATCATCGGCTGCGCCATGCTGGCCGTGACCCGGAAGGAGCGCTTTCCCCAGGCCCCCGACGGCATGGCCGCTGCAGCGGGCAGAGTGCTGCTGGCCCTGTGCCTTGGCCTGATCTTTGCGTTCTATTACCTGTTTGTGCTGCAGCAGGTGGACGACCTGCTGCCTGTCCGGGATTTTGCCGTGCTGCTGTTCTTCCTGCTGCCCTTTTTCAGCGTATGCCATTTCCTGGGCAGCATGCTGGGGAAATATTTCAGCAAGGAGCATACGGTCCTGCTGCTCATGCTCCCTACGTCCATCCCCTTCCTCTTCCTGAGCGGCACCATCTGGCCGTTGCAGGCCATGCCCCTGCCTTTTGCCTGTCTGGCCCAGTTCGTGCCTGCCACCCCCGCCATTTCCGGCTATATGCTGATGGCCTTCCGCGGGGCGACGCTGGTCGATGTCCTGCCATTCTGGGGCCAGCTGATCCTGCTCAATGCCGTGGTCCTGGCGGCCTGGAAGGCACAGCGTCTGTTCAGGGCTGGAGTTCCCGGCGGATCTGGGCGCATATCCGTTCCGCGATGACGGCGGCCGTCAGGGGATGGCCGGCATAATGCCGGAGGCTGTGCGATACCCGGCTGAGCTGCAGGTAGCCGATGAGGGAACTTTCGATGGATTCCATGATCCGTTCCGTATCCCGGATCCCGTACTGGGCAAGTATCTTGATGAAGTTCTCGTGGAGGGTGGCAAAAACGCTGTCAGCAAGGAAGTGGAGACGCTCTTCCAGCCCTTCGTTGAGCTCGCGGAGCAGAAGGCGGGTGAAGATGGGATTGCCGCAGCAGTAGGTGACGACGTTCCTGATGAGGCATTCCATTTTTTCGATGCCGGTGGTCCCCTGCGGGGCCTTGAACGCGCTTTGCACGCCGGTGAACACCATGACCAGGGTCTGCCGGTACAGGGTCTCCTTGTCAGGAAAGTAGTAATAGAGCGAAGCCGGCGTCAGTTCCATCTCGGCTGCGATGTCGCGTACCGAGACGGCGTTGTAGCCTTTGGCCGCAAAGAGCCTGGCAGCGGCCTGCATGATGGCGATTTTTCTGGAAGGGCGGGGCATGGCTATCCTTGGGTCTGGGCGGGGAAAAGGCGACCGTTGCCGTAACGCGGCAAAGGGTGCGGGCTCCGGCAGGACGAGAAGGCAGGCCGCCGGAGCGGCCTGCCCGGCACAACGGATGAAAAGACCGGGAAAGATCAGCCGAGCCGTATCAGCATGGCCCCGCCCATGACGATGAGGATGGCCATGATGCGCGAGCGGGAAAGCCGTTCATGCAGGAAGATGACGGCCAGCAGCATGCCGAAGATCACGGAGGTCTCGCGCAGGGCCGCCACCAGGGCGATGGGGGCCAGGGTCATGGCCCAGAGGGCGATGCCGTAGGAGCCCAGACCGCACAGGCCGCCGAACAGGCCCGTGGCCGCGCGCTTCCGCAGATAGCTGATGTAGGTGCCGCCGTGCCGCCAGAGCACATAGGCATGGATGGGGAAGATATTGAGGAAGAAGATCCAGCAGGTGTAGCTGACGCCGTTGCCGCTGGCACGGGCGCCGTAGCCGTCGGCCAGCGTATAGCCCGCGATGACCAGGGAGGTGCGCAGACAGATGAGGATGTCCGCGGCGCGGGCGCCCTTGTGGACGTGCTCCAGGGTCAGGGTCAGGATGCCGAGGCAGAGCAGGAGGACGCCGCCCCAGCCGGTGAGGCTGATGTGATTGCCGAGCAGCAGCAGAGCCAGGGCCGTGATCATGGGGGCACAGCCGCGCATGATGGTATAGCCCATGGAGAGGTCCACCTTGTCATAGGCCTGCGAGATGCAGATGTAGTATGTCAGGTGGAAACAACAGGAAAGAGCCAGCAGACCCCAGGATTCCGGCGCCGGTGCGGGCAGGAAGGGCAGGATGAGCAGGGCCCCCAGCCCGCCGCCCAGGGCGTTCATGGAAGATTCGAAGAGTTTGTTGGAGCCGCCTTTGACGATGCTGTTCCAGGTGGCATGCAGCAGGGCTGCGGCCAGCACAAGAAGCAGGACATGTCCGTCCATTGTTACGACCTCGCGTCAATGATGTGACGAGTAGGTTACACGAAGTCGCACAGAAGGCAAGCAGGGAAAAGCATTGGATTTTTGGCCGCACGAAAGGCAAATTGTGTTTCGTGCGGCCAAAAGATGCGGCTGTTTACCAGCCCCGGCAGCGTTCAAGGCGGCCGCTGATCCGTCCTTCACGCAGGACGGTATAACTGTCGAAGCAGGCGGCGGTGGCGCAGGCGTGGATGGGCAGGATGCGCAGCCGGCTGCCCGCAGGCAGGGCAGGGCAGGAAGGCCCGCTGACGATGCCGTGCTCCTGATTGGTCTCCGTGACACGCAGGCCGGGGATCAGGTTCCCGGCTTCGTCGCAGACGAGCCCGTAGCCGAACTCTTCCCGCTTCCAGGGCAGGCCCGTATCACGGGAAAGGGCCATCCAGCCCGCGTCGATGATCAGGGCGCTGCCGTCGCTCTGGCGGCCGATGACCGTGGTCAGCACGGAAAGGGCCAGGTCTTCGGGGCGGCAGACGCCCAGACCGGCCATGACAAGATCCTGGAAGACATAGACACCGGCCCGGACTTCCGTGATGCCGGAAAAATCCTCACCGAAAAAGGCCGTGGGCGTGGAACCGACGCTGACCACAGGGCAGGGGAAGCCGGCTTCCCGCAGCAGCCGGGCCGCCGTATTGGCCGCGGCGCATTCCTGCACGGCCAGAGCGGCGATGGCTTCCGTGGTGGGCAGGTCGTAGGCAGAGCCCGCATGGGTCAGGACGCCGCGGACCTCCTGGCCGCCGTCCCGCAGCAGGGCGGCGATGGCCGTCAGGCGGGGATCGTCGGGGCGCAGTCCGGCCCGGTGTCCGTCGCAGTCTATCTCCAGCAGCACGGCCAGACGGCAGTCCCGCTGCCGGGCAAAGTCCACCAGCAGCCGGGCGCTTTCCTCATTGTCCAGCACCACGCTCAGGTCGATGCCGCGCCGGCGCAGTTCGGCCACGCGCTCCAGCTTGTTGGGCGCGATGCCGACGGCGTAACAGATGTCATGCACACCGCCTGCGGCGAAATATTCGGCTTCCGCCAGTGTGGAGACCGTGGCCGGGCCGGAGGGGCTTTCCATGCAGCGGCGGGCGATCTCGATATTCTTGCAGGTCTTGAGGTGGGGCCGCAGGGAGACGCCGCGCTCATGCAGGCGGCGGGCCAGCCGGTCCATATTGGCCTGGAGCTTTTCATCTTCCAGCAGCAGACAGGGCGTGGTCAGCGCAGCAAGTGTGGTCATCTGTTCCTCCTTGTCGGGAACCGTTACAGAGGTGTGGTGGCGGTGAACGTTTCCGGCGGCAGGTCCTGTTCCCATTGATGGAGCAGGCGGGCGGCCAGGGCCGGATCGTCGGTGGTACAGGTCAGCTCCTTGATGACGGGGGCCTGGCGGTTTTCTATCTGATGCGCATAACAGCGGTCATAATAATGGAGCACCGCGCGGGCGGCATCGGCATAATTCCCTTCATCTATCCACAGCCTGCAGCGCTGGGTCAGCTCACTGCCCAGACGGCGCTGCAGACGCTCCAGGGCTGCCAGCAGGCCTTCCCGCATGTCCTGGCCGCCGTAATCGCGGACAAGATGGGCGACGCGTTCCTCATCCGGCAGGAAAACGCGGACCAGCGGACTGCGGCCCAGCTGGGCAAAAAATTCCTCACACATGGTCACATGGCCGATGTGGCGGCTTTCGTCCTCGAGCCAGACAGGCCGGGCAGGATCGCAGCGCCGCCATGCTTCATAGAGCTGGTTCTCGAACCATTCGTTGCCGGGCTGGTCTTCGGCCTGGCCCAGAGCGCCGAAGGCAGAGCCCTTGTGATGGGCCAGGCCTTCCAGATCGATGACCTGCGAACCGAGGCGCTGCAGTTCCAGCAAAATGTCCGTCTTGCCGCAGCCCGTGTAGCCGCCCAGCACGAGGATGGGCCGGGGGCGCGCCAGCTCGCTGCGCACGAAGGTCCGGTAGCTTTTGTAGCCGCCTTCCAGTCTGTGCACGGTGAAGCCGCCCGTTTCCAGCAGCCAGCGCATGCTGTCGCTGCGCATGCCGCCCCGCCAGCAGTGGAGCAGGACCTCGCGCTTGCTGCCGCACAGATGGCGGGCGCGGGCCAGCAGGGCGGCCAGATGACCGCCCACCAGCTCCAGGGCCAGATGGACGGCGCCTTCGCGCCCGCTGCGGGCGTGGGCCGTCCCGACCTTGGCGCGTTCTTCGTCGGTGAACAGGGGCAGGTTGAGGGCACCGGGGATATGGGCAAAGGCGAACTCGCCGGGAGAGCGGACATCCAGCAGCGGGAGGCCCTGGTCCCGCATGGCCAGAAATGCGGCAACGTCCTGAACTGGGGGCATGACGATCCTCATAAAAAAGTAAAAAAAGTCTGTTATGGGTACGCCAAAGCCGGGACGCTGTAAACCGTGTCCCTTCCCGCAGATATCGCACGAGACCTTGACAGCGTACAGGGCGCAGCATAGCGTGGATTGCCCCGAACTTTTTTCATTTACAGCAAGGAGTTGGA
Organism: Desulfovibrio sp. SGI.230; assembly: GCF_050313065.1. NCBI lineage: Bacteria > Pseudomonadati > Thermodesulfobacteriota > Desulfovibrionia > Desulfovibrionales > Desulfovibrionaceae > Desulfovibrio > Desulfovibrio sp. SGI.230. The sequence goes on along the minus strand of NZ_JBNPKS010000001.1, from coordinate 347,453 downwards.
TATGGCAGTCCATGTAGTGGATCATCCCCTGGTGCGTCACAAGCTCGGCATCCTGCGCAAGGACAGTACGTCCACCAGTGAATTCCGCAGTGTTTCCAATGAGATTGCCCGTTTGCTCATCTACGAGGCCACCAAGGGCTTCGCTACCGAGAAGCATACGGTGCAAGGCTGGGCAGGGCCCGTGGAAGTGGAGGCCATTTCCGGCAAGATGGTGACCATCGTCCCCATCCTGCGTGCCGGTCTGGGCCTCATGGACGGTGTGCTGGACATGATCCCCGGCGCCAAGATCAGCGTGGTGGGCCTGTACCGCAATGAGGAGACGCTGGAGCCCGTGGAATATTATGCCAAGCTGGCCCGCAATATCGAAAGCCGCCTGGCCATCATCCTGGACCCCATGCTGGCCACGGGCGGTTCGCTCATCGCCACCATCGACATCCTCAAGAAACGCGGCTGCAAGCATATCTGCAGCCTCAACCTGGTCTGCGCGCCCGAAGGCATCGCCAAAGTCCAGGAAAAGCATCCTGATGTGGAGATCTACACCGCTTCGGTGGACTCGCACCTGAACGAGAACGGCTATATCATCCCCGGCCTGGGCGATGCCGGTGACCGCATCTTCGGCACCAAGTAGGAGACCGCATGGCGGAACAGCTCAACACCGGAGGCGGGGAGTTCGATCCCTGCCGTTACAGGCTGCGTCTGCGTGACTGCCTGCTGGGCGCGCAGATGCTTTTCGTGGCTTTCGGCGCGCTGGTGCTTGTCCCCTTGCTGACAGGACTCAACAGCAATGTTGCCCTGTTCACCGCCGGTGTGGGCACGCTGCTGTTCCAGCTCATCACGCGGGGCAAGGTGCCCATCTTCCTCGCATCTTCCTTTGCCTTCATCGCGCCCATCATCTATGGCGTGGAGACCTGGGGCATGCCCCGCACCATGGGGGCCCTGGTCTTTTCCGGCCTGCTCTATGTGCTCATCAGCCTGGTCATCCGCTGGCGCGGCATGGGGCTCATCCTGCGTCTGCTGCCGCCCATCGTGACCGGCCCGGTGATCATGGTCATCGGTCTCGTACTGGCGCCTACGGCCGTCAAGATGGCCCTGGGACAGAGCGGCCCGGCCATGCCCCAGACAACGGCCATGAGCATCTCCATGGTCTCGCTGGCCGTTACCGTGGCCGTCTCCCTGCTGGGGCGCGGCATGCTGCGTCTGGTGCCCATCCTCTGCGGCATCGCCGCTGGTCTGGTGATGGCGGAGATCATGGGCGTGACCAGCTGGGAGGCCGTGAGCAAAAGCCCCTGGCTGGCCCTGCCGGCGTTCAGCCTGCCGGAATTCGCATGGGAGCCGCTGCTCTTCATCATCCCCGTGACCCTGGCCCCTGCCATCGAGCACTTTGGCGACATCATCGCCATCAGTTCCGTCACGGGCAAGGATTATCTGCGTGATCCCGGTGTGAAGAACACCATGCTGGGGGACGGGGTGGCCACCATGGCCGCCTGTCTGCTGGGCGGGCCGCCCAACACCACCTATTCCGAGGTGACCGGCGCCGTGACCCTGACCCGGGCCTTCAATCCCGCGGTCATGACCTGGGCCGCCCTGTGCGCCATCCTGCTCTCCATGGTCGCCAAGGTGGGGGCGTTCCTCAGCTGCATCCCCGCGCCCGTCATGGGCGGGATCATGATCCTGCTGTTCGGGGCCATCATGGTGGTGGGCCTGAACACGCTGGTGCGTGCCGGGCAGGATCTGCTGCGGCCCCGCAACATGGTCATCGTGGCCCTGATCATCATTTTTGGCGTGGGCGGGATGCAGGTCAGCATCGGCGGTTTCAAGCTGGCCGGTATCGGTCTGGCGGCTATCACCGGTGTGGTCCTCAACCTGCTTTTGCCGCAGGATGATCCGCAGGGATAAAAAAGCCCTGAAAGAGAAAAACGATGCGCAGGATGGCGTGATGCCATCCTGCGCATTTTTTGTGCGGTTTCTCCGGTCGATGCTCAAAGGGGCAGGCAGAAAACCCTCTGCCATGGGAGTGTTGGGGTGGGCATCTTCGCTGCCGTTGGCGAGCCTCGTTCCATCATGGCCGATGGAGCCCCTTTGCTCTTCCGGGGCAGACTTTTGGAGCAGGGACGCCGACCGCCACGGATAGGACCGCTAGGACGCCGACCGCTACGTATCCTTTTGAGGCGGTCCCGGGCTGTCAGTTTGTGGCATCCTGTGGGCCGTTACCGCCGTTTTGTGCAGCAGGCCACTGACCGCCTAGGAGGCGGCCCGGCTCTTGTCCATGTTCAGCCAGAAGACGGCGGCCAGCACCAGGGCGCTCCCGGCCCAGCCCAGCGGACTGAAAAACTCATCCCAGAACAGCCAGACCCAGATGGTGCTGAGGATGGGCTCCAGGTAGCAGAGCACGGCCGTACGGACCAGCCCCAGGCGCTTGAGGGCCTGGGCGTAGCAAAAGAAGGCGAAATAGCCGGTGAAGCCGCCCAGGATCAGCAGCCAGCCCCAGGTGGAGAGGCTGTGGTCGAGGCTGACAGGCGTGAGGCAGAAGATGACCGCCGCGCCGCCCAGCTGCATGAAGGCATAGAGGGTGGCCGGGGTATAGCGGTCCTGCCACCAGCGGCAGAAGGGGTAGTGGGAGGCGTAGCACACGCTGATGAGCAGGCCGCAGGCGATGCCTGTCCACGATGTCTGCCCCGGCAGGCTGCCGCCGGAGAAGCAGACCATGCCCGTACCGGCCAGGGCCAGAGCGATGATGCCGCACTGGCGGGTGGTGATGGGTTCATGGAACAGAAAGCGGGAGAACATGGCGACCCAGACCGGTGCCGTATAGAGCAGCACCACGGCCATGGCCGCGCCGCTGAGCTTGATGGCGTACAACGTGGCCGCGTAGAAGACGCCCACGGCCCAGAAGCCGAAAACGGTGAACAGGGCCGCGTGGCGTAGCGGGATGCGGATCTGCCTGCTCAGTGTCGCGTGGGTGATGAAACAGGCGGCGCCGATGGCGGCACGCCAGAAGGCCGTTTCGAGCGGGCTGACACCGGCGGCCAGACAGTTTTTGGAGATCAGGCCGATGACCGACCAGGCAAAGACGGTCAGCAGGATCAGGATCAGGCCGTGGCGGCGGGCGGAAGGGGAGACGGGAGAAGGCAGGGACGCGGCCATGAGTGTCATTCCTCGGTCAGATGGAGCCATGAAAAAAACGCTGTGTCGGTCCACAGCGTCTGGAAAAACGGGACAGGCCCGGAGCCTGTCCCGTTCGGTTCGCGTTTTACCAGTCGCCCTGGCCTGCCGGGCGGGCAGGGAAGGTGCCCGCAGGCAGTTCTGCCAGCTGGCTGGCGGTGCAGCCCTGGACCGGGAAGGTCTCCCGAAGCCAGGACAGGAAGGCGTGGATGCGTTCCAGAACGGCGTCCGCGGCCTTCTGGTCAGGCACATGCGGGGAACCGCCGGGCAGCATCTCGGAAGAGTGCCAGAACAGGCTCAGCACCTGTCCGCCCCGTCGGCGGTGCAACCGTGCGGCCCAGCGCATGATCCGGGGCGCATGCCAGAACGGATTGGGGCTGAGGACGCCCCAGAAATGGAACTTGTCCCGTGAGGCGGCAGGGCAGGCCCGGTACCAGAGCTGGGCAAGCGCGGGATGCAGGGGGATCTGCGTGATGGGTGCCTCCAGCAGGGGAGCTCCCTGCCAGCCTTCCACCCAGTAGGGATCCGCCGGGGCAAGAAAGTGGTCCGGCCCGCCCGGGAAATGGCGCAGGGGGCAGACGGAGCTGTCCACCTTGATGCCTGCCTCGGAAAGCAGGGGACGCACGCAGTCCTTGAGGTCCCAGCGGCCCATGCGGAAGCTGGTCAGGGGAGCGCCCTGGAATTCCCGCCCGGCATCCAGCAGCGTGGCCAGACGCTGGCGCAGCAGGTCGCGCGGCAGTTTGTCCGTGCGTGTGGGCTGGCCTTCGTGGGGGGGATCCAGCGGAGAGGCCGGCGGCGTGCTCCAGTGGTGGAGATGGGCCCCAATCTCCGCGCCGTAATGATCGCGCATCTGCTCCAGCACACGGCAGGCCCCGGCATCGGCAAAGACCGTATGGGCACAGAACAGCGTCAGCGGAAAGCCCAGATCCCTGCTCAGCGGCGCGAGCCTGGGCAGGAGGGAAACATTGGAAACGCCACAACCGCTGGTGGCATAATGGCCGGAAAACAGGCCTTCTTCTTCGACATCGAGACTGACGACCACCCGCAGGGGGCTGTCGGATGTATGGGGATGGGGGGTACTCATAAAAAGACGATACGCCCAAGGCGCGCGCAAGGCAATGCGGCTACGGACTTGCAAATTTGCCCGGAATACATGAGGATGCACCCATGTCTGATAAAATACATGTGCTCTTCGTCATGGAAGATCTCTGTTTTGGCGGTACCCAGCGCCAGATGGTCGAGCTGGCCTGCCGTCTGGACAGGACGCGCTTCCATGTCTCCATGCTGGTCCTTACGGGCAGGACCGACCTTGATGCACAGGTCGAACAGGCCGGTATCCGCGTGGAATATCTGGGGCGCAGCCGCAAGGTGAATCCCTTCTTCTTTGCGCTCATGCCGGCGGCCCTCAAACGCCTGGCACCTGATGTCCTCGTCCCCTGCACGGCTCTGCCCAACATCTGGGGCCGTCTCTGGGGGCGGCTGCTGGGTATCCCCATCGTGGGCACGGTGCGTGGCGGTGGAGCGCCGCGCAGGCAGCATGAGCGTTTTCTCTGGCGTCTGACGGACCACATGGTCTGCAATTCCGAGGCGCTCGCTGATGTCCTTTCCGGCCTGGGCGTCCCGGCCGCGCGGCTGACCTATGTGCCCAACGGGGTGGACACGGAGCGTTTCGCGCCTGCGCAGCCCGCGCCTTCGGAGCGTCCGCCGCTCATCCTCTGTGTGGCGCGTCTGGCCGAAGACAAAGATCATCTGACCCTGCTGAAAGGCTTCGCTCTGCTGCGTGAACGGCATCCCGGCGTCCGCCTGCGTCTTGTGGGCGACGGCCCGCGGGAAAAGGAGCTCAAGGCCTGGGTCGCGGAGCATCTGCCGGACGGGGGCGTGGAATTCTGCCCCGGCTCCCCGGATGTGCGCGCCCATTACGCGGCCGCCCGCATCTTTGCGCTGACTTCCGTGCGCGAGGGCCAGCCCAATGTGATCCTGGAAGCCATGGCAGCCGGTCTGCCCGTATGCGCCACGGAGACCGGCGGCATCCCCCGGCTCGTGACCCGGGGGGAGAGCGGTCTGCTCTCGCCGGTGGGGGACAGTGCCGCCTTTGCCGACAACTGTGCCGCGCTGCTGGCGGATCCCGCGCAGGGCGACAGGTTCGGCAGGGCCGGACGGCAGCGAGTGGAACGGAGTTTTTCGTTTGACGCCATGGTGGCGGCGCATGAAGGCATCTTTATGCGTCTGGCGGCACGGGAGCGGGCATGAAGCGTCTTTGGGCCTGTCTTTGCCTGTGCTGCTGCCTGTGCGCAGCCCCGCTCTGGAGCTTTGCCGCCGCACCTGCGGGAAATACCGGGACCTATGAAGTGACGGAACTCTGGACAGGCGATGTCCTGACAGCCAGTTTCCGTATGGGCATGTGTTTTGCCGCCGACGGCAAATTACGCGGTGTCGTCCTGCTCCGTTCCTCCAACGGCCAGGTCGATGTCTATCATGTTTATGGTTCCGTGCAGAACAACACGTTTTCTGCCACCCATGGTTCAGGGCACAAGATCACCGGGCGCTTCCTGCCCGGCGATGATGTCGAGGTCAAGATCCGTCTGGGGAACGGCATGCGCTTCACGACAGTGGCCAGGCGTTTCCGGGATGTCCCGCTGACGGACGACTGTGCGCCCCTGCCTGAAACATCAACGCATCAACAGGATTGAGGTCGTTATGGGGACTACCTTCTTTGTTCTGGCGCTGTTGCAGTGTGCCCTGCTTTTTTTCCTGTCCCGGGTGGGCAGCAGGCTTGACCGCGAAGAACGCAAGCCCGCTCCCCAGCGGACGCACTGGCCCCGTACCGGTCTGATCGTGCCTGCCGGGGGGAACCACCCGCGTATGCGGGAGGCCCTGGAGAGCCTGCTCAAGCAGGATTACCCCGCCCTGTACCCCGTGATCGTCACGGCCACCGCTGACGAACCGGCAGCCGGTATCGCGCGAGAGCTGCAGGCCCGCTATCCGCAGCTGCGGCATGTGGTGGCCGGTTTCGCCAAGGGCTGTGGCCAGAAGAACCATAACAGCCTCAAGGGCGTGGAAGCCGTGGAGGACGAGGTCGAACTGCTGGCCTTTTGCGACAGCACGCACATCGCTCCCCGTGATTTCATCCGCCGTCTGGTGGCCCCTGTGGTGGACGGCGAGGATTTCAGCACCGGCTATCACAAGGTCGTGGCGCGGGATACGGGCATCGTCACCATGGCCTATGCCCTGTGTGTCCAGCTGATGCGCTATCTGCAGGGCATCTCGAGCTTCACCCAGCTGTGGGGCGGCGCCATGTGCTTCCGTTTGTCGGCGTTCCGCCGTTATGGCGTGCGCGAGTTCTGGATGTCCAATGTGGTGGACGACTGTTCCCTGGCTGACCGGCTCATCCATCTGGGGGCCCGCATCCGTCTGAGCGGTGACGCCGTTTTGATGACCGAGGCCCGGGAGCATGACTTGGGGGTCTGGCATCATTGGATGGACCGTCAGATCCTGTTCCTCAAGTTCTGTATTCCCTACCAGTGGGTCCTGCTGGGCGTGCTGGCCTGCCTTATGCTGCTGCCCGTGCTTTGGGCCGTGTTGGCCGTGCTGGGCGTGCTGCTGGGCAAGCTTTCCTTCGGCTGGCTTGTGGGCGTGCTGGTCTATGCCGCGGCCCTGGCGCTGGTGCTGCGCAGCTGGGCCCATTTTCAGGAAGCCGTTTTTCCTGTCTGGCGCTGGATGGTCGCTTTTTGCGCCAGCGCCTGCATGTTCGTCTGGGTTTATCTGGGTACCATCCTCGCGGAAGGCGTCCTGTGGCAGGGCATCTGGTATGAGGTCGGCCGTCAGGGCCGCGTCATCAGGATGCGCCGCCAGAAGTAGGGCATTTCTGCCGCCGGTACCTCTTAGCTATCTACAATCAGGATGCAAGTCCTTATGGTGACAGCATGATTGCAATGTCGGACCTTTTTCGCGTGAGCTTGCGACAGGTCGTCCGCCAGCGTGGTTTTGGCGTGATACTGTCCATCGCTCTGGGCATCATGGCCTTTATCGCCCTGTCCGTACTGGGACAGGAGATCCGCTACAAAGTGGGTCAGGACATGGTGCTCATGGGCGGGGTGAACATCATCCGTGTCTACATGGATGATGCGCAATACCCCGGCCAGCCACGACGCGATTTCTCTCCCCGCACGGTGGAAGCGCTGCGCAAGATCCCCGGTGTGGGCATGATCAGTGAAAATGTGCGTCAGGGGATAACGTTCAGTTTGCGTGCCAGCGGGGAACGGACGCTGGGGGTCCATTTCATCGGTGTGGACCAGTATTTTGCCACGACCTATTCCCTGGAGCTCGTGGCCGGCCGGATGATGTCCGAGGAAGACGTGCGCGGCCATCGGCGCATCTGTATGCTGGGCCGTGAGGCCGCCACGAATCTGTACGGAGACCCCGCCCAGGCTGTGGGCAAGCTGCTTTTCCTGGGCAAGGACGTCGTCGAGGTCGTGGGCGTGGTGACCGGCGTCATGCTGGGTGAGTGGAACCAGGGCGGCTTTTTGCCGACCACGGTCATGGAGGACAGAAACTGGGGCTCCGGCAAGATCACCCGCCTGTTCGTCCGTGCCATCGGCTGGGAAGACGTGGCTCCGGTGGTGCGCCAGATCCCCTCTGTGGTCCGGGCCAACCAGGACGCGCCGTATCTGGTCATCGCCACGCAGGATGACCAGCTCGACCGCATCAAGACGACCTTCATGTGGGTCGAGGCCCTGCTCTGGCTGGGTATCGTGGCCTCCCTTATGCTGGGCGGCTTCGGCATCTGGTACGGGACCTTTGCGGCTGTGCGTGCCCGCACGCGCGAAGTGGGCCTGAAAAAGGCCATGGGCGGTTCGGACAAGGATATCCTGGCCCAGTTCCTGGCCGAGGCCCTGTGCAAGTCCGTAGCCGGTGGCCTGCTGGGCATCCTGGTGGGTACCCTCAGTGTCGAGATAGGGGCCTGGTCTCTGGGCACCTCCATCTCGTATCCGCTGCTCGCGGCCAGCAGTGCCGGCAGTATTCTTTTCTCCGCCATCATTGGGGTGGCCGGCGGCCTGTATCCTGCCATTCAGGCCAGTCGCATGGATGTCGTTTCCGCCTTGCGTTTCGAGTAGGTGAACTATGGCGCCGGTTATCATTGCCAAAGATCTGTACAAGTGCTACGCGGGCTTTTCGCCTGTTTTGCGTGGCGTCAACATCGAGGTGGAAGCGGGGGAACTCGTGGCCATCATGGGCCCGTCCGGGTGCGGCAAGTCGACCATGCTGCACGTGCTGGGCATGCTGCATGCGCCCGATTCCGGCACGCTGGAGATCCTGGGGACCAATGTCCTGGAATTCAACCGGGAGCAGACCGCTGCTTTCCGGCGGGGCAACATGGGCTTCGTCATGCAGTCGAGCAATATGTTCGACCACTCCACCGTGTTCGAGAATGTGGAATTCCCCCTCATCTATGAAAACGTGCCCCCCGCGGAACGCTGGGAGCGTGTCATCCGGGCCCTGGAGCTGGTGCGGCTCTCCGCCCGCGTCCATTACCGCAGCAACCGCCTTTCCGGTGGTGAGCAGCAGCGTGTGGCCATTGCCCGCGCCATGGTGAACAATCCCCGCATCCTGCTGGCGGACGAACCCACCGGGGCCCTTGATGCCCGTACCAGCCGTGTGGTCATGGACAACTTCCGCACCCTTTGCCACAAGGGCGGGGTCGCCATGATCATGGTGACCCACGACCCCAAGATGGCCGAGTTCTGCGACAGCGTCTACACGCTGGAAGACGGCATCCTGGTCTGCAAAAAGCACGAGCCCGTGCCTGTCAGCCCGGATCAGCAGCAGAACCTGCTGGCGGCCCCCACGCCCATCCTTCGTGGGGCCCTGGTGGCGGAAAAATTCCCTGAAGCCTCGGGCCGCTGCCTGATGGAAGAGGCCCACCGCATGCATGCGGCCGGTCTGCTTTCCCGCATCTACGCCATCGAGGGGGCCAGCTTCCTCAACAGCGATTCGCAGGGCTATGCCCTGCCGCTGCCGGTGCGGCACATCAGCTCGTGGCGCTTCTTCTCCGTCATGCGCATGCTGTTCTCGCACTTGCGCGGCACCTCCGCCACTGCCTGGGAACTGTGGAAGTCCATCCCCTCCGGGAAGGGGAGCTTTTTCCACAATCTCTGGCTCATGGGGTGCGGGGCGCTGCTGGCCCGCTGGTGCTTGGAAGAAAAGATCGAGTTCGTGTACGCCTCGGGCGCCCATGCTCCGGCCTCCGCGGCCTGGGTGGCGGCCCGCATGCTGCAGATCCCCTTTGCCTTTGCCGTGCGTACGGCTGACCTTGCCTCACCGGCCAAGGACTGGCTGGTGAAGGCCGAACAGGCTGCCTTCGTGCGCTGCGATACGGAGGCCACGCGCAAGGCTGTCTGCGAGCTGCTGCCCTCCGTGGATCCGCGGCGCATCGTGCTCCTGCGTGATGCCCTGACCCTGACCCCGCCGGACGAAGACGTCTCCATGCCGCCGTCCAATGTGCCGGAGCCGTTGCAGCTGCTGGCCGTGGGGACCATGACCAGCCGCAAGGGCTACGATACCCTGCTGCAGGCCTGCCTGGCCCTGCAGAAGGCCGGAGTCGACTTCCGGCTGACTTTGGTGGGCACGGGCCCCTGGCGTCTGCGTTTGCGGTTGCTTGCCTGGCGTCTTGGCCTGCGCAAGCTCGTCTCCTTCCCCGGTCAGCTGCCGCACGAGGCCATGACCGATCTGTACCGCCGTGCGGACATCTTCATCGCTCCCGGTCATATGACCCGGGGCGGCGATATGGACGGGTTGCCGTCGGCCCTGACCGAAGCCATGGCCTTTGGTGTGGCCGTGGTGGTGAGCGATCTTCCCGGCCAGCTGGAGGTTGTCCAGAACGGCCGCAACGGTATCGTCGTACCGCAGAATGACGTCACGGCCCTGTCCCAGACCTTGCTGGATCTGTCCGCCAGTGCGGAAAAGCGCCGCCATCTGGGGGCGGAAGCCTGGAAGCGCATCCGGGAAGTGCTGGACGAAGAGGCCACGGAAGCACGGCTGACCTCGCTGTTCAAGGCGGCCTGCCACCGCTGAGAGCGTGCTTTTTCCTTTTGACATGGAAACGGCCGGTCCTGTTACGGATCGGCCGTTTTGCCATATCCTGCTGCCAGGACGACAGGGCGGCAGCATTGCTCCGGGAGCCCAAGGCCGGCCTTGCCCGGAGCCGCAGAGAACGGCATGGAACTGGAATATATCACGGAAGAAGAGTCTCCCTGGCGGCCCGAGCTGTGCCGCATCTGGGAGCAGAGCGTCGATCTGGCCGCACAGCCGGATCCTTTTTGTTGTGCTCCTGTCTGGCAGTTGTCCGCGCACAGGGCTTTCGCGCCGGGGCGTCGTGTCCTGGCACAGCACACGGAGGACAGTGTCCTTGTTTTGGCGGAAGCCTTCCTGTCTTCAGGGCAGCCGCTCCTGACATCGCTGGAGGCCCACTGGCTCTTCGGCTGTCCCCTGCTGGGGCCGGATGCGATCGGGTTGCTGGCTGAGGCGCTGGCCGTCATGTCACATGGTTACGGGCATCTTCCGGCGCTGCTTCTGGGAGGGATAGTGCCGGGGAGCAGGAGGGCCCGGGAGCTGTATGCCTGCTGTGAGTCCCTGTTCACCATTTATCTGGCCGGGGAGTGCATCCAGGCCGGGGCCTCGCTGGAAGGCGGGCTGGACGGCTTTTTGAGCCGCCGTTCCGCCAATCTGCGCAGCAAGTGGCGCAAATCTTTTCGCAGGGCCGCCGACAGGGGCGTCACGTTCGAACGCTCCTGTCCCACCGATACGGCCGGGGCCGATGCCGTCTATGCCCGGATGCTGGCCGTGGAGCAGCGCAGCTGGAAGGGCGTGGGGCACTGCGGCATGACGGAATCCCCGGCCCGGGAATTCTATGCCGACATGATCCGCCGCCTTGCCGCGCAGGGCACGGCGCGCGTCATGTTCGCCCGGCATGAAGGCCAGGACATCGGTTTCATATTCGGCGGGATGCTGGGGCCATGTTACCGCGGGCAGCAATTCAGCTATGATGCCGCCTGGAAGGATCTTTCCATCGGCAACCTTTTGCAGGTGGAGCAGATACGCTGGCTGTGCGAGGAAGGGGCTGTCCGCTATGATATGGGCACGGCCTCCGGGGAGCCCATGGCCTACAAGTTGCACTGGACGGAAGCGCATCCGACTTCGCAGACGTGGTTTTTGCAGCCGCGTTAGGAGGATGCGGCCGCGGGCGTGGATATTTCACAGGGAAAATACCGATGGTGTTTTCCTGCCCGCAAGAAGAGGAAAGGGGGATGCCGCAAGCGGCATCCCCCTTTTTGTCATGGTTGGGCCATGGAGTCCTAGCCCCACAAAACGAGGCGCGTCTCCAGAGGCGAGGACAGGCCTTCGGTGCAGGGCATGACGCGCACGCCGTACACATGGATCCCGCTGCGGGAAGGCGTGTAGGTGCAGACAAAGGTCATGGTCCCGTCCACCCCTTCGTTCTCCGGCTGCATCTCCACCACATCGGGCGTTTCCGTGAAAGTGGAGCCGTCGCCGGGACCGGCCACCAGCTGGACCAGCAGCTCGTCGAGCTTCATGCTGCCGGGATGCACGGTCACGGCCACATGCAGGGACTGGCCGTCCAGCAGGCTGTCTTCCTTGATGCCTTCGATGCGGATGGTATCCATCTGCACGGAGCCGAAGCGCACGTTGACGTCCTGCTTCCATTGGCTCAGATGGCGGGCCAGGGCGTAGTGGTTGCTGCGAATCTCCTGATGGCTGGTGGCCGCCGGGATGTAGTAGTCGCTAAGGTAATCGCGCAGCATGCGGTGCGAGCTGTACTGGGCGATGAGCGTCTGCATGGCCTTGCGGACGCGCAGCAGCCAGTTGTGGGGCCGGTTGTCCGCATCGCGCTCGAAGTACAGCGGGATCACCTTGTCTTCCAGCAGGGAATACAGGGAGGCCGCATCGTCATAGTCGCTCTGTTCGGGGCCCAGGCTGCCTTTGGCCACCAGGGGGCCGATGGTCCAGCCGTTGGTACCGTTGTAGCCTTCGCACCACCAGCCGTCGGCCACGCTGAGATTGAGGCCGCCGTTGACCGCCACTTTCTGGCCGCTGGTGCCGCAGGCCTCGTAGGGGCGGCGGGGATTGTTGAGCCAGACATCGCAGCCCTGCACCATCAGGCGGGAGACCGCCAGGCTGTAATCCTCGATGAAAAAGATCTTGCCGAAGAAACGGGGCGACAGCATGTGCTGGAAGAGTTCCCGGATCAGGCCGATGCCCTGGCCATCGGCAGGATGGGCCTTGCCGGCAAAGACGAATATGACGGGCTGGCCGCTCTTTTCCAGGATACGGGCCAGACGGTCCACATCGGCAAAGAGCAGGGTCGCACGTTTGTACGGCGCAAAGCGGCGGGCAAAGCCGATCACCAGGGTCTCGGGGGTCAGCCGGGACGTCATCTCCTGCTGCTTTTCGTAGGGGATGGCGAATTTTTTGAAGAACTCCGGCAGGCTGGAGCGGATGGCTTCCAGCAGGTGCTTTTTCTGGGTCTGGCGGGCCGTCCAGAGGTCGGCATCGGGGATGTCCGCGATGCGGGTCCATTTCTGGTCGTCGGGCGTCAGTTCCTGCCAGCCTTCGCCCAGGTGCTTTTGCAGCAGGGGACGCATGGCCGGACCGGCGTAGGAGGGCACATGGATGCCGTTGGTCACGGAGAAAATGGGAATCTCCGCCACCGGGACTCCCTGCCAGCCTTCCTGCCACATATGGCGGGAGACCACACCGTGCAGGGCGCTGACGCCGTTGGCCTTCATGGAATACTTGAGGGCCAGGACGGTCATCTCGAAGACGTTGCGCTCGCTGCCTTCGAAACGGCCCATATTGACCAGGGTCTGCCAGCTGATGCCCACGGTCTGGATGTAGGGCTTGAAATAGGCCTCCATGCTTTCCAGCGAGAAGCGCTCATTGCCGGCATCCACGGGCGTATGGGTCGTGAACAGGGTGCTGCCGCGCACCACTTCGCCCGCCTCTTCGAAGGACAGGCCATTCTCCTGCATGAGCAGGCGGATGCGTTCGAAGATGAGGAAGGCCGAATGACCTTCGTTCATGTGATAGGCGGCGGGGCGGATGTCCAGGGCGCGCAGCATGCTCACGCCGCCCCGGCCCAGCAGGATCTCCTGCCGCAGGCGGATGTCGCGGTCGGCTTCATACAGGCGGGCCGTGATCTTGCGGTCCTCCGCCGTATTGGAGGGCAGGTTGGTGTCCAGCAGGTAGAGGTTGATCCGTCCCACGCGCACCAGCCAGATCTGGACGTGCAGGCGGCGGCCCGGCATCTGGAGGTAGATCTCGCGAGGTTTGCCGTCCTGATCCTTGACCTGCTCTATGGGCAGGGTGGCGAAATCATTTTCGGGATAGACTGGGGTCTGGTCGCCGTTCTTGTCGATGATCTGGCGGAAGTAGCCGTTCTTGTACAGCAGGCCCACGGCCACCAGCGGGATGTTCAGGTCACTGGCGGATTTCAGGTGGTCGCCGGAAAGGACGCCCAGACCGCCGGAGTAGATGGGCAGGCATTCGCTCAGGCCGTATTCTGTGGAGAAATAGGCCAGAGGCTGCTGCGGGGTCAGGGGGCCGAAGCTTTGCGGCGCCTCGGCCATGTAGGCATCGAAGGCCGCCATGGTCTGGTTGTACAGCCGCAGGTAGCTCTGCTCGTGGGCCACGATGATCAGCCGTGCCCGGGTGGCTTTTTCCAGCGTGGCGATGGGATTGTGGTTGCTGCGTTCCCATTCTTCTTCGTTGAGGGCCGAGAACAGATAGTGGCATTCGGGGTGCCAGCTCCACCAGAGGTTGTGGGCCAGCTCACGCAGACGGCCGATGGCCGGGGGCAGTGAGGTCAGGGCCGTGAAGCTGTGCAGGTTGGGCGTGGTGGACATGGTGGCCGCCAGCACACGGGTCAGGGTCGTGCTGCCGCCGGCGGGCTGCGAGCTGCGCTGGCGTGCCTTGTCCAGGGCCAGACCGTAGGCCTGCACATAGTAGGGGAAGAACTGCTCCCAGGAGCAGCCTTCGGCCACATGGCGCACCATGTGCCGGTGTTCCTGCATCTGCTCTTCGGGCAGGGAGGCATACTGCAGGAGCACGTCGCGCAGGCTGGCCGCGGTCTCGTCATACGAGGTCTGGCGGCGGCAGATGATGGTCACGCCGTTCTTATCGCGCTGGCTGGAGCGCACCCACATGCCGAAGCCGGAGAGGTCGGTGGTGACCGTGGGCACGGCATGGGCGGCGCTTTCCTGCGGGGTATAGCCCCAGGGCTCGTACCAGGAGGGGAACACGCCCAGATCGCAGGCGGCCAGCACCTCTTCATAGCGCATGTTCAGGAAGCCGTCCTTGCCGTCGAGCAGGGCAGGGTCGAAGATGACCTGCACATGGTTCTCCGGCCTGTTGTCCAGGCCCAGGCGCTGGCAGGCATTGAGGATGGGATCGTTGGGCTGGTTGTAGACGTGATGGCTGCTGATCCAGAAGCCGCCCTGGCCGGGGAGTTTGGCCGGGTCGCCGCTGACTGCGTCGGCATTGACCCCGCTGTGTCCGCCCATGACCGCGCACAGGGCCAGCACATTGGACTGGGACTGGCTGAGGGCCGTATTGACCATGCCGAGGGCGTCAAGGAACACGTCGATGCCCTTGTTGTGATACTCATAACGGCCGGACACGAGGAAGACGCGGGTATCCTCGGGCAGGCGGCGGCGCAACAGACGGCCGGCGGCCTCCAGCAACCGCTGCCGGGAAGCCGCGGCCAGGCTCCTGTCCCGGCTGTAGTCGGGGATGACGCGCAAGTCCAGACCGTTGAGGGTCAGCACATCGGGGGTACGCCCCAGAAAGACGCCCGCCTCGTCGGCCGTGATGCGGCTGACGGTGGTGAAGCAGTCGGCTTCGCGTGCCGAGGCCGTCTCCATGGAGCATTTGGCCGTGATATTGTAGGCCCCGGCCTCATGCTTGGGGTTGATCTGGTGCATCTGCTTGTAGATGTCGAAGCCGGAACCGGCCATGGAGCGCCCCAGCATGGTGGCGTGCG
The DNA here is from genome assembly GCF_050313065.1 of Desulfovibrio sp. SGI.230. Classification (NCBI taxonomy): domain Bacteria; kingdom Pseudomonadati; phylum Thermodesulfobacteriota; class Desulfovibrionia; order Desulfovibrionales; family Desulfovibrionaceae; genus Desulfovibrio; species Desulfovibrio sp. SGI.230. The sequence continues at coordinate 332,236 of NZ_JBNPKS010000001.1, read as the reverse complement.
TGGTGAAGACCGTGCCCACATAGGGGGCGTTGGTCTTGAGATAGAGCAGGCCGCCGCCGCACATCCATTCGTGGAAGTGGGCCAGGGCCGGGCCGTCGGCAGGGATGTGCAGCGCCTTGCAGGCGGCTTCGATCACTTCGCCGCAGGCCGTGCTGAACATGACCGGTTCCACATAGTCCCAGCCGCCGGAGATGGAGTCCACGCCGTAGCGGTTCCAGAGCGAGAACAGCAGCTGGCTCTGGTCGTAACGGTCACGGTACCCGACCAGGATGACTTTGGGGCGGCCGGGGATGTTCCAGCGGCCGAAGCGGCAGCTCAGGTTGCGCCGGTCGGTCTCCTGGCGCAGCTCCTGCCAGCAGGGCTCGTCGGTCTCTTCAAAGTCGGGGTTGTTGCCCAGGTCGGGCCCCAGGAGAAAATAATTTTCTCCAAAGGCAGCCAGGGCTTCCAGGATCTTGCTGCTGACGACGGCATAGATGCCGCCGACCTTGTTGCAGACCTCCCAGCTGACTTCGAAGAGGGTCGCGTTTGACAGATCTTGTGACATTGAGACGGATCTCCTTGCATTCATGAAAGCCCCCGGAGAGGTCTGTCCGGGCCATGCCTTCGCGCAGGGCATGATCCGTCAGGCAGGCCGTGCCGGGAGTGCGCTAACTGCGGGACGCTCCGGCAGCGGGCAGGGGGGCATCCAGGGTCAGGCCGAAGTCGGCCAGTACGTTCATGTAGTTGATGTAGGCATCATAGGGGGTGCCGTACGGATTGAAATAGCTGTGCACGTCGCCGTCGGCGAACCACTTGGTGCACATATAGTAAAAATGGTCGGATGTCTGCAGGCGTCGCCAGGTGCGCAGCAGATCTTCGTTGCCGCTGGCCTTCACCTTTTCTTCCAGACGGTAGACAGCCGTGATGGCATCCTGCTGCATGTCATTGCCCAGCCAGGCGGTCAGGTCGCGTTCGGCGTCGGCCCAGGACATGAAATTGTGCACGTCGAGACTGGCCACGGGCTGGAACATGGCCGCCGCTTCGGTGGGCGTCACGAAACTAAAGCCCGGCAGGGAAAGCAGGACGTCCGGCAGGGCCTCCATGAACTGGAAGATGCCCGTGGATTCCCACTGGTGCTCGCCAAAGGTCTCGTAGTCCATGAACAGGTTGATGATGTCCCCTGCGGCCCCTGATGCCTGGGCCCAGCTGGCGAATTTTTCCGCCGTCAGCGGGAATTCCGGCCATTCGTGGTTGGAGAAGCGGAAGGCGATGTCGTCGGAAAGGCGGTAGTTCTTGAGCAGCAGGCGCAGGGAGTCGCACCCCGAAGGCCTGTAGACGAAGTTGGGGCTGCGCCAGCCCAGCACATGGTCGGCGCCTTCCGCCAGGATGGCCTTGTAGCCCATTTCCTCCACGGTACGGGCCAGGGCGTTGTTGTAGATGAGCTCGGTATTGCGGAACGAGGTGGGCCGCACACCGAACAGCTCTTCGATGCGGTCATCGTGCAGGCGGACCTGCTCCCGGAACTCGTCAGGCGAGTAGAGGAAGGCCAGCGAGTGGTTGTAGGTCTCGGAAAGCAGCTCCACGCAGCCGGTGGCCACCAGCTCCCGGTAGCTCTGGATGACTTCCGGGGCGTAGGTCTCGAACTGGTCCAGGGCCGTGCCGGAGATGGAGAAACTCACCTTGAACTGCCCCTCATGGCGCCGGATGAGCTTGAGCAGCAGGGCGTTCATGGGCAGATAGCATTTGCGCGCCACCTTGAGGAGGATGCCGCAGTTGGCGTTCTCGTCCTCGTACCAGGAATTGGCGCCGATATCGAAAAAGGTGTAGTGGCGCAGACGGTACGGCTGGTGTACCTGAAAATAGAAACAGATGGCGGACATGCTATCTCCTCCCCGCAACAAGCTGGTCGTAGATGGCGCGCAGCTTGGTGGCGGCATTCTCCCAGCGGATGTTCTTCAGTTCTTCACGGCAATTGCGGACTTCCTCGGCGGCCAGCAGGGGATAGGCCAGCAGGGCGCAGATCTTGTTGGCCATTTCCCGCACATCCCAGAAGTCGACCTTGATGGCGTTGCGTACCACTTCCGCCACGCCGGACTGGCGCGAGATGAGGACGGGGACGTCGTAGGCCATGGCTTCCAGCGGCGCGATGCCGAAGGGCTCGGAAACGCTGGGCATGACGTAAAGGTCGCTCATGGCGTACATGCGGTCCACTTCGCCGTTGCGCAAAAAGCCCGTGAAATGGAATCTGTCCCCGATGCGCAGGTGGGCCACACGGCGCACCATGTTGGGCAGCATGTCGCCGCTGCCGGCCATGATGAAACGCGTGTGGGGCAGGCGATCCAGTACCAGCTTGGCGGCTTCGACAAAATAGTCGGGGCCTTTCTGGTAGGTGACGCGGCCCATGAACAGGACCCGCTTCTCATGACGGCAGTGTTCGGGGATGACCACGCTCTTGTGGATGTCATTGCGGGAGACGGCGTTGTGGACCACGGAGATCTTGTCCTCGGGGATGCCGTACTGCGCCATGACTTCCTGCTTGGTGTAGTGGCTCACGGCCACGACGCGGTCGGCGGCCTCCATGCCTGCCTTTTCGATGTCGGCCACGGTCTGGTTGAGGTTGTCGCCGCTGCGGTCATGCTCCAGGGCATGGATATGGGCCACCAGCGGTTTGCCCGTCAGCTGCTTGACCAGCATCCCCGCCGGATAGGTCATCCAGTCATGGACATGGATGACGTCGAATTCCAGGCGTCCGGCGATGACGGCCGCTGCGCAGGCATAACGGTAGACCTCGCTCATGAGGTCTTCGCCGTAACCGCCGTGCAGCGTCAGGGTCTCGCACTGTTCCCGGGTCTCTGCGATCTCGCGCAGAAGGTGCTCCCGCTCCGGGCCTTCATGCTGCAAGACGGTCCGCAGGGTCGGGTCGGCCAGACGTTTTTCGGAAAGCAGACGCTGGAGCTCCCGGTGCTCTTTCAGATAGCTGCCGCTGTTCAGATAGGGGCGCAGCGGCGAGTCGATATATTCCAGATGCAGCTTTTCGCGCCAGATCTCTTCGATCTCGTCCCGGAAGCCGGGGACGAGCTCCGTGTACTGGCGGTCACGCCATATCTCGCGCACGTCTTCTTCGCGTCGGAGACGGGCGCTGCGGGTGCAGACCCGGGTGCCCGAGGCGGAAAACATGGTCAGGCCGTCCTGCAGATGGACGGGGCGGTCACTTTCGGCACGGGGCAGGACAAAGAAGATCTCCGTGCCTTTCTTGGCCAGTGCCGTGGCCATGCCCTGGCAGGCCGTGCCCAGCCCGCCGCTCTTGAAGGGGGGAAATTCCCAGCCGAACATGAGGACGCGCATTACCTGTCTCCTTGCAGCAGGGCGTTTTCCCACTGCGCATAGGCCTGGGGAGCCACCTTTTCCAGCCTGTTCAGCAGACGCAGGCATTCGGCCACGCTCCAGGCCTGGGCGATGCAGCCGTTGGGCAGATGCGGCGGGTCTCCGTCGAATATCTCGGAGATGCTCCCGATACCGGCGCCGCCCAGATGGCTGCCGAAGAGGGGCGTCAGGGTATGCAGCAGGTCGCGCGCCGCGCCTTCCTCATCCCAGGCCGCCCGCAGCAGGGCATCGCCGTAAGCGCCCAGAAGCCAGGGCCAGACCGTGCCCTGATGGTAGGCTTTGTCACGCTCTCCGGGCCCGCCTTCATAAAGGGAGCAGTACTCGTTGGCGCTGGGGGCCAGCGTGCGCAGCCCGCAGGGGGTCAGCAGGCACTGGCGCACGCGCGAGACCACGGAGGCGTAATTGTCTTCTTCGAGGATGGGGAAGGGCAGGGAAACGGCGAACAGCTGGTTGGGCCGCACACGGAAATCCCGCTCGCCATCCCGCCAGACGTCGGCCAGATAGTCGCCCCGGTAATCTTTGATCCAGTGCCGGTGGACGAAAACGGCGCGCATGCGGTCCCGCTGGTCGACGGAATCCTGCCAGTGAGGTTCGTCGAAGCGCCGGGCCAGATGGTCGGCAAAGGCCAGGGCATTGTACCACAGGGCGCTGATCTCCACCGGCTGGCCGTGCCGCGGCGTGACGGGCCTGCCGTCGACCACGGCGTCCATCCAGGTGAGCTGGGTCTGTTCGTCGCCTACGTCAAGGAAGCCTTCCTCGTCGGCACGGACGAACGGGACCTGCCCCCCGGCATAGACCCGGAGGATCTCCTTGATGGCGGGCCAGCAGAGCTCTTTCACAAAGTCCATGCGCTGCGGATCGACCTGGAGCAGCATCTGCACGGCCCAGACATACCAGAGGGAAGCGTCCACGGAGTTGTAGGCATGACGGCCGTCGGCGGAAAAAACGTTGGGGATGAGGCCGTCACGCACGGCGGCGCCCATGTTGGCAAGGATCTGTTCGCCCAGAGCCTGGCGACCGGCAAAAAACGTCAGGCCGGGCAGGGCGATCATGGTGTCGCGTCCCCAGGAGCCGAACCAGTGGTACCCGGCCACGATGCTGTCGATCCGGCCGGTCGTGCTGCCGGGCGTGGTGATGAGGAAACGTTCCCCTTCCCGGGCCAGATGCTTTTGCAGGCTGTCCGTCTCGGCTTCTTCGTCGCTCCGGCGCTGGCTCTCTTCCTGCCACAGCCGTTCGAAGTCATGCCGGCTGTGTTCCTTTTGCAGGCTCTCCGTGGAGACGGTGAGATAGACGGCATGGCCGGGAACAAGATCCACTTCGAAAATCCCGGGCATGAACAGGTCTTCCTGGAAGGGGAAGCCCCGCTCCTGTTCCACGAGATACTCGATGTTGTAGTACCAGTCCTGGGCCGTCTGCCAGGAGGAAGGGCCGTCCATCTGCAAAAAAAGTTCGGGCAGCTGGGAATCCGGGCGCACGGATGCCCCGTACAGGGTCGGGGAGACGCTGCTGTCGATGGCTTTGTCGGCGCGGATGACCGTATGCATGTTGCGGCAGGCCAGCAGGGGCTTGATGCGCAGGCGCAGGGGCGGGGTCTCGGGACTGGCGATACTGGCCTTGTAGCGTATGAGGAGGACATGCCGTCCCGGCAGCAGCATGAGCTCGCGGGTCAGCGTCACGTCGCCGAAACGGTAGCGGAAAGAGGGCCAGAGCCCGGCAGAGGCGGCCTGCATGTATTCATGCCCGCGCGGGAAGTACACGCCCGGATGCTTGCGGCAGGAGAAGAAGAACTCTTTGCCTGCCATGAGCAGGGATTCCTCAAGCGTGGAGAGCAGCACATGGCGGCCTGCGGGCCGGGCCAGCTCGGTGACGAACAGGCCGTGGTATTTGCGCGTATTGCAGCATACCAGCGAGCTGGAGGCATAGTCGCCAAGACCGTTGGTCTCCAGCCACTCCTTGCGGAGGGCCTTGCGCAGGTTCTGGCAGGCGGGACGGTCAAACTGGAATTTCATGTATCCTCCTCAACCGGAAAGGATGGACATATCCGCGGAGACCGTGGAGAGGGGCGGGCCGCTGCATCCGCGAAAGTGCAGGGCAGGGGAGGCAAAGCGTCGTCTTTCCGGAGCTGACGGCCGCTTCATGTTTGGTTTCAGTATACGTCAGCTCTTGCGGGGATGTCAAAACAGCTTTCCGGGAAAAAGGATACGCACGCTTCCGGCAGAGAGTATGACAAGGGGACGGCGTTTTCACGTCGTCCCCTTGGGTGATCTTCAGTCTAGGCCCGGGAAGGGCTGTCCTCCCCGGCCAGGGCGGAGCGCAGGTCCTCCGCGGGTATCTCCCGCAATGCCAGCACGATGGCGGGATCGAAGGCGGGGCTGGCCGACAGGATGTCCAGGGCCTGGCCGATGGGCATCCCCTGCCTGTAGGCCCGGTCGCTGACCATGGAGCAAAAGGCGTTGACCACGGCCAGCAGGCGGGCATGGGGATTGATCTGATCGCCCTTCAGGGCCCGCGGACCGCTGCCGTCGAATTTTTCGTTCATGTCGTGCAGGGCTTCGGGAACAGGCAGCCCGAAGTTGATCCCGTACAGGACGCGGAAGGCATACTCCGAAGACTGCAGTACGGCCTGCTGCTCCTCGGGCGTGAGCTTGCCGCTTTTGCGCAGCAGATGGTGCGGTACGAAGATCTTGCCGATCTGCGAAAGCTGGGAAGCCATGCGCAGGGTCAGGACAGCCGTATTGTCCAGCTCCATATGCCTGGCCAGCAGCTCCGCCACATGCCGCATCTTCCGGGTATGGCCCACCAGGTTGGGGTCCACATATTCCACGGCGCGCACCAGGGCTTCCATAAGATGGTGCTGGCGTTCCTGGGCTTTCTGGGCCTGCCGGCGGAAACGGGTGATATCCTTGAAGATGGCCACGACGCTTCCGGGAAGGGGAGCTTCCTTGGCGGCGTCCTGCTCCTGCCTGTCCAGAAAAACATAGAGGGAGACCCTGTAAAGATGTTCCTTGCCGTCAGTACCGGGCAAGGCCAGCTCCACGCCGTCGAAGGACGGTTCCTTGATCTTGCGTTCGATGCCTGCCTGCAATTTGTCGGCGGCCTCCTGGGGAAAAAGATCCCTGGGGGACTTGCCGGCCAGCTCCTCCTGCGGGATGCCGCCGCAGATCTTGGCAAATTCGGGGTTGAAGATGCGGACGCCATCCGTGGCACTGAACAGGACCAGCCCCAGGCGCATGGAATCGTTGACGCTGTCCAGCACCTGCTTCTGGTCGCGGATGACCGTGTACAGGGCCTTGAAGTAGGCGGCCGAAGCCCGGTGGGCCCGCCCCACCAGGCAGGAGACCCCGAAGGCCAGCAGCAGGCCGATCCCCAGGCTGGTCAGCAGGCCGACGGCATAGATCTGCATGGATTTGTGGAGGATCTCCTGGTCGATGTCCGCAGCGGGCAGGGAGGCCACCAGCATCAGCGTATTGGGCAGCGAGGAGATGAAGGCCAGGGAATAGACGTCATCCCCTCCGGCCATGGCAGGACGCTTTTTGAAGTCCAGCGAATGGGCGCCGGCCACGCCTGCACGGAGGGGGAGCTGTTGCAGGGCGTCCTCCCGCAGCAGGAAGACGCTGCTCCTGTCCGGGAAAAGATCCACCAGCCTGAGCTGGCTTTCCTTGTCCTGGAGGATGTTCGTCAGGGCCGCGTCCATGGGGAAGCACAGGAGCAGGCAGCCGACGACACGGGGCCTGTCCTTGCCGCTGATCTCGAACAGGGGGGCACCGGCCTGCAGGGCGAAACGGTCCCCATGCTTGTGGATGGCACCAAAGGAAAGCGTCCTCGATGTGACGGCCTGCCGGACGAGAAGATCGTCGTCGTGATTGTCGGCAGCGTCAGAGGCGCTGTCCACGATCTTGCGGCCATCGGGCAGGAACATGCGGATGCGGTCAAGATCGTTCTGGTAGGCGATGTCCGCCAGCAGCTGCTGCATGTATTCGCGCTGGTCCAGCAAGGAAAGCTGGTCGCTGTCGGATCCGGGAGCGGCGGTGCGGGAGCTCTTGTCCAGCAGATCGGAGGGCAGGGCGGCCATGTCCGAGGCGAACAGACGGACGCTCTCCGAAAGGGCCAGCGTATTGGTCTGTTCCAGCATGGTCCGCCGCCAGTCTTGCAGGCGGATCTGCATGGTATCGATCTTGGACAGGAGGAAGCGGTTTTTGTCCGCCAGGATGGCCTGGGTGCTCCGGTCGACCTGCAGGGAACACAGGGCATAGGAGAGCAGCAGGACCAGCACGAAAAGCACGAGGCTGATGCTGATGCCCAGCCGTTTGCTCATGAAATGATGCGGCTTGGCAGGGAGGTCGGGGTCGGGAGTGTACATGGGCTACTCGTTTGTTTTTTTGCCTCGCATGTGGGCCCAGCGTGACTTCTCGTTGAACGAGAACTGCGGGACATAATGTCGCAGGCGCCCCTGGGGCAGGATGGCATTGCTGATGTTGTCCAGGATGACGATGTCATTGTCCATGTAGACGGCCAGAACGGCATGGGACAGGCGGCGCAGGGTATCGCGCAGGACGACGATACGCAGTTTGTCCGTATCCATGCCCAGCTCTTTGAGCGTGAAATATTTGACGATGGCGTAATCTTCGCAGTCGCCAGATTTTTTGAGGAACAGGTTGGGCCAGACCCAGTAGTCGGCCTTGCCCCAGTTGGTGATATCCTCACGGTAAGGAAAGCGGTTACAGAACGTATTGACATAGCGCAGCAGTTCCATGCCGCTTTTGCCCTGCGCCCCCTGTTTGAAGGAATCCCAGGTGGCGGTCCGGGTGAAGACCTTGCCGCTGACGAAGATGGGCTCCAGCTCGTTCATGCGGCGGACCTCAGCCCAGGCGGGCAGGCTGTCGAGAGGGCGCCGGAACTCCACGGTCCCGAACAGGGGGATGGAGGCGGCCTGCGCCGGGAACCAAGGCCCCTGCCTCCCAATTTTTCCGAAATGTACGAACTGTGGAAGACAGGAAAAACCTCCGCTGTCAAAGCCGCGAAACAGTGCGGCATGGCACGGTCAACATTCCGTTACCGTGCAGAATCCATAAAAAAGTCTGAAGATTGAACATGGCAAAAAGGTGTACTTTTTCGCCATGCGGCATGTACTGTTGTGTGGAATGTACTTGCTATTCACATGTGGCTATTTCTATAGTAATATTTTTGGAATCATATGACTGCCAAAAAAGTACGCTTTTTCGTCACTGCCAACGCCAGCGCGGGATGTCCGGCCTGGCAGCAAAATGTAGGAGGAGCATGTGAAACTGTCGCGCAATGCCTTGCGGAACCTGGCTAGAAGTCATTTCATAATTCCTTGATGACTCTTCTGAGTAAAATCATGGAAAATGCCAAATGAACAAAGGCGGTAAAGTGTTGGTGGAACCTGTCCCAGCGTGCCATTGTCCGCTTGAACGTATTGAGCCAAGCAAAAAGTCGTTCGATTTTCCAACGGCGACGATAACGCCGCAAGGGGCGACCATCCTGCGTTGCTTTACGCTTTCGATTGCGCCGATGTGGTGCGATCATCTCAATCCCTTGGGCAGCAAGGGCGTTATCGAGCGGATCACTGTCATAGGCACGATCCCCAATAATTCTTCTGGGCTGTCCCACTGTGACAATTTTATCGAGGGTAGCTTGGACAAGGGTGACTTCATGAGGACCAGCAGAATCCGTGTGCAGGGCGAGTGGAAGACCAGAAGCGTCTGCAATAACCATGAGCTTCGTACCTTTCCCCCGCTTGGTCTTTCCCACTTTTGCGCCCCTTTTTTTGCCACCACGAACGTGCCGTCAATGAAGCATTCCGAGAGGTTTATGGCCCCACGCTCTTCAAAGTCACGGGCGAGAGCCTCAAGGATTTTTCGGAATACGCCCGTTTTGACCCACTTGCTGAATTGGCGATAGCAGGTTGATGAAGACGGGAATCTCTCCGGCAAGTCAGCCCAGGCGGCACCAGTGCGCAATACCCATAAGATGCCGTTTAGTACAGAGCGGTCATCATGGACAGGAGGCCCTCCCCGCACGGAAGAAGCCTCATTTGCAAGGAGAGGTTCCAAAATTGCCCATTGGTCATCTGTTAATCTTTGGTATTTGCTCATGAAATTCGATTACACGATTTTTATGACTTTTTCTGGAATTATGAAATGACTTCTAAATATAGCATTCCTGCATAATGGGAGTGCCGCTCAAAAAACTGTGAGGAGGATAAAAAATTATGACAACTCGCAAAACGTGGGGAGCGATAATCGTCGCTGCATGCTGTCTGCTGGCCGGGGGGACAGGTACGGCATGGACCCGGGATACCCCGGCACAGGGGAACGGCGCGACGCATATCTCAGTGAACGATACCGTGTACGGTGTGCTGCACAACCATCGCAGCCTGATGAGCATCAAGGAGAACCGTGCGCTCCTGGAGCATGAGCTCAACAAGGCCCGTGCCGGCTTCGGCCCGCGTGTGGACGTCACGGGGGAGATCGGCGTGGGTGTCCTGAGCGACACCACGTCCCGCGGTCTGAACCTCGATGACCAGTGGTTGAGCGTGGGCAGTGTCTCCGCCAAGCTGGTGCAGCCCATCTGGGACGGCTTTGCCACGCGCAGCCGCGTGCGTGCCGCCCAGGCCACCCTGGATTCCGTCAAGGCCAGGATCTTCGACACGGCCACGTCCCTTTCCCTGGATGGCATCATCGCCCACATCGACCTGCTGCGCCGTATCAAGCTGGTGGAGCTGGCCCGCAACAACGTGGCCCGGCATGGGTCCATCCTGGCCCAGGCCCGTGACCGCGCCCGCATGGGGGCGGATACCCAGGCCGATGTGACGCAGGCGGAATCGCGCCTGCAGCGTGCCCATTCCGCCCTGGCCGAGGCGGAAGACGCCCTGCGCGTGGCCTATGCCACCTATTCCCGCCTGACCGGCATCTATACGGTCGGCAAGCTGGATGCGGTGCCCATGCCGGCCGAGATGCCCGATACCGCGGCGGCCTTCATCCAGATGGCGGAAAAGCATAATCCCAAGCTGGCCGCCTACTTGCAGGACATCCGTGCTGCCAAGGGCGAGAAGGAACTGGCCCAGTCAGCCATGTATCCGACCTTCCAGCTGGAGGCCGGGCCGGAGTACAGTGACCGCGGCGGCGACCGTGACCGCTGGGTCTACAGCTTCGATGTCCTGGCCACGGTGCGCTGGAACGTGTTCAACAGCGGCGCCGACGTGGAAGGCATCCGCGCGGCCTCGGCGCGGGAACGCGAGGCCCGGCAGAACCTGTACGATTACATGGACACCCTGCGCCTGGACATGGAATCCACCTGGAGCAACTATCTGGCGGCCAAGGAACAATACAAGTTCTACACCAAGGCCGTGGAAAACAATACCTACACCCGGCAGGCCTACCATGACCAGTTCCTGCTGGGTACGCGCAGCCTGCTGGACGTGCTGGATTCGGAGAACGAACTCTACAATTCCGCCAGCCAGGCCGAGACCGCCCGCGGCAATATCCTTGTAGGCGCCTACCGTATGTGCGCTCTGGCCGGTGACCTGCTGCCCCGTATGGGGGTCCCGGCGGAAGAGATCAAGTCGGGGCCCAAGGAAGCCCAGCCCGTCAAGGGCGAAGATTTTGAAATGGGCTGGTTCAAGTAACCGGGGAGCCCCTGCTTCCCGGGTAGCCCATGACAACTCCGGCAGCTTGGTCTGCCGGGAGGGTTTCGATGCGACAACAGGCAGAGCTCCTCTGCCTGTTGTTTTGCGACAGGACGTCCACAGGATGGACGTCAAAGGATTGTTCATATGTCGGAAAACGGATCCGGGGAAACACGCGGCCCGGAAATGGCAGCCGGAGGCCTGCGGCCTTCCGATGTCGATTTCATGCCGCCTTTGCTGCGCAGTCTTTCCTCCTTGTGCCGCCTCCGGGGCAAGGCCTTGTCTCCCCAGTTCCTGCTGGCCGGGCTTTCGGGCAGTACCGTCTCGGCCCAGGCGTGCCTGCGGGTCGCCCGCAAGGCGGGCCTGACGGGCAGCGTGCTGTATCGTCCCCGGCTGGCTGACCTCTCCAACCTGACGTTGCCCTGCATCCTGCTGCTGTCCGGCAACCGCAGCTGTGTCCTGACCCGGCTGGTACCGGGAGCTCCGGCGGGGGCAGAGGCGGGCGAGACCGGAGCCGAGACGGCTCAGGCCGAAGTCATCTTCCCGGAGACGGAAAGCGCCAGCCAGCTGGTGCCCCTGGACGCGCTGCAGGAGGAATATACCGGCTATGCCCTGTATGTGGCTGTCCCCGGCCGTCCGCAGGAGCATGTGGAAAAGCTGCGTCTGGCCAAGGGAAAACGCTGGTTCTGGGACGTGCTGCGCTATTATGCGCCCATCTACCGGCATGTGGCGCTGGCCAGCGTCATCATCAACCTCATCGCGCTGGCCAGTCCCCTGTTCGCCATGAACGTCTACGACCGGGTCGTGCCCAACAATGCCATAGAGACGTTGTGGGTCCTGGCTTCCGGTGTGATCATCATTTATCTGTTCGACTTTTTGCTGCGGGCCCTGCGCACGCACTTCGTGGACGTGGCCGGGCGCAATGCGGACATCGTGCTCTCCAGCAATCTGGTGGACAAGGTCCTTACCATGCGGCTGGAAAGCAAGCCGGAATCCACGGGCTCGCTGGTCAACAATTTGCGTGAATTCGAGCAGTTGCGCGAATTCTTCAGTTCGTCCTCGCTGCTGGCCTGCATCGACGTCCCCTTCCTGGTCATCTTCCTGCTGCTGATCGCCTTCATCGCCGGGCCCATGGTCTTCCTGCCGCTGGCGGCCATGCCCATCCTCATCGGGCTGGGGCTCTTCCTCCAGACCGCGGCACGCCGCTGCGCCGAGCAGAGCTACAAGCAGAACATGCAGAAGAACGCCCTGCTCGTGGAGATGGTCAACGGCCTGGAGACCATCAAGGCCTGCCAGGCCGAGAGCCGGATGCAGCGCCTGTGGGAGGCTGTGGTGGGGCTTTCCGCCAAATCGACGGCGGAGTCGCGCCGGTACAGCAGTCTGGCCGTGACGGCCTCCACCCTGGTGACCCATATGGTCACGGTGAGCATGATCATCTGGGGCGTCTACCGGATCTCGGAAGGCCTGATGACCATGGGGGCCCTCATCGGCTGCAACATCCTTGTGGGCCGGGCCATGGCGCCGCTGATGCAGCTGGCCTCCCTGTTGACCCGCCTGCAGAATTCCCGTGTTGCCCTGCAGGCCCTCGACCTGCTCATGGAGCTGCCTTCCGAGAACCAGTCGGAAAGCTCCTGCATGGATTTTGGCGAGTTGCAGCCCTCCTTTACCGTGGAGAACGTTTCGTTCGCCTATCCCAATTCCATGCGTCTGGCCCTTGAGGACGTGAGCCTGCGCATCAATCCCGGCGACCGGATCGGCATCATCGGGGCCATGGGCTCGGGCAAAAGCACCCTGGCCAAGCTGCTGACAGGTTTTTACCAGCCGCAGAAGGGCAGTATCAAATTCGGGGACGTGGACCTGCGCCAGCTGCCGACCACGGAGCTGCGCGGGCGCATCGGCGTGTTGCCGCAGGACGTGGTCCTGTTTTATGGCAGCATCCGTGAGAACATCGTCCTGGGGGACCCCACCATCAATGACCATCTGGTGTTCCGGGCCGCGGCCCTTGCCGGGGTGACGGATTTTGTCCGCAACAATCCCGCCGGTTTCGCGGCCCAGGTCGGTGAGCAGGGCAAGGCCCTGTCCGGTGGGCAGCGGCAGGCGGTGGCTCTTGCCCGTGCGCTGGTCCGCGATCCTGAGGTGCTGATTTTGGACGAGCCCACCAGCAATATGGACACGGATTCCGAGCAGCGCCTGCAGCAGCGGCTGGCAGCCGTCTCGCAGGGGCGGACCCTGATCCTTGTGACCCATCGCCTGAGCATGCTGCGCATGGTGAACAAGCTGGCTGTCATGGAGAACGGCAGGCTGCGGATGTTCGGGCCGCGTGACGCCATCCTGAAGCGCTTGCGCGACAACGCCGCTGCAGCCAGAAAGCCTGCCCCGGAAAAAGGGCAGGAGGCCCCCGGGGGAGCCGCTGCCGTGAAGGAGGGGAAGGATGGACGCCCGTAAGCCGGATCCCGCGACGCAGAGCGGTGACCGTATTGAAACCAGGCCGCCGGAAGATATCTTTTCGTCTTTGCCTCCCGAGGCTCCCGTACCTGACGGGCAGCCCCGGAAGCGTTCGTTGTTCGCCCGCATCCGGCAGGTGTTCCGCCTGATCTTCGTGGGGGATGCCGAGCGGGAGCAGCGTCCCGCCACCGGCATGGCGGCGCGCCTGCGCGAAAATTTCAGCCAGGCATCGTCCGCCGGAGACAAGCCCATGACGCGAAAGGAGCTGTTCGCGGCTCTGGACGCTCCCCTGCATGGTCTGATGCCGGATGACATCAATTATGCCAGCGAGGTGGATGCGGCCCTGTCCCGCAGGCCCGCGTTCACGGCCCGTGCCCTGTCCGTGGCGGTGGCCTTGCTCGTCGTGGCGCTGCTCGTCTGGGCCGCCTGGGCCCCCATCGACGAAGTGACCCATGCAGAAGGTTCCGTGGTGGGATCCCGGCGTACGCAGTCGGTCTCCAACCTGGAAGGCGGTATCCTCCAGGCCGTGCTCGTCCGGGAGGGCGAGGTCGTGGAAAAAGGGCAGGTCGTGGCCCAGCTGGAAAACGTCATGGCCGAGAGCTCGTACCGGGATGCCCTGTACAAGCTGGTGGAACACCGTCTGGCCATCATGCGGCTGGAGGCCATGCTGCGTGACGAGGAGCCTGTCTTCCCCAGTGACCTGCCCGTCTTCCTCAAGGAGATACTGGGAGAAGAGCCGGACGGCGTCCTTGTGGAGCGCGCCCGTCAGATCGTCGATGACCAGCGGAACACCTGGAAGGCGCAAAGTTCCAAACTGCGGGCCGAGCTTTCCATGCTGGAGGCCCAGTATGCCCAGCGGCAAAGCGAGGTGGCGGAGCAGCTGGCACGCAAGAAACAGCTGGACGGCAGCCTGGTGCTGGAGACGGAGCAGCGGGATACGGCCAAGCGCCTGCTGCAGCGCAACAACTATTCCCGCATGGATTATCTGGGGCTGGAGCAGAAGATCATCCAGACCCAGGGCGAGATCGATATGCTGGCCGCGGCCATCCCCAAGACGCAGGCCATGATGGATGAGGCCCGGCAGCGCATCGGCAGCCGGGTGGCGGAAGAGCAGCTGGCCATCAGCCAGGAGATCAACAAGCGGCGCACGGAGCTGGGCTCGGTGCGGGAATCCCTGACCGCCGGGGGCGACCGCGTGACGCGCACCGAAGTACGCAGTCCCGTGCGGGGCAGCGTCAAGCAGATACTGGTCAATACGGTGGGCGGGGTCGTCAAGCCGGGCGAGGCCATCATGGACATCGTGCCCATGGACGAGAGCCTTCTGGTGGAGGTGCGCGTCCGTCCGCAGGATGTGGCCTTTTTGCGGCCCGGACAGGACGTGATGATCAAGGTCTCGGCCTATGATTTCTCCATCTACGGCGGTCTGCCCGGCAAGCTGGAATCCATCAGCGCGGACACCATTGAAGACAAAAAGGGCGATTTCTATTACCTTGTCAAAGTCCGTACCGGAGAGACGGCCATCCGGCGTAACGACGAGATCCTGCCCATCATCCCGGGCATGATCGTGGTGGCCGACATCATCATCGGCAAGAAGACGGTGCTCGATTATATCCTCAAACCTGTGATGAAAGCCAGGCAGAACGCGCTTACCGAGCGCTGATCCCTGCTGTGCGGAGCTTCTATGCGCAATCCTGAACGTGTGTCACTGCGGCCCCTGCTGGGAGGGCTGATACTGCTGCTCGCCCTGACGGTCATCGGGGCCACCCGCTTCAACAGTGCGGAACAGCGCGAGATCCTCGACAGGACGGGCAGCCAGCTTTCCGCCTATACGTCCACGGCAGCGGCCATGGTGACGGTATGGACCGGTGTCCAGCGCGATGCTGTGGCGGAGATGGCCCGCTACGACATGCTGCGTCTGCTGGCGGCGGAGATAGCGGAGACGGACCTGCCCGTGGCCTTGCTGCGCGAGCTGGGGGAGACCCCCTGGACGGAACAGGAGCATGGGCGGCACAGCGGCCTTGATGCGCGGGACCGTCAGGCCCTGCGCGACATATCGCCTCATGCCACGCTCATCTATCGCAAATTTGTCGAGTTCATCTCCCGGCATGATTTTGCCGGTGCGGCCCTGCTGGACAGGACCCTGGAACCGGTCATGCTGGTGGGGCAGGGCTGGCAGGCGGATACCAGGACGCTGCTGAAGCAGCGCCGGAGCAAGGGAGCCTTGTCCGGGGCGGGCATGCTGCCCGTCCGGCTCCAGGGGGAGCGTCTGCTGGTGGATTTTTACTGTCCGGTGACGGCGCCGGGCTATGTTTCGGCGGACGACTCGCCCCAGGGGATCCTGCTGGTCACCTGTGATATCGGCAAGCTCCTGGGAGGGGTCGGCCAGTCCTCCGAGCTGGGCTATATGAGCCTGCTGCTGGAGACCGGCGGCGACCTTGTCCAGGCCATCGGCATGGGCGAACGTCCAAGCCTCAACCTGGTGACCCTGCCTGCGGGCTTCGGTCAGGACATGACGCCCCGGGACATGGTCTTGCCCGCCATTTCCGGGACCATGGACTGCCTTGTGGTCGGCCAGCCCGTGCCGGGGACGTCCTGGTATGCGGCCGTGGCCTGCCGGGCGGACAGCGTCCGGCAGGAACAGGACGACATGGCCTGGCGCGTCTGGACCATGGCCGGCCTGCTGTTCCTTTGCCTGGCGGGGATCCTGGTCTGGTTCTACTGGTGGCTCGGCATCCGCCGGGAGCGGGGCGAGGTGCGGGAGCTGAAAGACCTCTACGCGACCATGTCCCGGCAGCGTTGCCTGCTGGATACGGTCCTGCGGGCCATGCATTCGGCGCTGGCCCTGGTGGATGGTGAAGGCCGCATCGTCTATGCCAATACGGAATTCGCCCGTCTGGCCCGCTGCCAGGGAGAGGTGCTCCACCTTATGCAGGTACGGCATCTTCCGGATTATCTGGCCCGGAGCCTGGAACGCCACGTGGAATTCGTCTGGCGGACAGGAACGGAATTTTCCGATCAGGAAGACATGCTGGTCGAGGGCAAGCTGGTGCACCTCAATGTGCAGTGCCTGCCCTTTGCCGCGGAAGACGGCGCATCAGGGACCGTCGTGGTGGTCTATCGGGACATCACGGCCCACGTGGAGGCGGAACAGCGCCTTGCCACCATGCTGCGCCAGACCGTCGAGGCCTTTACCCACGCGGTGGAAGCGGTGGACCCTTATTTGAAGGGGCAGTCCGGGCTCACCGGCGAGCTCGCCTACCATCTGGCGGCCTGGCTGGGCAAGGACGATCCGGCGCTGGAGTCCACGCTGCGCACGGCGGCCAGCCTGTCTCAGGTGGGCATGATCCGTCTGCCGCACGAGCTGTTGACCAAGGCCGGTCCCCTGACGCCCGAGGAACGCCTGCTGATGGAAAAGCATGTGGATTATGCCGTGGAGGCCCTGCGGGGCATAGATTTCGGCTTGCCTGTCCTGCAGACCATCGAGCAGATGCACGAGCGTATGGACGGTTCCGGCTATCCCCGGAAGCTGCAGGGCGAGGCCATCTGCCTGCAGGCCCGCATCCTGGCCGTGGCCAACACCTTCTGCGCCCTGATGCGTCCGCGTTCCTACCGGCGCCGTCATGACGAACCGGCGGCTCTGGCTATCCTGCGCGAACGTCCTTTCAAGTATGACCAGCAGGTGGTGGATGCCCTGGCGGCGTTCCTGCAAAGTGCGCAGGGCAAGGAATTCGTCCGGATATTGCAACAATAGCAGCATAAAAAGGGCGGTATCTGTTCCGGATGGGGAAGGGTACCGCCCTTTTTCATACGTTATGCCTGGGGCTGCCGAACCTCAGGGCATCCAGAGGTTCACGCCGTCCAGGGGATGCGCGGCACGCCAGCGGCGCAGCTCGTCCAGCGTTCGCACACCGCCTTCCAGAACAGCCTGATAGTATTCCACCCCGTGGATGCCCTCGTTTTCCGGCGTCTCGTATTTGAGGCGCAGGATGGTATCCCGCGTCGCATCGTCCAGGCGCCGGCAAAGACGGTCGGCAAAGCGTTCGAAATAGCCGTCGAACGTCGAGCCGCTCTCGATATGGATGATGTCGATTTGCCAGGGGGCGCCGCCGGGGCGTTGCCAGATGCCATGCCATTCCAGACAGCGTTCTTCTGTTGCGCTGCCGTCCACGAAGTGCAGGCTGTTCAGATAGGGGGAACTGGCCAGGGCCGCCATGACACGGAAGCTGAGGTCGCGGTCCAGAGTCGGCGTGTAGACATGGAAGTCTATGTCCCTGTGCCGGACCAGCAGGCCCGTCCTGAACGAGCCCACGGCATGGACCACGGCGCCTGCCCGGCGCCAGTGTCCTTCTATGTCCAGTTCCGCCACGATATCCCGGGCTTCTGCCTGCGTGGCGCGGGCCATCGCTTGCCAGGGGGATGCGTTGTCCATGCGGGTCTCCTTGTGTGGTGCCGGTCTGTCTTCAAGAAAAGAAAGCCTTTCTCTTTGACATGTTGGGCACCTTTTTTTATGGAAAAAAACGACAAAATTTTCCACTCCAAAGCTGGAAAAAAGGCTCATGCCGGAGTGTGGCGGACAAAGGCGTGCCGTCCCGGCCCGGACATGATGTGATATCGCGGAGAGACTTATGGATATTCGTCACACGGCGACAACCTGCCCGTATTGCGGCTGCGGTTGCGGCCTGACCCTGGAAACTGCGGAAGGCCGCATTCAGCGTTCCGTGCCCACGCCCGACAGCCCGGTCAACCGGGGCAAGCTGTGCGTCAAGGGCTGGAACGTGCATGAATTCATACAGCACCCTGACCGTCTGAAAACGCCCCTGCTGCGGACGGAGCAGGGCTGGCAGTCCCTGGACTGGGAAAGCGCCCTCGATCATGCCGCCGGGGAGCTGGCCCGCATCCGTGACCAGTACGGCCCTGACAGCATCGGCGTGCTGACCTCCGCCCGCTGCACCAACGAAGAGAACTATCTGCTGCAAAAGCTCACCCGTTGCGCGCTGGGGACCAATAATATCGATCACTGCGCCCGTCTCTGACACGGCCCCACTGTGGCAGGTCTTGCCACTTCGTTCGGCAGCGGCGCCATGACCAACTCTTTCGACGAGCTGGAGCAGGCGAGCTGTCTGTTTGTGATCGGTTCCAATACCACGGTCGCCCATCCCATGGTGGGCATGCGGCTCATGCATTGCCATCGTGAGGGCGGCAAACTCATCGTGGCCGACCCCCGCCGGACGGACCTTGCCCGCCTGGCGGACGTGCACCTGCGCCTGCGTCCGGGAACGGACGTGCCGCTGGTCAACGGCCTGATGCACATCATTTATGAAAATGGCTGGCACGATGCGGCCTTCATCGCGGAACGCACGGAGAACTTCGACGAGCTGCGCGAAAGCCTGCGTGAATGGACGCCCGAGCGGACCGAGGAGGTCACCGGCGTGCCGCGTGAGCTCCTGTTCCGTGCGGCGGAACTCTATGCCCGTTCGGAGACCAGTGCCATCGTCTATTGCCTGGGCATCACCCAGCACCGCTGCGGCGTGAACAATGTCCGTTCCCTGGCCAACCTGTCCATGCTCTGCGGTCAGATCGGTCGTCCCTGTACCGGCGTGAACCCGCTGCGCGGCCAGAACAACGTGCAGGGCGCCTGCGATATGGGCGGATTGCCCAACTATTATCCCGGCTACCAGTTCGTGGATGACGAGAAGGTCCGCCTGAAGTTCGAGGCGGCCTGGGGACGCTCCCTGTCGCCTTTCCGCGGCCTGACGGCCATGGAGATGATGCACGGCCTGCAGGAGGGCAAGCTCAAGGCCATGATCATCATGGGCGAGAATCCCGTAGTCAGCGACCCGGATTCCGGCCATGTGGTGAAGGCCCTGTCGTCGGCGGAGTTCCTGCTCTGCCTCGACATCTTCCCCACGCCGACCACGGAACTGGCGCACATGGTCCTGCCCGGTGCGTCGTTCGCGGAGACCGACGGTACTTTCACCAACTCCGAGCGCCGCGTGCAGCGCGTGCGCCAGGCCATCCCGCCCATGGCGGGGCGGACCAACGGCCAGATCATCCAGGCTTTGTCCCGGCGGCTGGGCTATGACATGCATTACGCCTCGGCGTCGGAGGTCTTTGACGAGATCTGCTCCCTGGCCCCCAACATGGGCGGCATGAGCTATGCCCGTCTGGAAGGGAAGGGCTTGTGCTGGCCTTGTCCCACGCCTGACCATCCCGGCACGCCCATCCTGCATCAGGGGCGCTTCACCCGCGGCAAGGGGCTTTTTGCCGCCATCCCGCATGTGCCTCCGGCGGAACTGCCGGACGAGGAGTATCCCTTCCTGCTCAGCACCGGCATGCGCCATGCCCATTATCTGACCGGGACCATGACGCGCCGTTGTGCCATGCTGGAGCGTGAGCTGCCCGAGCTGGTGACGGACATCAATCCCGCTGACGCCAAAAAGCTGGAGATCCGCGAAGGCGCCCGCCTGCGCATGGTCAGCCGTCGTGGAGCTGTGGTCTCGCGCATGCACATCACGGATGATGTGCCCGAGGGCGTGGTCTTCGCTCCCCTGCATTTTGCCGAAGCCATGGTCAACCTGCTGACCTGCACCGCTCTGGACCCGGTCAGCAAAACCCCTGAATACAAAATCAGCGCCGTCAGGCTGGAGAGGGTCTAAGCCATGTCCGCATACTATACCATGAATCCGGCGGACCTGCCCGCCCTGCTGACCGCCTGGCAGTCAGGCTCCCGTGTGCTGTGCCCCTGCAAGGAGCAGGACGGGACCACGCGCCTGGAGAGCTTTGTTCCGGCAAAGGGCCTGTGCCTCGACTATACCAACCTTGCCATGCCGCCGGTGGACGTTCTGAACGGCTATCAGGATGTGCTGTTCCGCTGGGAAGGCAACGAACGTACGTATGTGGCCGAGCCCGGTGCGGAAGCCATGGCCTCGACGGTCATCTTCGGCATGCGCCCCTGCGATGTGTCCGCTCTGGAATATCTGGATGATTTCTACCTGGGCGAATACCGGGACATCAATTATTCCATGCGGCGCGAGGCCGTCACCATCGTGGGCATGAACTGCCGTACGCCCGGGAAAAGCTGTTTTTGCGCGGCCACGGGCACAGGCCCCTTTGCCCGCAGCGGCTTTGACCTGATGCTGACGCTGGACGGCGATCTGTGCTGGGTGGAATGCGCCACGGACAAGGGCGAGAGCCTTGTGGGGCAGGCCATGGTCTTTTTCCGTCCCGTGACCGAAGCCGCTCTGCGTGCCCGGCTGGGCGAGCTGGAAAAGGATTGCCGGGACTCTTTCCAGAAGCTGCCCGATCTTTCCCAGATCCGTACGGCCCTGCTGCAGGGCTTCGACCATCCGGTGTGGGAAGAGATCACGCCCACCTGCATCCGCTGCACGGGCTGCACGGCCGTTTGCCCGACCTGCACCTGTTTCCAGTTCAACGAGGAACGTCTGGATGCCCAGTCCGGCCGCCGCGTCCGCGTCAAGGACTCCTGCCAGACGGCTGGCTTTACGCGTAATGCCGGCTGGCACAATCCGCGCAGCAAGGCTGCCGCCGTGCGCCACCGCATCATGGACAAACTGGTCTACATCCAGGACCGCTTCGGCAAAAAAGGCTGCGTGGGCTGCGGGCGCTGCATCGACGTCTGCCCCGCAGGCATCGACATCCGCAAGATAGCCGATACCGTGGTGAAGGACTGCCCGCCCGAGGGGCAGCGTAAGCCCATGCCGGTCTCCATCCCGGAACGGGCGTCCACCCGTATCGACCCCCAGCTGTTCACGCCCTATCCCGCGCGCATCGTGGCCATCCATGACGAGACCCCGGACATCCGTCGCTATGTGGTCCGCTACATGGATGAACGCCTTGCCGAGACCTTCCGCCTGACGGGCCAGTTCTTCATGGTCACGGTCTTCGGCGTGGGGGAAGTGGCCCTGTCCATCCCCTTCGGCGATCAGCACGACGGCCAGTTCGAGTTCTGCGTCAAGAAAGTGGGCAAGGTGACGTCGGCCCTGGCCAAGCTTGGCGTGGGGGATGTCATCGGCCTGCGCGGACCTTACGGCAAGGGCTTCCCCTACCGTTCCTTTGCCGGACGGGACGTGCTGGTGGTGGGGTCCGGCGTGGGCCTTGCCCCTGTGCGGACCATCATCGTGCGCCTGCTCCAGGAGCGGGAACGCTACGGCCGCATCGCCATCATCGCCAGCGCCACGCGCTATGAGGGCCTGGTCTACAAGCAGGATCTGAAGGACTGGAGCAAGATCCCCGGTGTGACCGTGCAGTATGCCCTGGCCAAGCCGACGGATGCCGTCCAGGCCCATGTGGGCTATATCAACGACCTGCTGCCGGAACTGGATTTCGACTGGGCCAATGCCCGGGCCATCCTGTGTGCCTCGCCGCGCCGCATCAAGCTGGTGGCCCGCGACCTGCTGGGCCTCGGCATGAACGGCAAGGACATCTTCACCTCGCTGGAGACCCACATGCGCTGCGGTGTGGGCAAGTGTGGCCACTGCAAGGTGGGTGCGCACTATATGTGCCTGGACGGGCCCGTGTTCACCTATGAGGAAATGCTGCAGTTGCCGGAAGAGTTCTAGGATCTGCCAATACGTATGAAAAGGGCGGGGACGCGATGTGTCCCCGCCTTTTTTTGTGGGCGTTAGCCTGCTGGTACGCAGATGTTCCCCCCGTTATGCCGGGGCTTGATCGGAGAGTCGGTAGAGGAAGAAGGCAGTGCCCTCTGGCAAAGGACGGCCGTAGAGAGGGCACGTCCGGGAAAAGACGAGGCCTTATGAGCCATCAGGCGAGGAAGGGATGCCGGTGCGGGAAGTACGTTGTCCTGTCGATGGCCGAAAAGGCTGCTTCCCCGTATGGGCGGCGTTGCGTTATTGCTTTTTGATGGTCAGCGTGGAGCCGATGGACGCACTGATGATGGCCGAGAGGGCTGCCCACTGGGCAAGGCTCAGCTGTTCGCCCAGAAAGAGGAATCCGGAAAGGGCGGCAAGCGCAGGCTCCAGGCTCATGAGGATGCTGAACGTGCGCGAAGGCAGGTTTTTCAGTGCGATGATTTCGACACCGTAGGGCAGGGCAGAGGAAAAAATCCCCAGTATCAGGGCCAGGGGCAGGATCTCGGGCCTGAACAGATCCATGCCGGAGGAGGCCAGGCCTACAGGGAAAATGGCACAGCTGCCCACGAGCATGGCCAGGGCCACGCAGGACTTGTCCAGACTGCTGCCTGCCTTTTTGCCGAAGATGATGTAGAGCGCCCAGCAGACGCCGGAACAGAGAGCAAGCACCGCGCCCAGCGGATCGATGCTGTCCGCGCTCTGGCGCAGGGGCAGCAGGATGGCGAGGCCGGCTGCGGCCAGGATGACCCAGATGAAGTCCACCAGGCGGCGGGAAGAGAGCATGGCTACCGTCAGGGGGCCGGTGAATTCCAGACCGACGGCGACCCCCAGCGGGATACGGCTCAGGGCTTCGTAAAAGCAGAGGTTCATGCTTGCCGTGGCCAGTCCGAAAACGGCGATGACCTTCCATGCACTGCGGGGGATGGCTTTTTTCCAGGGGCGCATCACCACAAGCAGGATGGCGGAGGCCACCAGCAGGCGCAAGGCTGTGGTGCCGGCCGGGCCCACCAGGGGAAAGATGGTTTTGGCAAGCGAGGCGCTGGCCTGGATGGAAGACATGGAGACCAGCAGGAGCAGGACAGAAACGAGAGGTGACGTGGCTGAGATGTTCATGAAAGCTGTCCGGCCGCCCTGTGGCAGGTGAGGGGAAAGGGATGAGGAGCGCATCCCACCGCAAGGGGAGTCTCTGTCAGTCCTCCCCTTGCAGGCGTCAGCTCCGTGCGGTGCTAGCTTTGCTGTCCCTTGTCAGCATCGGGAAGCAGGGCAGCTTCCCACATTTCCTGATAATACATGCAGGTACCGGGATTCCAGGCCGTAGCCGTGGCATGGTCGTAGCTTTCCGTAATGGGCCAGTCGGTATGGGGACGCAGGGCTTCCTCAAAGGAAGAGGCTTCCACGATGCCGTCATACTCCAGGTTCAGGGTATAGTTGGGGCCCTTAAGGTAACGCAGATGATAACGCGGCATGATACTTGTCCTTTGTACGCAAGAGCCGGGAAGGGCGCAGGCCCTTCCCGGCATCCTTATTACGTGTTTAGCAGCCCGAGGTCTAGTGGGTGGTCATCACGAACTTGCTGATGAGGAACAGCACCACCAGCAGACCCACGCCCAGGCCCCAGCTCCAGTGGATGAGCTTCATTTCAGTCTCATCCAGGGGCTCGTATTCCATCTTCTGGACTTCTTCGTGGAATTTGACTTCTTTGTCTTCCATCATTGTTCTCCTTTAAACTAGGCGCCAACCACCGGCGGGGTCATGCCATGGAAGAAGGCGTAGGAAATGAACAGACCGACCCAGATGATGAAGCCGAACAGGCAGACGATGTACACGATGGCCAGGCGGCCGATGCCTTCTTCCATCAGCTTGCGGAAGTTGGAAACCATACCGATGCTGAAGAAGGTCATCAGGAAGAAGATGACGCGGAAGCCGTTCATGGCGCCGGACATGGCCTTGCCGACCTTGTGCAGTTCAGGCGTGCTCAGGCAGACGATGAGCAGGACCAGGAAGGTACCCAGGTAACCCAGCACGAAGCGGGGGAAGCGGTCCATGACGTCGCCCCAGGTCATGGTGCGGTCGCCACGGGTCTTGTCGAACTTGGCCGTCCAGATGTAGGCCAGGACCAGAGCCCAGATACCGATGAACATGTCGATGAAGATCTTGACGGTGGTGGTCACCATCACGATCCAGCCGGGTTCCCATTCAGTGCCCAGACCGGCCATCTTGGCCAGGATCAGGGATTCGGTGATGGCACCGGAAGCGATAGCACCACCGTCGGACTTCACGGCCAGGCCCATCCAGCCGCCGGCCACCATGGGCTCGGTGTACAGGAAGGTCTGAGCGATGAAGGGCAGGATCAGCATTTCAATGCAGGTGAACACAACGACCAGGGAAGAAACCATGATCGGGACCACCGGCCGGGCGCGGATGGCGCCACCAGTGGCGATAGCGGCGGACACACCGCAGATGGAGATACCGGAAGCCAGAGGAGCGGCCCATTCCTTGTTGAACTTGAAGTACTTACGGGCAACGTAGTAAACCACGGCCCAGTACAGCAGGTAAGCTTCAACAATGGCGCACAGGCCTCGGAAGATGATGTGGCCAGCAAAACCGGCGGCATCAGCGGCCTTCACACCCAGTTCGGCACCCAGAACCACGATGGCGATCTTAACGAACAGCTCGGGGCGGCAGGCATCGCGCAGAGAGTCAGCAACGCTGGGGGCAAAGTTACTGATCAGGATGCCCATGACCAGAGCGGCGATCAGGCCGGCTTCGGTGCTCAGGCCCAGAGCCCACGGAATACCCTGCTTAGCCAGCTGAGTGGGGTTAGCAGCGATGTAGGCGTTGGCGCCGGCGGTGTAGCAGGCGATGGCGATGAAGAAGATCACGGTGAAGGAGCCCACGAAGCGGCCCACGTTACCCTTCATCAGTTTGACGCCGATAGCCAGCAGACCGGTCACAAACACATAGGTAGCCAGCAGGGACTGCCAGCCGGCCATCATGCCCTTGGTAGCGGGCTTCCAGGCATCGACGGGGCTATCGACCCACATGCCGATTTTTACCACCCAGCCAAGGAGATCCAGTCCAGCGAACTTGCCAAGGCCCAAGATGAAGATAATGCAGCCAAGCAGCAGGGCTACTTTGTCTTCATTAAAGGCTGATTTGGTTGTCATATCCAACCTCCTGATTACAGGTTTCTCAACCTGGTGAAAAAATCCCTTCCGTGTGACATACTATGAAATAATATGTGACACAAGTAGGGGAAACCGGAAAATCCAGCCGGCATCCTGACCCCCCAGGCTGCGCGGCCATCTGTCTTCTACACAGGAAATTTTTTTTGTCAATGCAGGTGAATGCTTGGTTTTTATGAAAAATATTCTGGCAAAAGAAGAAAAAAACAAGCTCAGTGGAGTTCCATCAGGCAAAAAGGCATTTGAAAGTTAATGGAAATCAATAAGTTGGCAATGTGTCCGGATGTTCATACGGGCTGAGAAATGCTTCACAATGTAACGAAAACGGCAGAAATTGCCCTAAAATTTCACAAAAGCAAAAAATTTTTTTCTCAAAAGAATTTTATGTTGACAAAGAGGCTGGTCGAGCGTACTTCTTTTTTTCGCGTCGGGATGTAGCGCAGTCTGGGAGCGCACTTGAATGGGGTTCAAGGGGTCGAAGGTTCAAATCCTTTCATCCCGACCAGAAAGCAGAAACCCCAAGGGATCTACGGAAACGTAGGTCCCTTTTCTGTTTTTGGGCGCCTGAGGATTCGGCCCTGTTTTCGCCCTGAGGGCAGGCAGGTGGTAAAAGCCTGTCCTGGAGGATACGGCAGGGCATATGAGCTTCGCCTTGCACTCCGGGCCTTTTCTTCCGGAAGTGGCGTGCGGCTGTGCCTTTCTTTATCGCTTGTGCGACATGAGGGATGCGGACAGCAGGCTCACGCTGCATGCGGACCTCTATCATATGAAGAGGCGGGATTAGCTCCTGCCGGCAAGGTCAGTACGGGGCGTGCCCCTGCAGGGTGGAGGAATGGAGACCTCCGGTCGACAGCCTTGCCATTTTTTGCACAGAAGGGCGGAGATAGCTATTTTGAAAAAATGTGATGTTTTTATTGACAAGCCTGCTATCTTCGTCTATCTACATCTTCGCGTCGGGATGTAGCGCAGTCTGGGAGCGCACTTGAATGGGGTTCAAGGGGTCGAAGGTTCAAATCCTTTCATCCCGACCAGAAAGCAGAAACCCCAAGGGATCTACGGAAACGTAGATCCCTTTTCTGTTTTCAGGGGGTAAGATCTGCTGTTGCAGGCTCTCTGCCCGGATCCGAACCTCTGCGCGACAGGGCTTTTGCTCCGTCGTGGATGCGGTTAACATGCTTGCGGCGGACGTATGGCTCCGGTCTGCCAAGCGCTCTGGAGGAACCATGAAAATCCTGCTGATAGTTGTTGCCATCATTGCTGTGGCTGTTTTTGTTTTCTTTATGGGGGGGCAACCTCCTTTGCGGGGAGCGGGCCAGCTGGCCGCGTCAGACCAGACGGTCATCGTTTCCCGTGCCCGTCCCCCGCTGACCTTTGCTCCTGCTGCGGACATGCGGCTGCAAGGCCTGGGGAACCGGACCCTGCGTCCCAAAACCCGGCACTCTGTAGATGGCGATGCCCGTATCTGGTTCGCTGTCTACGGTAACGGTACCGGCACTCTGGTGACGGCCGTGGCGGACACGGAAGGGACTTGGGAGTGGGAGGCCGCGCATCATCCGGCGTTCCCGGCCATCCGGGCGCAGCAGTATGCCTATAAGGGGGAGACCCTTTACGAAAGCCTTATGCAGCTGGACGGCGACAGCGATCCGTTTTGTACGGATCATGCCGCCTGTCTTGCGTACAGGGCAAAGCTGCTGCTGAACTTCCGCAAGACCCAGGTCATCATGGAATATCATGAACCTGTCCCGGAAGACCAGGTAAGGGACATCGCCTTTGACGGTGCCGCCCTCAATGCCTTTCAGCAGCGGGCCCGCAAGGCCTGCGAGATCCTGATGACGGACAAGGCCTGGCTGGAGGCCAACATCAAGGGATTCAAAAAGCTGGATGGAGCCGAAGACCGCTATTCCCGCACGCGCCTTTCCCGCTGGGTAGGCGAAGTGGAACGCGAGGGCCGTCCCTAGAAGTTTTTGTTCCTGTAGACAGAGGGGACAGCGGAGTTGCCGAAAGCATGGCGCCTGTTTGCCGGTCCCGGATTTTTTGCACATACGAAAAACGCCACGGAGGATACCTTCGTGGCGTTTTTGTTTGTGGACGATGGATTTGTCTGCTGTCTGCCAGGTCGGCCAGGGCCGATACCATCCCCATGATCCGGGGAACGGCGGGGAAAGTTTGTCCCGTATGGTCCGGCTTCGCGGAATGACCGGCAAGCCGGAATACCGGAAAGAGGGAAAGGGCAGATTCCCAAAACAGAAAAGGGATCCACGTTTCCGTAGATCCCTTGGGGTTTCTGCTTTCTGGTCGGGATGAAAGGATTTGAACCTTCGACCCCTTGAACCCCATTCAAGTGCGCTCCCAGACTGCGCTACATCCCGACACAAGAAAAGTCTTCTACGCGCCTTCCCTGATGATGTCAACAAAAAACATCAGCTGCCCCCAAAAAAATATGCCGGAGCTCCCGAATCTGCTTTGTCGGCAGCAGGGCGATCAGGCCGGGCTCGTTCCTCTTTCCTAAAACTGGGCATGTCCGCTGTTTCAGGGAAGTCATAGGGAAAAGCGGAAACAGGGGAAGGCAGGCCTTCCCCCGCGTATCCTCTGTAACCGTTTAGGCGTGGGTCCGCCACTGTTTGCCGGAGAGCTCGGCAAGCACCTGCAGCAGGACCTGCGTCCCGTCCTTGCCGTGGCCCTTGGCCTGGGCCATGCGGTAGATTTGTTCGGACAGCGCAAGACCGGGCAGTACCAGGCCCATGCGCTTGCATTCTTCCAGGCAGAGACCCAGGTCCTTGACGAAATGGTCCACGAAGAAACCGGGGGCGTAGTCACATCCCAGCAGGCGGCGGCCCAGGGTCCCCATGGCCACACTGCCCGCACCGCCGGGAACCACCAGCTCCAGCCACTGCTTCACGTCCAGACCGGCTTCCTGCGCAAAGAGCATGGATTCGCAAACACTGAACATGACCCCGGCGATGGCTACCTGATTGGCCAGCTTGGCCTTTTGGCCGCTGCCGGAATCACCGCAGTGCAGGATGGTCTTGCCCATGACTTCGAAGCAGGGACGCACGCGCTCGAAGGCTTCCTTGTCGCCGCCCACAAAGATGGACAGGCGTGCTTCACGCGCACCGATGTCACCGCCCGTGACAGGCGCATCCAGACTGATGCAGCCCTTGGCGGCAGCGGCTTCGGCGATGCGCCGGGCCAGTTCGGGGCTGGAGGTGGTCATATCGCAGAGGATGCCGCCTTCGGCCAGGCCGGACAGCGCGCCCTGCTCGCCCAGCATCACTTCTTCCACGTCACGCGGATAGCCCACGATGGAGAAGACGACATCGGAATTCCGGGCCACTACCTGGGGCGTGTCGGCCCAGCGGGCACCGCAGGCCAGCAGCCCTTCAGCGCGGGCTTTGGTGCGGTTGTAAACAGTCAGCGGATAGCCGGAAGCCAGCAGATGCCCGGCCATGGCGTGACCCATGACACCGGTGCCGATCCAGCCGAGGCGCAATTTGTCGTTCATTGGCTCATCTCCTCTGTTGCTTGCCGCGATGGCGGCGTGAATGTGACCAGGCACAGTGCCTGGGCTTATTTGCCGGTGCGTGCCTGCAGGATCTCCTGCAGCATGGCTTTGTCTGCGGGGAGCCTGCCTGCCCGTGCGCTCTGGACATGACGGCGCAGCAGCTCCGCATTGCGGCGCATGTTCTCGTTGAACAGGTCTTCCCCCGCGTAATCCTTGAGCAGGCTGGCAAGCGCCCGCTCGAAATCGTTCTTGTCCAGGCGGGCGGCCTCTTCCACACGGGTCCGGTAGAAGGACAGGGAGCGGTCGATGCCTGTCTGGAACTGCTCCAGCCCCTGTTCGGCCGTTTTCATGATCCGGCGCAGGGCGGCAAGGGGCTCGCCCTTGGCGGTCCGGCTGTCCCGCTTCATGCTGTCGTACTGGCTTTGCAGGGAATTGCGGCGGCTGGCGTAGTTGCGGATGGTCTCCAGCATGTAGACGGCCGTGCGCAGGGTGGACTGCATCTCCAGCTGTTGCTGCTGTTCCTGCAGGATGTTGTTTTCCTTGATGGCCTCGCGCAGGGTCAGCAGGTTTTTGCGGCTGTTGTCGTCAGGTGCGGCGGCAAGGAGCCTGTCCAGTTCTTCCAGGGGATTGCGGCTGGCATCACGGGCCAGGGGATTGCTTTGGCCCGCGGCGTTCCAGGCCTGTTGCAGGGCCGAAGGCCGGTCGCCGCCCGGGGTGTTGATGCCGGAAATGACCGGGCGGAAGCCCAGGTCACGGGCGTGTGCGGGGCCATCCGCCAGGAAGAAGGCGCTTTCCTCACGACGACCGGGCATGATCTCCGCCTCGCCGGAAAGGAAAGAGCCGCCCTTGCGGACAAAACCGCCGGCGGAGCCGTGCAGGCGGCCGCCCACGGAGAAGCGGAACATGTCCAGCGCCATCTCGGCCGCATTGCCCGCCGTATCATACAGACCAAGCGGGTTGGCTTTGCGCGAGCCGATACGGGCGCAGTCTTCGGCGATACGGGCCGCGCCTTCGGGACGGTAGACAGCGTAATCGGCCAGAGGAACGCCCGCAGGCAGGGCAAAGAAATCCTTTTCCATCAGCTGTTCGGGCCCGGCCGTCTGGCCGCCGCGGGCCGCGTATTCCCATTCGGTTTCCGTGGGCAGGCGCACAAAGCCCACGTTACGGCTGTCCCCGGCGTAATGGGGCAGGGCATCGGCGGCATTCTGCAGTAGCCATTCCGTGTAGCGGCGGGTGAACTCCACGGCCTCATACCAGCTGATGTCCGTCACAGGCCGGGCCGCATCCGTCACAGGCTCTCCCGTACCGTTGCCCATGATGCTCTGCCATTGCAGGCGGCTCACTTCATATTTGGCCACCAGATAGAAAAAGTAGTCGCCTGCCGGGGCCTGGGCACGCCACTGGGCGGGCAGGTCGGCCCGGGAGAAGGGCGCGGAGAGGAAGGCCCGGTAGCGGCGGTCGTAAAAGGCACGGTCGCTGTTGGCGGCATCATCGCGGCCGGGCCGGGCGGACATGTCCCAGAGCAGGCCTTTGCTGGGAACGGCCACCAGGCGGAAGGCCATGCTCAGCCCGCCGGGCATGGGCAGGACGATATCGTCCTTGTCCGGGTGCGGGTTGCAGGCATCGGCCGTGGAGACCTCACCGCCCCGTTTGGCCAGGGCGGCGTCGGCGGGCGCTGCCGGCAGGGCCGCCAGCAGCAGGAGGAAGAGGAGCGAAGAGAACAGCCTAGATCTCACGGATGACCTCCGAAGGTTCGGTACGCGCACCGCGCAAGGACGGCAGCAGGGCTGCCAGCAGGGAGAGCAGGCAGACCAGTACCAGGGTCACGACGGCATGTTCCGGCAACAGGCGGCAGACATGCTCCATATCGTCGAGACCGGCAGCAAAGATGCGGTTGACCACGCCCTGGGCAGCCGCGTAGAGCCCCAGCGCCAGTCCCGTGCCCAGCACGGCCGTGAGCAGGGCCTGCAACAGGGGGAACAGCAAAAGCTCCAGCGTGGAAAAACCTCCCAGACGGAGCAGGCCGAGGAGCCGCTGCTTGCGCCGGACGGCGGCCAGGGTGCTGCTGGTCGTGGAGGCCGTGAAGCCCGCGGCAGCGGCGCCGCCGATGAGCAGGAAAATGATGTCCAGGGACGTGGAAAGGCGCCTGACCTGATCGATGGCCTCGGCCTCGGTATGGACGGTGATGCCCTGCTGCTGGAAAAAGTCCCGCAGGGGCGCCACGTCATCCAGACTGCGGGCGTACAGGCGGAAGCCCGCATACAGGCGTTCGGCAGGCGGCTGGTCGCCGTCCGCGGCATGTTCCGGGCCAAACAGGGGCACGGCGCGCCCGTCGCGGTAATCTTCCGCCGCTTCCAGGAAGGGCAGGGGCACATAGGCAACATTTTTTTGCTGGGCGGCCAGGGGCAGCACGCCGATGACCTTGAGCGGCAGGCGCACTGCCTGCACCTTGCCGTTGCGGGTGCGTTCGAGCCTGCCGGTCAACTGGTCGCCCGCCCGCAGGCCCAGTCGTTCGGCCACGGGCGCGGAAAGCACGACACCGCTGGCAGCGGCCCGGGTACGCAGGCGGCCCGGGTGGTCGGGATCGTCCTCGCTGTCCAGCAGCAGGGCCGGTACCGGCAGGGCATGGCGGGCCAGCAGGGGATCCTCATGGCCAGTGGGCTCCATGGAGACGTGCAGAGGCGTGCCCCGCTCCGGCAACAGCTCCACCGTGGCGGCCAGGGTGCGGGTTCGGGGCATGACGAAGGCCACCCGGCCATCGTCGCGCCACCGGTCCATATCGGCGGCGGAAAAGTGTCCGCTGCCCACGGGGGAGATCTCCAGCGTGGCGGGATCGTTGCGCAGGCGTTCGGTCAGGGTCTCCACCACGCCGAATTTGACGCCGAAAAGGATCAGCAGCGGCGCCAGGACGGCCGCCAGCCCCAGGACGGCACAGGCGGAGAGCAGACGCTCGTGCAGGTAATCCCGCAGGGAAAGGTGGCAGATCTGTACAAGGGTATGCATGGCGTTACCGTTGGGGATGGTCGATGACGGAAAGGGGGCCCTCCTCCGTAGTGGAGCAGGCCAGGGGCACCAGCGTGAACCCGGCCTCCCGGGCCATCTGCGGATCGTGGGAGACCATGATCACCGTGGTCCCCTGCTGTCGGGCCAGATCGGCAAAGATGCCCAGGACCTTGCGGGACTGGTCCGGATCCAGCGCGGCCGTGGGTTCGTCCGCCAGCACGATGGCGGGCCCGTGGGCCAGGGCGCGGGCGATGGCCACACGCTGGCGCTCCCCCACGGAAAGGCTGGCGGGCATCTGCAGCAGCAGACGGTCTATGCCCAGGGCCGTGGCCATGTTCCAGACCGCCTCCAGACGGCGTCCCATGCTCCCCAGACAGCGGCAGGGGAGCAGGATGTTGTCGCGGGCCGAAAGGAAGGGCAGCAGGCCGCCTGTCTGGAGCACATAGCCCAGATGTTTGCCGCGCAGACGGGCCAGGGCATCGAGACGGCCCGCCCGCCACAGGGCCAGTATGTCCGTCTCGCCATCGGCGGTGTGCAGCAGGAAGCGGGAGCCGTCGCCGCTGTCGGGCCGCAGGATGCCGGCCAGCACGTCCAGGGCCGTACTTTTGCCGCAGCCGCTGGGGCCCGTCAGGGCCAGCAGCTGCCCCTGACGTACGTCCAGGCTGCGGACATGCAGGCGGAACGCGCCCGCGCCCGGGCGGACGACATGCAGATCGCGCAGGGAGAAGACCGTATTTTCCATGCTTCCCCCGGCTTACGGCAACATGGACAGCGGCACGCGGTAGACCCAGTCCCCGGCGTTGCTCTGTCCGAAACTTTCCCAGTTTTCCCGGTCGCGATCGTATTCTTCGTAGCGGGCCAGCCGGGACTTGAGGCGGTTGATGAAGGCCGTTTGCTCGCCGATGCTCATGCGGTACCAGTCTTCTTCACGCAGCAGCATGATGTCGCTCTTGTAGGGCAGGCCGTCCAGGAATTCGGCCAGCACGCCCAGCTCGGCAAGGCTCTTGCCCTGGGTGGGCATGTTGGGATCGCGGGCCATGCGGGCCGAGGCGGACAGGATGCCCTGGAAGAAGTCGCGCGAATCGGTCTTTTTAGTCCGTTCGGCGTTGTCGATGATGTTCTTCAGCTGGGTGCTGAGGTCGCTGAGCTGGTTCTTGGTCAGCAGCACGGCCACTTCCACGCTGGGTACCTGACGGCCCTGGGCCAGACGCTTGAGGTCCATGTCCGCGATCCAGGAATCCACCACGGACGGGGCACGGTTCTCGTTCTTGCGGCCCAGATAGTCCAGCTGCATGGCGTAGCCCAGCCGTTCCGCCAGCTGGCGGGCCTGGGCTTCCTCGGTGGCGGGCACGGCCTCGTCCTTGGGACGGGTCATGATCTTGCCGCTGGCCGTGTTCTTGACCATGTCCACCATGGAGGTGGTCAGGATCTTCGTCACGATGCCGAACTGGCGGGCGGCCTCCTTGTGGCTGGAGGCGTTGACGGCCTGATAGTTGGCCTGAG
Source organism: Desulfovibrio sp. SGI.230 (assembly GCF_050313065.1). NCBI lineage: Bacteria > Pseudomonadati > Thermodesulfobacteriota > Desulfovibrionia > Desulfovibrionales > Desulfovibrionaceae > Desulfovibrio > Desulfovibrio sp. SGI.230. The sequence continues at coordinate 298,978 of NZ_JBNPKS010000001.1, read as the reverse complement.
CGCCGGAAAGGCGGCTCAGGGCCCGGTAGGCCTGCTCGGCATAGGCGTGGTTCTTGCTGCCGCCGGGCGTCTTGACGTGCATGGTGGTGATCCAGATGCCTTTCTGACGGGCAAGGTCGTTCATCTCCGCAGCGCCGAGACGCTGCGAGGCGTACGGGTCATCGCCGCGCAGGGGCCCGGCATCCGTGACCAGCAGGATCAGGCGGGTGGAATAGGGGCCCCAGTTGAGGGAATCGATGGCCGTATAGATCCCGGCCAGCGAGTCCTCGTTGAAATCATGGCTGGAGACGGTCGCCTGTTCCACTTTGGCCAGGCGGCTTTCCAGAGCCTTGCGGTCCTTGGCCGTGGCAAAATCGCTGATGACCTGCGAGGTGTAGCCCAGCTTGGGGGTCTTTTCCGTACTGCTGCGGAAGGCCACCACGGCAAAGCCCACATTGTCGGTCATCTTGTCCTTTTCCAGACGGTCATAGAGCTGGCGGATGATGTCGCGGCTCTGGTCGATATAGGGCTTCATGGAGATGGACGTGTCCATGACCAGGGCGATGCCGGTCTTGGGCGGCCCGGCCACTGCGCCGGACTGGCTGCTGCCGGGATCGATGGAGGCCACCTGCAGCAGGTTCACGCCTTCAAAGGCCCGGTTCATGCCAAGAATGGGCATAAGGTAGAAGCGCTTCTGGGCCACGGCCCCTTTCTGCTCCGCCGGTTCCGAAGCCAGGATGGGCAGGCCGGCCGTATCCTTGCCGCCGGCTGCGGCCGCCACAAGGCTGTCCAGCTGCTTTTCCATGTCGGCAGCTTCGCACAGGCCTTTCAGATCTTTTTCCGTTTTGAAGAAGAGCACGGGATCACGGCCGGTACGCGGGGTGAACAGCAGGGTCAGGGACTGGTTCCAGTCCGTGGCCTGATCCTTTTTCAGCCAGCCCAGCGGCGCGCGGGTATCAAGGCCCACCTGCAGCCAGTCGCCCTGACGGGCGTAGACATAGAGCACGGTAAAGGGCACCAGGGCCTCACGCGCGGCCGGAGCGCCGTCGCGGGCTTCTTTCAGGGGCATGGCGCCGGGGTGGGAGACCACGCGCTGGTACAGGGTCTTCTTGCCTTCCTGCAACAGGGGGGCCGCCTGCAGGGCAGGCACGGCCACCAGCAGGAGCAGCAGGAGCGCAAAAAAGCGGATGCAGGTTCTGGGCATGATCTTCTCCTTATTTCCACTCGCGCAGCAGGAGCGAGGCCTCGGCGTTGCCCTTGGCGGCCTCGCCTTCCACATGACGGCGCAGGGCCGCCAGCGCCTTGTCCGCTTCCGCATAGCCCTTGCTCTTGGCATTGTCATACCAGTGTTTCGCCTGGCTCATGTCCGCGGGGATGCTGCCGCGCGGCAGCTTCGACTGCGGATCATAGAACTGGCCCACCAAAAACATGGCTTCGGCATTGCCTTTCTGGGCAGCGTCTTCCAGCAGCAGGAAGGCCGCGTCGCTCTCATCGTTGCCGGCCTGGGGCGTACGCAGGGGGCGGGCCAGCTCCAGGCTGGTGGCGGGATCAGCCGTGCCGCGCAGATGTTCGCGGGCCTGCTGCAACGGCGCCACCGCGGCAGGAGCCGCCGGAGCTTTCTCCGTCCCGGCCGGTGCCGTCTGCTGGGGCGCTGCCGCCTCCTGCCGGGTCGCCGGAGTTTGTGGCGCCATGGGCGGAGGCGGCGGGGGCGTGGCCCGCAGGAAGAACCACCAGACCGCGGCAGCGGCCAGGGCCAGCAGGACGAGGCCCAGGGTGATCCAGAGCAGACTGCCGGAGGATTTTTTTTCTTTCGCCGTCTCCGCGGCGGGCTGATCCATTTCCAGCGGCGCTCCGGCGAGCAGCTGCGAAGGCTCCGCTTCCGGTTCGGGATCGGGGGCCGGTGCTGGCATGGGGGCCGGTTCCGGCTCTGGATCGGGGAGCAGCACGGGCTGCGACGCGGGCGCGGCTGCAGGGGAAGCCGCATGTCCCATGCCGTCCCCGCCCTGCATGCGGGAATAGACGAGATCCTGGATCTGGAGGACGCACTTCTGGTCACCGGCCATGAACAGATAGCGTTCCAGCTTGTCCAGATTGTCCACCACGGCGGCACCTACCTGCAGGCGGAGGCAGCCGCTGTCATCATCATGGGCGTCCACGGGCAGGGAGACGCGGCTTTCCTGCCAGCCGGAAGCGGACAGGTATTTGCCGTCGCCCGAATAGATGGCCACATCGGTCGGGCCCGCACCGGGGGCATCGTACACGCAGATGATGGCCACGCCGGGCGTGCGCGCGGCATCGGGGGCAATGATGGCTTTCATCGTTATCCTTTGAATGCCTGCAGGATGTCATACAGGCGTTTGTTCTGTTGGGGGTTGCGGATCTGCTGGCCGTCGAAGTCCACGTTGGCGGTGATGCCGTGCATCAGGGCGCGCAGCCAGTCGGTATACCACTGCCGGTCGTAGGGCGCTTCCACTTCACCGATGAGCGGTTCGCCCACGGGATCGCTGACGGCCGGGAAAAGGACCACGGGCTTGTCCCGGAAGATGATGGTGCGTTCCTGCTCGCTGTGATGGCGCGGGTCGAAGCCCAGCCAGTCCACGAAGGCGTTGATGGCGTCGGCGGCCAGACTGGCCTGTTTCCAGAGCAGGCGCTCCCGTTCGAGGTTGCTGTAGGCGGAGCAGGCACGCAGATCCTCTTCCATCTGCTGGCGCACCCGGCAGCGCTGGGCCGAGAGCAGCAGCTCATGGCAGAACTGGTCCAGCTCGCGCGCGGGCATGGCAAAGAAGGTGCGCGTCTCCGCATCGGCCGCGAACTGGCGGACCTGTTCCACCCAGGCATCGAACACGGCTTCGGCCAGTTCGGCCGCGCTGTCCTTGCCTGTGACGGGTGCTGTGCCGGGCATCTCGGTGGCCACAGGGGCTTCATCACCGAAAAGGTCGTCCAAAATGTCCTGTTGCGAGACGCGTACACCGATGGAGGCAGGCGCGGCCCCGCCGTTTTCCGCTTCAGGCATGGCGGAGGTGACCTGCGCACACAGGGCGTACAGATCGTGATCGCTGACCTGCAGGCGGTGGAGCATCTCGCCAAAAGTCTGGCTTTGGGCCACGCGGGCCAGCAAAACGGCCAGATTGCGGGCCAGGGTCTCTTTCTGGCGGCGCAGTTCCTCGCGGTCGTCGCTCTGGTAGTAGACGCCCAGCGCCGTCAGGACGCGTTCGGCCTGTTCGTCCAGCCCCACACCGATCTGATGCCGCTTGAGCTCGGGATTGCAGAGGGGGTGCAGACGCTGGCGCAGCAGGCTGATACCGCCGTCATTGAGCGTCATGGCCGCCTGCCAGACGGCTTCGGGGTCGTCCACATGGCGACGCACCAGCGGCGAATCCACAAAAGCCCGGCGCACTTCTTCCACATAGGCAATCTGGTCGGGACGGACGCCGCTCTCGTTGCCCTGGGCATCGAAGGTGAAGATGGCCTCGCAACGGAAATTGGGGTTGCGCAGCAGGAAGATGTTGCGGAAGGGATGCGCGCCGTCCCAGTTGGTGGGCCAGTCATGCTGCTTGCCGAAAAAGTCCAGCAGGGAGGACTGAAGGCGCGTGTTCCAGCGCTGTTCCACGGAAGGCGAACCGGCTTTTTTCTCGAACTCCATATCCATCTTGGTGAGCACGAAGAACAGTGAGGGCACCTTGCCGGCACGATGGGCCGGGTTCTCGCCGTGGGTGGAGCAGATCCAGTCGTACACGGCGCGGGGCAGATCCTGCACCTCCTGGTTGCCGGGGCCGATGCAGAGCAGCATGCTGGTCAGTTCGTGCTCTTCGCAATAGCGCTCGAAAAGATAGGCCACCTTGCCGCGCAGGAAAAGGTTCTGCAGCGCGCCTTCGCGTTCCAGCTCCTTGTCCAGGTCCAGGATCTTGAGGCGGGAGCGATAGCCCGGAAAGTCCAGCAGGTCCGTGTAGGAGAAGAAGTCGTCCGGCTGTTCCCGCATGAAGATGGTAATCTCCGCCGTCAGGGCAGTAACCACGGCACGGGGCAGGGCGGCCTTGCGTCCGTCCTTGCCCAGCAGGGTCAGGCGGTCTTCCGCACTGTTGGTCCCCAGCCCGGCCAGCAGGGCCACGTCGATGATGCTGGTCTGGCGCGGCAGCAGGGCCTCCAGCGGGCAGTCGGCCTCGGCCGGGTTGCCCAGGGCCTCCAGCGCCTGGCAGAGCTCGAGGAAGAGCTGCTGGAATTTGGGCTGGTTGTTCCAGATGATGCCGAAAAGTTCCGCCCGGTAGCTCAGGGGCAGCAGGGGGGCCAGGCTGACGGCCTGTGCCCAGTACCCCTGTTGCAGCATCTGGACGCGCGGCTTGGAGAGGAAGTTGCGGTTGAGGTATTCGCGCAGGTCTTCCACGTCATCGGCGGTGACGCTGCTGGCGCCGGGCGAAGACTGGCGGGCCGTCTGGGTCAGGCGCTCGAGGGCGGAGCGCATGGCGTCGGCATCGGGCATCTGCTTGTGTTCGCAGTCGGCATAATAGGTATTGGCCAGCACGCGGACCACGTCCATCTCGGAGAGCAGGCGCAGCCGGATGGGGAAGTCCGGCGTCAGCCCTTGGGGCGGCGTGGTGGTGAAGCGGGTCACCAGCCCGGTGGATTCCTTGCCGCCTTCGGGATTGATCTCGGTGATGAAATCCGACGTCCGGCCGCAGAAGTCCGCCAGCAGATCGCCGCGGCTGTCGCGGGCCAGAGCCGAGATGAGGTAGGATTTGCCGGACTGGCTGGGGCCGAAGACGCCCACACACATCTTGCGGCGGGCGGCCTGTTCGCACTTGCCGAAAAAGCGGGCGGCCCGGCGCATCTCTTTTTGCAGCGTGGTGCATTCGCTGCCCACGGTCTCGCGATTGTCGGCCAGCCAGGTGGCGGCATGGCGCGACTGTTCCGCCAGACGGGCACAGCGCGCTGCCAGCTGAATGTCTTGTTCCTGCATGATGATGCTCCTGTCTGTCCGTCGCTAGTTGGCGGCGTTCACGACGCCGGTATCCAGCCAGTAGCCTTCGTCCGTGGGCAGGGTCTGCAGACGGATCTCCAGATCCCGGGGCGAGACGAAGTTGCCGGCATTGTCCGTGATGGCGGTGATGCTGAATTCCCCTTCGCTGCGTTCTTCCCGCTCGCCGTTGCTGACGGGCATGTCCTCATCGTCCAGCATCTCGGCCACGTTGAGGGTGACGTCCACCTTGTAGGGCAGACGGCCCGAGGCGCGGGCGCGGGCGTCTTCACTGGCGAAGGTCAGCAGGTGGTAGCGGGTGGCGGGCCAGCGTTCGGCCCCCAGCTGGCGGTAGCCGATGCCGAGCTGGCCGTTGAAGGCCACGGTGCGGTTCAGCTCCACACCGCTTTTGGCGTCCACATCCACCTTGAACCAGACCTTGGGGGCGCGCAATTGGGTATTGATGTCCAGCTCGCCGATATAGCGGGCGGTGGAGGTCAGACGCAGCGCGTTGGAATCGAAGGAGAAGCCTTCGATATGCCCTTCGGCCAGGGCGCAGAGGATGGCGCCCACGACCACGGTGGTCTTGGGGTCCTGGATGCGGCCCAGCGTATCGGGGAAAGGATACCAGCTGCCCACATGATAGCGGCGCATGGGGATGATGCGGTCCGGCGGCACGGGCAGCTTGGCCATGACCGTGGAGGCGACCACCTTCCAGGCGCTGGGGCGGCCCGTCAGCAGCAGCATGTCGGTATCGTACAGGTGCACCAGCTCGCAGAGGGCCGAGAGCGTGGGGGCCAGGGTCCGCTGGATGGTGGCCTGGAGTTTTTGCGGGCTGACCGTGATGGGCACATCCATGATGGAAAAGTCATCCAGACCGGGCACCGTGTCGCGCACCAGGGCCGTCACGGCATCCAGGGTGGACTGCTGCGGGCGCAGGGCCAGGATGGCGGGGCGGAACGTGCCGTTCTCCGCCGGGGCCTCTTCTTCCCCGGTCCGGCCGTTTGCCGGGGCGTCGCCCACGGCAGGCTCGAAAAAGTCCCCCAGGGTGCAGGTCTGGTCCAGATGGACGTCGCTGTCCTGCTCGCACACGCGCAGCAAACCCAGGGCCACAGGCAGGGCCACCTGCCGTACCAGGCGGATACGGGTGTTGCGCTGCTCCTGCGACATGCCGATGGTATCGCGGCCGAAAAGCTGGGCCAGCAGCAGGCGCGGCTCCTGGACGCCCCGGGCCTGCAGGGCATCGGAAACGGCCGGGATGACGTGCTGGAGCACCACTTCGCGGGCCACTTCGTCACCGGCGATGTTGAAGCCGTCGCGGAACTCGGTATGCGGCACGATGCGGGCCGTGTCGCCCTCGCCGCTGGCCAGCTCGTAGGTGGTGATGGACAGGTCCGTGGTGCCGCCGCCGATGTCGATGGACGCGATGCGCACGCAGGGATGATCGCTGTAGCGGGCGCGCTTTTTGCCCATCAGGCGGAACAGGTGGTGGGCGTCCCCGTGCTGTTTGACGGTAAGCTCGTTGTAGAGCAGCACCAGCTGGGAGCAGCTGGCCTCGTCCCAGTCACAGCGCACCAGCGGGCTGGTGCGGTAATCCCCGGACCGGATTCTGTTCTGCTGCTGCGGCGGCACATACCACTCCGACCAGCCGAGGCCTTCCCAGATGACCTTGACGGCCCAGAGCACCCACCGCCGGAAGATGCGTTTTTCCGCCACGGGCATGGCCGTGGGTACGGTGAAGATGAGGCGGCGCAGACGCCGGGGCAGGTTGGGCAGCCGTCCCCGGGCACGGGTGGCGGGCGAATTGATGGTGATGAGCGTCTGGGTGAGGATCTCGCCCAGCATGAACATCATCAGCGAGGAGCGCGTGAACAGGGACTCGAACACCGGTTCGGGCTGCTGCTTCTTCAGGGAAGGGCTGCGGCGGAACAGGGGATCGTCAAAGCAGGAGAGCGGCGTGCCCTGCGGATTGAGCTGGCGGGCGAACAAGCCGCGGTTGACCATGGGCTCGGTGTTGCCGCTGGTGTTGTAGCGCCAGGTCTGCTGCCACGGACGCTCGTCCCACAGGTAGCGCTTGGGGCTGGACATGCCGGTGGTGCCTTCCGCGCAGACGGCCTGCGTGGCCAGACGTGCCGCCTCGGGACCGATGCGCACGGCCGAGGGCCAGGCAAAGGCCGGGGTCTGGCGGCCGGAGCGGCGGCTCAGGGTATCGTTGCCGAAGGTGGCGTCCACGAATTCCACCCGGGTCTCGAACGGATCGGCGTATTCCAGATCGGGCTGGCTCAAATCGCGCAGGCGCAGCACGTAGCTCTGGTTGAGGTCGGTGCTGCACTGGGGCGGTGTTTCCACCAGGATGCCCGTGGTGCGGGAATTGCCGATGTCCAGGATCAGGTCCACGTCCACCGGCGTGTCCCGGGCAGGGTTGATGACCTGCACGGCCACGTCCTTGACGGCCAGACGCACGATGTCCAGCCAGGTGAGATAGCTGGCCAGATGCTTGAGCACATAGGGGTCTTCCTCGCCCCAGGCCGCGCCGCGGCGCTTGCCCTGGTTGCGTGCCGTGTATAGTTCCAGCAGCCACTGGTCCACCCAGGCCTCGTTGAGGAACCAGGAATTGTCCCGCACATGGTGGGCCAGCATGAAGTGCCCGTGGGCGCTGACATCCTGGGGAGACAGGGCGTGATAGCGGTCCTCGCCGGCGGGGCGCTCTTCCACGGTGGTGTCGAAGATGATGACCACGCGCAGCATGTTCGGGTCCTTGCTGGAAGGCATGACCCGGGCCCGGGCCCAGTTGGAGGGGCCGCATTCGAAGCATTTGCCGCCGTCGGGCCAGCACTGTTCCAGCGTGCGCAGGAAGGGCACGGGCAGCCACTGGCCGTCCCATGTCTTGAGCTCTTTGGCGGCCTGCATGGAATAGGTGTCCCCCGTGTATTCCTTGCCGGTCAGCTGGTCGGTGAAGACGTTGTCGCGGTTCTCCAGACAGTGGAGGAAATGCGTATAGCGGCCGCCGCTGCCTTCTCCCTTGAGCTCTTCATAGAAATAGCGGACGTGCTTGCCCAGGGCTTCCAGCGGCAGGGCAAAGTCCAGGAACTGGGGACATCCGCCGGGGATGATGCTCACGGGCGAAAGGTAGTGGGGAATGGCATCCATGCTTATTTCCTCTTGAAGTCAGCTTTCCAGCGCAGGTTGCGCTTGCTCTGTTCCACGCCCTGGCAGCGGGTGCTCTTGTCGTTGCCGGTGCACTGTACCTGCTGGGGCACATACTGGTTGCCCTTGGGGCAGGGGGCCGACCCGGCCCGCCAGACAAGGCGGTTGCCCTCGAACTTGGCCGTGGCCGGGCCGCTGCAGACCTGGCCGTTCTCTTCGCGCACGAAGCGCCGTCCCTGGCCTTTCTTGTCGAAGCAGTACTCGGCGATGATGGGCGTATTGGACGGATGCGAGAACAGGCCCGTATCGCTCTGCCAGCAGCCTTCCAGGAAGCTCAGGTCGTTCTTTTTGGCCGCATCGGCGGGGATGTTCAGATCCTCGTTCTTGCGGGGCTTGGGCTTCGGTTCGGGCTTGGGTTCCGGTTTGGGCTCAGGCTTGGGCTTTGGTTCCGGCTTGGGCTCGGGCGCAGGCTCGATAGGTTTGTCAGGCACCAGCTGGGGCGTGACCACTTCAGGATCGGGCTTTGGCGGCTCCGGCTTCGGTTCCGGCTTGGGCTGCGGCGGTTTGCAGAGCAGGGCTTTTTCCCGCAGCTGGCGCAGCAGCTCTTCCAGCTCGTTACGCTGCTTTTCCGCTGCCTGGGTGGCCTGATCGAGACGGGGATCGACTGCCGGTTTGAGGCAGGATGCGGGCAGGGGAGAGGGCAGGATGCCCAGGGCCGCCAGCAGCAGCCAGAGCAGGAGCAGGGCCAGCAGGAGCGGCAGCAGCCAGCCAAGGCAGCCGCTGCCGGCAGCGGCCACAGGCACGGCAGCCGCAGCCACGGGGGCCGCCGCGGCTGCCACGGGGATGGCGCCGCCCATACGGCTGAGATCCTGGGGCATGGCGCCGACGGCTCCCGGAGCAAAGCCCCAGTTCACCAGGACGGGCTGGCCGTCCACGGACCAGAGATCGTCTTCATGGGGGTGTTGCAGGACCAGGGCGAGCATCTGGCCGGCAAGGGCCTCGCGGCTTTGGGCGTCCTTTCCCCATTGTTCCGACAGCTGCAGGATGTCCCGGGCCAGTTCACCGGCGCGGGCCCGCAGGCGCTCCGCCTCTTCGGCAGGGAGCGCGCTCACCGGGGTGGCGGTCCCGTTCACGCCGGCGTACCAGTCGATGCGCTGTTGGCCGGGATCGTGCTGGGGCTCGGCGATGAGGGCCGCATGGGCCGGGCTCAGGTGCTGGGCGATGATGCTGCAGACCTGGGCGTGGCAGTCTGTGGCGAAGATGCCCTGGCTGGCCAGGGCGCGCATGGCGTTGCGCTGGCTGGTAAGCAGGAAAACGCTCATGGTCTCACCCCTTTCTGGCCATCGGCCTTTTCGTCTTGTGCCTGAGCGGCGGCAGGCGTTGCCGTGGCCTGGGAGAATCCGATGCCGATCTCCCGCAAATAGGCGGTGATGCTGCTGCCCACGATGGCGATGCTGGACTGGCGGTAGGAGGCATCATCGAGTTTGATGAAGGTATTGATGCCCACCACCTGGCCCTGTTCATTGACCAGAGGGCCGCCGCTGTTGCCTTGCGAGACCGTGGCCGTATGCACGACCAGCGGGGGGGTGCGTTCCAGGATGACGCTGACCACGCCTTCCGTATACACCACCTCGGGCACGGCGGAATCGTTGCCCTGCAGCAGGGCCATGAATTTGGGATCGTCGTTGGTCACGGCGCCGGGGAAGCCCCAGGCGCTGACACGCTGGGTACGTTCCACACCGGGGGCGAATTCCAGCGGCGTGATGGCCGCATCGGCAGGCAGCTCCAACAGGGCGAAGTCCCGGCCGCCATCCGCGCTGCGATGTCGCACGGTGGCCTGCAGGACACCGCCTGTGGCCTTGTTGATGAGGAAGGCCTGGCCGGCATTGCCCACCACATGGGCATTGCTCAGCACATGGCGGCGGGAGATAAAAAAGCCGGATCCCATGGACAGGCCCTGCGGCTGCCGGGCCAGCACGAGGACAGTGCCCTGTTCCAGCAGCTGGGCCATGCTGCCGGGACGGGCAGGGGCCTTTTGCGGCGTGACCGGCGTGCTTTGGGGCGTCACATCGGACGGGATCTGCAGGGGCTCGCCGGAGCGGCCGCCGGGCACAACGCCGGGGACGGCGTCAGGAGGGGGCGGCAGCTGCGCCAGTTTTTCCTTGATGACGCAGGGCTCTTCCTTGAGCAGGGCCCGCAGCTGGGCCAGATAGGCGTCCATCTCGGCATTTTGGGCCAGCTGGGCGTTCAGGGCGGCTTCCTGGGCCTGTTTTTCCGCTTCGGCGGCCTGCCATTGCTTCCAGAACAGCCAGCCGAGCAGGGCCAGGACCAGCAGGAACAGCACGATGCCCCAGAACAGGGGACGGCGGTACCAGGGAACAGGGACCGGGGCGCCCCGGGGGGCGTCCGGATTGCCGGAGGGATCTCCACCGCCGGCGGTGTGTGCGGTGTCGGCGGTATCGGGACGGGGGACATCAGCGGTGTTTTTGCCGGGATCGTCAGCCATGGGGGTATGCTCCGAAAAAAGGGCGCACTTCTCGTGGGAAAGAAGCGCGCCCTGCTGTTACAGCATCAGATTGTTGACGGTCTGCTCGTACGTGGCCAGACGCATGTCCACGTCCTGGCGGGTACTTTCCAGCTCGCGGCGGGAATTGTTCCAGGCCTTCTTTTCCTTGCGGGGGGCCTGCTGGCGTTGGGAGACCTGCCCCTTGGCCTGAGCCTGGGCCAGGGTCTTCTGGTATTCGGCATCACGCTCGATGACATGGTCGGAGGTGAGCTTCAGGATGCGGGACGTTTCTTCGAGACCGCTGCGGATCTCCATGTAGCGGTCCTGGAAATCCTGCCGGGTGATGGCCCCGGCCTTGTACTGGGCCGCGGCCTTCTTGAACTGTTCGTCATAGCAGCGGGCCGAAAGACGGGCGGCGGCAGTGGCGCGATCCATGCCTGCGCTGTCCTCGCCCAGTTGGGCGGCATAGCTGGCCAGCAGCCTGCGGTCGTTCTCCCGCTGCTGGGACTTGCCGTAGATGTTCCCGCCCACGGCGCCAGCCGCACCACCGGCCACGGCACCAGCCAGGGCGCCTTCCACCTTGCCGGTGGCCAGGCCGCCGATGAGGGCACCCAGCAGGGCGCCGCCCGCGGCGCCTCCCGCCGTGCTGTTGGTGACCCTGTCTTCATCGGCCCGCAGCTGGGCCACGGGGGAGTAGCACTGGGGATAATAGTTGACTTGTGTCGTCTGCGCGCCGTATTTGCTGGCGCAGCCGCCGAGCAGGGCGATGCACGCCACTGTCACGACCAGAAGTCTGAGATGACGCTTGACCATGTGGATCTCCTTGGCTGGATGCATGGTGTCTCGCTCTTTCCATAATATGCCTTTGCCGGGGAGCAAGTCAAATAGCGAGCCCTGACGGAAGGTACGGGGCACGGCTGATTTGCCCTTTTTGCATATTTGGTGTATACTCAATGATGGTAGTGAGAACGCCATTTTAGTGGATGCGTTCTGTAACCTCTTTTCGGGAGAAGCCTTATGAAAAAAGTTCTCAGTCTTGTCCTGGCCGCTGGTCTGCTGCTGGCCGCCTCGCTGGCCAATGCCGACACCAAACGCCTGACCCTGGCCACCGGCGGGACCTCCGGGGTGTACTTCCCCCTGGGCGGTGCCATTGCCCAGGTGATCACCAATAAGAGCGGCGGCGCCATCTCCGTGACGGCCCAGGCTACCGGTGCTTCCGGTGAGAACATGCGTCTGGTCCAGGCTGGTGACGTGGACTTCGCCATGGTGCAGAACGACGTCGCCGACTCCGCCTTCAACGGCCTGGCTCCCTTCCGCAGCAAGCTGGACAACGTGCGCGTCATCGGCCGCCTGTATCCTGAATACCTGCATGTGGTGGCCAGCAAGGACAGCGGCGTGAAGGCTCTCGAAGATTTCAAGGGCAAGAAGGTCTCCGTGGGTGCCCGCGGCAGCGGCAACGAAGTGAACTGCCGTCAGATCTTCGGCTTCTACGGCCTGGATTACAAGAACATCGAGCCCATCTTCCTGCCCTACGGTGAAACTGCCGACCAGTTCAAGGACCGTCAGGTGGACGGCTTCGTGTTCACCATCGGTACGCCCAACCCCGCCATCCAGGACATCACCACCGCTCAGGAAGTGGTCTTCGTGCCCCTGGCCGGCCAGAAGGTCGACGAGATCGTCAAGAAGTTCCCCTACCTGGTGAAGGACTCCATCCCGGCCGGTACCTACCTGGGCCAGAAGGACGCCGTGCCCACCCTGTCCGTGCAGTGCATCCTGGTGGCCAACAAGAACATGCCTGACGACGTGGCCTACACCCTGACCAAGACCCTGTATGACAACCTGCCCGACGTGGCCAAGGCTCATAACAAGGGTGCCGAGATCTCTCTGGAACACGCCGCTGACGGTGTGACCATCCCCTTCCATCCTGGTGCTATCAAGTACTTCAAGGAAAAGGGCCTGGACATCAAGTAGGCTGAGTTCTCAGGCAACAATCAGTTGATTCGGGACTTATGATGATGCGGCGCAATACCATTGCTTTTTTGCTGGTCATGCTGGTCTGTATGACAGGCGTGCTGTGGGTTGCGCCGCATCTTTTTTCCAGTGTGCAGGCGCAGGACGTGCAACGCCTGGTGCTGCGCGACAGCAGCGGCAGGGAACTTTTCAGCCGGCCCGCACCGGACGGCAGCGAGTTTGCCATTCGTTACAGGCATTCCGTCGCTCTGAGTCCGGTGGAGGACTGGTTCAGTGTCAGCGGGGGCTGCATTTATCTGGAAAAAACGGTTTATCAGGATTTCGGGGCCGGACTGCCGCATCAGCCGGGCCCGGGACAGCGGATGTATACGGAAAACGGAAAAGTTGTCATCAGCGGCTATCATATGGCCCTGCCTTCCTTTGATGTGCGCGTGGGACGTGTGGCGAACCACACCCTGCTGCTGCCTGAAGAGGGCGGGGGACAAAAGGAGATCCCGCTGAATTCCCTGCTGGAACCGGGACAAGCCATTACCCTTACAGTCGTTTTACCCTGATAATTTTTGGACATTGACTTGGCGTGAAAGGACACGCCCGCATACTTACACAGGACATGAGAGGATGAGCCACGAAAAAAGAATGCATATGATCGATGAACAAGGGGCAGGGGGATTTGCCCTGGAAGAAGGCCACAAACTGGATTCCAGTGCTGTGGAGAAGATCCAGGAGACCGTGGACGTCTCCGAGATCGTTGCCAAGTACGACAAGGAATCCGTTTACCGCTCCTTCAAGGGGTGGCTCGATATTTTTATCAAGATCCTTTGTATCGCCTTTTCCGCTTTTCATCTGTACACGGCCGCCACGACGCCCTTTGCGCCCCAGATCCAGCGCGCGGTGCATCTGGGCTTTGTGCTGACCCTGATCTATCTGCTGTATCCTGCCCGCGCCACGGGCAACATGAACAAGCTGGCCTGGTATGACGCCATCCTGGCCATCGCCGGGGCCGTGGTCTGCGGCTACATCGTCTGGCAGTATGACATCATTGTGCTGGATGCCGGTCCGGCCACCGAGCTGGACTTCATCATGGGCTGTGCGTCCATCCTGCTGGTGCTGGAGGCGACCCGCCGTATCGTGGGCATCCCCATCACCCTGGTGGCCGTGGTCTTCCTGCTGTACGCCAAGTTCGGCAACCTGATCCCCGGCATGCTGGGGCACCCCGGTTTCTCCGTGCAGCGTATCGTCTCGCACATGTATCTGACCACGGAAGGCCTGTTCGGCATGCCTCTGGGCGTGTCGGCCTCCTTCGTCTTCCTGTTCATCCTGTTCGGTGCCTTCCTGCACAGCACCGGTCTGGGCAAGTTCTTCATCGACCTGGCCCTGGCCGCTGCCGGCCGCTACGTGGGCGGCCCCGCCAAGGTGGCCGTGCTGGCCAGTGGTTTCTTCGGTACCATTTCCGGTTCTTCCGTGGCCAATACGGTGTCCACGGGTACCTTCACCATCCCGCTCATGAAGAGCGTGGGCTATCGCGGTGCCTTTGCCGGCGCCGTGGAAGCCGCCTCGTCCACCGGTGGCCAGATCATGCCGCCCATCATGGGGGCTGCGGCCTTCATCATGGCCCAGTTCCTGGGCGTCGGTTACGTGGAGATCGCCAAGGCGGCCCTGGTGCCCGCCCTGCTGTATTACCTGGCCGTGGGCTTCATGGTGCACATGGAAGCCAAGCGCCTGGGCCTCAAGGGCATCCCCAAGGAACGCCTGCCCCGCACCTGGGTGGTGCTGCGTCAGGGCGGTTACCTGCTGATCCCCATCATCGTGCTGATCTACATGCTGATGCAGGGCTACACGCCGCTCAAGGCCGCCTACTACTGCATCGTGACCACCGTGGTCATCTCCCTGGTGGCGGAAAACTGGAAGACCTGGCATGGTGCCCGTTACAGCAATGAAAATGTGATGAGCGCTCTGGCCCAGACCAACTTCCTGTCCCTCAAGGGCGTCCTGCAGGCCATGGAAAACGGTGGTCGTCTGGCCCTGGGTGTGGCTGCCGCCTGCGCCTGCACCGGCTTCGTCATCGGCGTGGTGACCCTGACCGGTCTTGGCCTGAAGCTGGCCAACGCCATCCTGACCATCTCGGCCGACAGCTTTGCCCTGACCCTGCTGCTGACCATGCTGGCCTCCATCGTTCTGGGCATGGGCCTGCCCACCACGGCCAAGTACATCGTGCTGGCCACCATCGCGGCCCCGGCCATCATGCACTTTGGCGTGCCTGCCATGGCGGCGCACCTCTTCATCCTGTACTTCGGCATCCTGGCCGACCTGACGCCCCCTGTGGCACTGGCCGCCTATGCCGCGGCAGGGATCGCGCGATCAGAGCCGAACGCCACAGGCTTCATGGCGGTCAAGCTGGCTTTGGCCGGCTTCCTGATCCCCTACATCTTCTGTTACAACCCCGGCCTGCTGATGATCGGTGCCTCCGGTTGGGAAGTGCTCTTCTACGCTTCCACCGCGGCGCTGGGCATCGCCAGCCTGTCCTTTGCCAGCGTGGGTTACTGGCTGCGTAACCTCTACTGGTGGGAGCGCCTGATCCTGCTGGCGGGCGCCATCACCCTGATCACTCCTGGTGCCATTACCGACGCCATCGGTTGCGGCCTGCTGGTCGTGATCTACATCAGCCAGAAGATGCTGACCTCGGGCCCTGTGAGCAAGACTGCTGGATAAGGGCTGCGATAAAGCAGACAACAAAAAAGGCCGGTTCATCCGGCCTTTTTTGTTGTCGTCTGCCGATATCGTGTTGAGGTAAGGAAAGGACAGCTACGGCTGCCATGCGCTATGACTCAGACAGCCATGAAGGAAGCACAAGGCCGGTACGGTGCGTCTGGAATGCCGAAGCGACCGAGAGGGAGCTCCTTTTCAATGCCTGTCGTCTTGTCTTTTTTCTTTTGGATCCCGTCCCGGCATCAGGCACCAGACGGCGAGGCCCCCCAGGGCGAACAAGGTCAGGTCCCGGTGAGGGAAGGCTGCCAGCGCCAGAAGTATCAGGATGCCCAGCAGGCATAACCGGCAGGCGCCGCGCACCGCCATGCGCAGGAGCAGGAGGAGGGCGGCTATGCCCAGCAGGGGCGGCAGCCAGTCCAGCTCCGGAGGTAAGGGAGGAAGATGGAAGATATGGGGAAGGTGCATGGGCCACGATAGGAAAAAAGCAGGTTCTCGACAATGGGGCCATTGTCAGAGGAAAAATCATGCTCATATATAAGGAGGCATGACTGCCGGAAAAAATCGTCGGACCGCCTGCACTGGCTGGCCGGCTGGAAAATAGAGCGTCGAAGGACGCGCAGGAGATGCAATGAGCACACTCACCCCGCGTGAAATCGTGGCAGAACTGGATAAATTTGTGGTGGGACAGGAACAGGCCAAGCGCATGGTCGCTGTTGCTGTCCGTAACCGCTGGCGTCGTCAGCATCTTCCTGAGGAGCTGCGTGATGAGGTCGCTCCCAAGAACATCATCATGATGGGCCCCACCGGTGTGGGCAAAACCGAGATAGCCCGCCGTCTGGCAAAGCTGAGCGGAGCTCCCTTCATCAAGGTCGAGGCCACCAAGTTCACGGAAGTGGGCTATGTGGGCCGCGATGTGGAATCCATGGTGCGCGATCTTATGGAGATCGGCATCAACCTTGTGCGGGAAGAGGAAAATGCCCGGGTCCGGGCCGCTGCCGAAGCTGCCGCGGAGTCCCGTCTGCTGGATCTGCTGCTGCCCAATTCCTTTGGCGGGGACCGCAACGATACCCGCGAAAAACTGCGCCAGCAGTTCCGCCTTGGCTTCATGGACGACCGCGAAGTGGAAGTCGAAGTGACCGAGCAGCCTGCCCAGGGCATGGACATGTTCGCCATCCCCGGCATGGAACAGATGGGCAACCAGGTGCGGGACATGTTCAGCAAGGCCTTCCCGCCGCGCCGCAACCGTCGCAAGATGAAGGTCCGCGAGGCCTATAACGTGCTGATCCAGGAAGAATCCGGCAAACTGGTGGATCAGGAAGCTCTGGTGGACAAGGCTCGCGAGCGCGTGGAGCAGATGGGCATCATCTTCATCGACGAGATCGACAAGATCGCCAGCTCTTCCCAGAACCGCACGTCCGACATTTCGCGCGAAGGCGTGCAGCGTGACCTGCTGCCCATCGTGGAAGGCTCGGCGGTCAACACCAAGTACGGCATGGTGCGTACGGATCATATCCTGTTCATCGCGGCCGGGGCTTTCCATTTCAGCAAGCCTTCCGACATGATCCCCGAACTGCAGGGACGTTTCCCCCTGCGAGTGGAACTCAATGCCCTGGGCAAGGATGAATTCCTGCGCATCCTGACGGAACCCCATAATGCCCTGACGCGGCAGTATGCGGCCCTGCTGGGGACAGAGCAGATTCGCCTGCAGTTCTCGGAAGACGGCATCGAAGAGATCGCCGCTTTTGCGGAAGAGATCAATGCCACCAGCGAGAACATCGGTGCCCGCCGCCTGTACACCATCATGGAAAAGATCCTGGCGGACATCTCTTTTGACGCGCCGGACATGCCCGGTGCGCAGATCGTGGTCAACCGGGCCTATGTGCAGGAACACCTGCGCGATGTCCGGGAAGATCAGGATCTGAGCCAGTATATCTTGTAACTATCTGATCCCGTTGCCCCGCAGGGGCAGGACAGGGAAGGGCCCGTCGCTCGCGATGGGCCCTTTTTTATTGATATTTTGCCGGGGTCTTTTTTTACGAGGAGGGTGTCTTGAAAAATAGATATAGATAATCTTATATAGCCTCAAAAAACTGTCTGCAGATTTCACCTTCTGGAAGGGACGTGCCCCATAGGCAGGCCATATGCGGACATTTTGCGAGGTATCGCCATGAAGAGGATCGTGTGGTTGCTGTGGGCATTGCTGCTGGTACTGCCTGCTCAGGGCTGGGCAGCGGGCAATATGCAAAACGAGAGTTTTGCCAAAGCCAAACGGCTGCTGGAGCAGAAAGTTTACTATGATCACCGTCAGACGCTCTATTGCGGGGCTGCTTTCGATGAACACAAGCAGATCCGGCTGCCGCGGGGATTCACGGCAGACAAGCACCGGAAGCGCTCCTCACGGGTAGAGTGGGAGCACGTTGTCCCTGCCGAAAATTTCGGCAGGGCATTCCCGGAGTGGCGGGAAGGTCATGCCCTTTGCGTGGATCGTAAGGGCAAAGCCTTCAAAGGACGGGCGTGCGCGGAAAAGGTCAATGCCGATTACCGTCGCATGCAGGCCGACATGTATAACCTGTACCCTGCCATAGGTTCGGTCAATGCGGTACGCTCCAACAAAAATTTCCAGATGCTGGGGCCTGACGTCCCTTCGGCCTTTGGTTCCTGCCCCATGAAGATCAGCGGCAACAAGGTGGAGCCGCCGGAGCGGGCACGCGGGCAGATCGCACGCTCCAGCCTGTATATGGCTGACAGTTATGGCGAGCATTATCGTCTGAGCCGTCAGCAACAGCAGCTCATGCAGGCCTGGGCGCGACAATATCCCGTGGACGCCTGGGAGTGCCGTCGGGCAAGCCGCATCGAGCGCCTGCAGGGCAATGAGAACAGGTTCGTCAAGGAGTCCTGCTTGTCTGCGGGCCTTTGGCCGGAGCAGGAGACAGCGTTTTTTCTGGAAGACGCTGAAGGCATTTTTTGAAGAAATGCAGGCAACAGGACGCAAAAAACTTGACGAAGGCACCTATCGCCTGTAATCTCTAAACGCTTTGTGGGCTTCTGGCCTGCGGCTATGCCGGGATGGTGGAATTGGTAAACGCAACGGACTCAAAATCCGTCGGTGGCAACACCTTGCGAGTTCGAGTCTCGCTCCCGGTACCATAAAAAAGATCAAGGGTTTACGGTTCGTCCGTGAACCCTTTTTTTTGTGCCAAAATTCCAGGCCTAAGTCCGTGCGCATACATTTGCGGGAATGGATGGGCCGGGCACCCTGCGGCGCACGGAGTGCAAGATGAAGGAGACGTTCAACTAGACCTCCTTCCGTCTGGGCGGTTTTGACCTCTCGCCAGCCAGTCACCTGCAAGAGCGGCTTCAGGTAGGCCCAAGCTCGTGTCAGACGCAAAAAGCCCCCGTTCCGTAGTGGAGCGGGGGCTTTTGTATGCCGCTTGTAAACTCCAGCTTAGGAGGCGGTCTGCAATTCCGTTTCGGATGACTGGCACCGGCATGACGGACTCAACGTCCCGTCATTGCACACGACGCGCCCCTGATAGCACTGCCCGGATACGCCTCCATGCCACGAGCAGCAGCCACGCTGCGCACTCAGGATCCCTGCCAGCGGGTCGTCATCTCTGTACGAGAGATCGGAGCCACATTGCGCGGGCTGGGTTTGGGGCATGTCCCCTGCTTCTTCCGCCCATGCCGGCAGAGCAAAGAGCATCCCTGACAGGGCTACTGCACCCAGGATCTTCCAATACATCGTTTTCATCTCCCCCTCCTTTTGCCGCCCCGTCTGCTGGCAGGACTGCCTTTGTGAAAGTTGATGAGCAGCTTTTAAATATAGATTATTAGATATATTGTCACGCAAGCTTTGGTGGAACAACGAGGCTGGGGGAGGGAGAAGGGCAATGAGGCAGGAAAAAGAGAAAGAGGGGAGCCCTTTCCATTTTGGGCAGGGCTCGATGGAGAAAAATTGAAAGGACGCAGGATGCCCGCATACCGCAGAAACGATATGCAGATATTCTTATCTATGTGATATAAAACTATTTTTATACGGACTCAAAATCCGCCTGTGGAACACCTTAACCAAGGCGAAAGAAAGCCCGCTTTTTTTGAACATCTGGTATGTGTTCAAACATAAATAACGGCCCTCGTCCTGTCGGGACGAGGGCCGTTGTTTGTGCAAAGCTGGGGAGTGCAGCGGCTAGAAATCAGTGGGGAAGAGCTTGCTGTCGGCAGGCTTGAGATTGTCCTTCAGCATCTTCTTACCGGCATCGAGGGAAGCGCCCATGATGGTGATGACGCTGCCGAGCTTGCCGTTGGCACTGAAATAGCTGACGCCCTTGACCTGCTCTTTGGAGAATTCTCCCACATAGGAATCGCCGGAAGCCACAGGTTCGGAGGTCGTGAAACCGGCAGCCTTCATATTGGCAATGGTCTGGATCGCGAGATCTTTGGCGGAAAGCGGGACAGGCGTGACAGCCACAGTGATGACGGTCTGTTCGGCGGCGTTCTGGAGGATGGCCATGGTCGCGCCCTGGGCAGACTGCACAGGCTGGGGTTGCGTCCAGCCGGAGGGAAGGTTCAGCGTAAAGTGGTCGGTCGTTACTTCATCAGCCAGTGCTGCGGATGCGCAGAGAAGGATACCCAGGAGACAGGTTGCCGTGAGCGTCAGGACTTTCTGCATATGATCCTCCCTAAGAGTTTGAAAAAGGCTAAACGTTTCTTGGTAGATAGGCAACAGGCAGAAGAGAGTCTCCGGGGGCGTTTTTGGGGAGCAGGCTGTCCGGATGAATATGACATCTAAAATAGGCGAGACCTTGCTGGTCGCCCGCTGGGGACGTGCCCTCACGCTCTGGTACGGGTCTTACAGAGAACATGCCTGGACCGCTTACTTGTTTCTGCATGCGGGACGGGCAGCCTATCCGTGGGAGACCACAAGAGGGCTCACCTCATGCTTTTTTAAGGAAAGATGGCAGGTCCGCGCGAAGTCGGCCTTGCCGGTTGTTTCTGTTTGTCGCGCAAATTCGCAACGAAGGAAGGATCTTATCCGGGCAGACTTCCGGGGTGAGCGGATACTCTTGTCCCGTTTTGAACAACGTTGTTTATTTGTCGTATCCCCTTGCTAAGTTTTTGTTTCGGTGCTACGGTTTCATAAAATATTTTTTGTGGGGCGCCTTGTTTCAGGAACGCTTCACAGAAAAAACGTGCCGGAGCTCGCAGCCGTCAGGCAAGCACTCCCTCCGGCATGTTCCCTGTTTCATCCTGACCCAGGAGAGGAAGCCTATGAGCTACACACGAAGGGGATTCCTGAAACTGGCAGGCGTGAGTGCACTCTGTCTCTCGCTCAGCCAGTTCGGTTTCAACCTCGGCGAGGCCCAGGCCTATGCCGGGAGTCTCAAGATAGAAGGCGCGAAGGAAGTCATCACGATTTGTCCGTTCTGCGCCGTCTGCTGTCAGGTCATCGCTTACGTGCGCGACGGCAAGCTCGTCAGTACGGAAGGCGACCCTGACTTCCCTGTCAACGAAGGTGCCTTGTGTGCCAAGGGCGCAGCCCTGTTCTCCATGTACACGAACCCGCACCGCCTCACCAAGCCTTTGTACCGGGCGCCCTACAGTGAAAAGTGGGAAGAGAAGGACTGGGGATGGATGCTGGAAAAGATCGCCCGTCGCGTGAAGGATACGCGTGACAAGGATCTTATCCTCAAAAACAGCAAAGGCCAGACGGTCAACCGTCTGGAAAGCATTTTCATGATGGGCACCTCGCATGCCTCCAACGAGGAATGCGCCGTTATCCATCAAGCCATGCGCGGCCTGGGTGTTGTCCAGATGGACCACCAGGCCCGGGTCTGACACAGCCCCACTGTTGCGGCTCTGGCAGAGTCGTTCGGACGCGGTGCTATGACCAACCACTGGATCGACATCAAGAATGCCGACGTGGTTCTTATTATCGGCAGCAATGCCGCTGAACATCATCCTGTTTCGTTCAAATGGATCATGCGGGCCAAGGACAACGGTGCGGCGCTTATCCACGTCGACCCCAAGTTCTCCCGTACGTCCGCCCGTTGCGATTATCATGTGCCGCTGCGCTCCGGTACGGATATCGCGTTCCTGGGCGGTATGGTCAACTATATCCTGGAATCGAACAGCTATTTCCACGATTACGTCGTCAACTATACCAACGCCTCGTTCATCGTCGGCAAGGGCTATGACTTCAAGGATGGCCTTTTCAGCGGCTATGACGCCAAGGCGCGCAAGTATGACCAGAGCAAGTGGGGCTTTGAAAAGGGCCCGGACGGCGCTCCGCTGCGTGACGCCACGCTGAAGCACGAACGCTGCGTCTTCAACCTGATGAAGAAGCACTATTCGCGTTACACCCTGAAGAACGTCTCCGACATCACGGGTGTTTCCGAAGAGAACCTGCTCAAGGTCTACAAGCAGTTCTGTGCCACCGGCAAGCCCGACAAGGCCGGCACCATCCTGTATGCCCTGGGCTGGACCCAGCATACCGTGGGTGTGCAGAACATCCGCTGCTCCACGCTGGTGCAGCTGCTGCTGGGCAACATCGGTGTGGCCGGCGGCGGCATCAACGCCCTGCGTGGCGAGCCCAACGTGCAGGGCTCCACGGACCATGCCCTGCTGTACCATGTGCTGCCCGGCTATATCGGCCTGCCGCTGGCTCCCTGGCAGACCCTGGCCCAGTTCAACAAGGCCAATACCCCGGTCACCAAGATCCCCAACAGTGCCAACTGGTGGGGCAACCGGCCCAAGTACTTCGCCAGCCTGCTCAAGGGCTGGTACGGTGAAGAGGCGAAACCGGAAAATGACTTCTGCTACGGCCTGCTGCCCAAGGGCGAGCCCGGAGCGGACTACTCGTACATGTATGTCATGGACAAGATGTATCAGGGCAAGATCAAGGGTGGTTTTGTCTTCGGCGTCAACCCCATGAACAGCTTCCCCAACACCAACAAGATGCGCAAGGCTCTGGACAATCTGGACTGGATGGTCTGCGCCGAGCTGCACAATTCCGAAACCACGGACAACTGGCACCGTCCCGGCGTCGACCCCAAGAAGATGAAGACCGAAGTCTTCCTGCTGCCGTCGGCGCATCGTGTGGAAAAGGCCGGTACCATCAGCAACAGCGGCCGCTGGCTGCTGTGGTTCGACAAGGCCGTGGAACCCGCCGGTGAAGCCCGCAACTTCGCCGACATGTTCGTGCCGCTGATCAACAAGCTGCGCGAGCTGTACAAGGCCGAGGGCGGCAAGCTGCCCGAAGCCCTGCTGAAGATGAACTGGCCCGAAAAGTACGACCCCGAAGAATGGACCCGCCGCATCAACGGCTTCTTCTGGGCCGATACCAAGATCGGCAACCGCCTGTACAAGAAGGGCGACCTGGTCCCGGCGTTCGGCAACCTGCAGGCCGACGGCTCCACCTCGTCCCTCAACTGGCTGTACACCGGCAGCTATACGGAGGATGAAGGCAACAAGTCCAAGCGGCGCGACCCGACCCAGACGCCCATGCAGGCCGCCATCGGCCTGTATCCCAACTGGTCGTGGTGCTGGCCGGTCAACCGGCGCATCCTGTACAACCGCGCTTCCGTGGACCTGAACGGCAAGCCCTACAACCCCAAGAAGGCCGTTATCGAATGGGACGGCAAGAAGTGGGTGGGCGACGTGCCGGACGGCCCCTGGGCGCCGCAGGCCGATACCAAGAACGGCAAGCTGGCCTACATCATGACGACGGACGGTTACGCCCAGCTGTACGGCCCCGGCCGTCTGGACGGCCCGTTCCCCGAGCATTACGAACCGGCGGAAACGCCCGTGGCGCAGCATCCCTTCTCCAAGCAGCTGAGCAGCCCGGTCTACAAGTTCCATACCAGTGATATGGACAAACTGGCCAAGGCTGCCGATCCCAAGTATCCCATCGTGCTGACGACCTACAGCATGACGGAACACTGGTGTGGCGGCGGTGAGACCCGCAACGTGCCCAACCTGCTTGAAGCCGAGCCCCAGCTCTACGTGGAGATGAGCCCCGAGCTGGCCAAGGAAAAGGGTATCGCCAACGGTGACGGCGTGATCGTGGAAAGCGCCCGCGGCAGGGTGGAAGCCATTGCCATGGTGACGGTCCGCATCCGTCCGTTCAAGGTCATGGGCAAGACAGTCCATCTGATCGGTATGCCCTTTGCTTATGGCTGGACGACGCCGAAATGCGGCGACTCCACCAACCGTCTGACCATTGTGGCCTGTGACCCCAACACGACCATCCCCGAAGCGAAGGCCTGTTGTGTGAACATCCGCAAGGCGGACAAGTTGACGGAAATTGCTTAACCAGCACCGGGCGTGCCCTTCGGGGCACGCCCCCCAAGGAGCAAAGATATGCCGAAAGCATTTTTAGTCGATACCACACGCTGCACGGCATGCCGCGGCTGTCAGCTTGCCTGCAAGGAATGGCACGATCTGCCCGCCAACGAGACCAAGCAGCGGGGGAGCCATCAGAATCCGCCGGATCTGAACCCCAACAACTACAAGATCGTTCGTTTCCACGAGCATCTGGACAAGCAGGGCAATGTGGTCTGGAACTTCTTCCCGGACCAGTGCCGCCACTGCGTCACGCCCATCTGCGTGGACGTGGCCGACATGGCCGTGCCCGGCGCCATGATCAAGGATCCCAAGACCGGTGCCGTGCTGGTGACCGACAAGATCAAGAAGCTCAGCGAGCAGGACATGGCAGACGTCATCCATGCCTGTCCGTACAATATCCCCAGGTATGACAAGGTCAAAAAGACCCTTGCCAAGTGCGACATGTGCGCCGACCGCGTCGCTGCCGGGATGCTGCCCGCCTGCGTCAAGACCTGCCCCACCGGGGCCATGGCCTTTGGCGAACGGGACGAGATCCTGGCCCTTGCCAAAAAGCGGCTGGAGGTCGTCAAAAAGACTCATCCCAAGGCATTCCTGGCAGATCCTGACGAAGTCAGCGTGATCTACCTGCTTGCGGAGGAAGCCGAGTTTTATCACGAATACGCGACCTTCGGCTAAATGTCGTTGCCTTCTCCCCGTTCCCACCCTCTCTCCGAAGCCCGCAGGCTTCGTTAGCCGGAGTATCCATGGCCGCATCCTGTCAAAGAGTGGAAGAAACCGTCAGCGGTATCCTTGCCCGCCGTCCTGTCCTGTCCCCTGTCCTGCAAGCCTTTGCCCCGCTGCTGGCTGCCCGGGCCGCGCTGCCCGAACAGCTCAAGCCCCTGCTGGAATCTGCCGGCATCCGTCTGCCCGAGATGCAGCGTGAGCGGGCCGCACAGGGCTATCCGCTGCTGGCGGAGATGTCGCTTGCCGGTATCGGGACAGCCCTCAGGGCCGCGGCCGAGACCCTGATCCCGCTGCTTGCGGCCCAGGATGTGGTCAGGCCGCATGAGGCGAAGCTGCGGGCGTTCTTCCTGGATGCTGCACAGGGGCCTGAGGCTCCGGTGGCCCTGGCGGAAGCCGTGCTCAATGAGACGGCCGAGAGTGCCGAAAGCGTGGGAAAGATAGCGGCGCATCTGGATATCCCTGTGCAGGTGCTGCTGTTCGCGTTCAGCTTTATGCTGGGGCCTGTCCTGCGGGCCCTGGTGGAGCTGTCGCCGCACGGGAACGGGAAGGAGGCTCCCTGGAACGTGGAAGGTGCCTGGCGGCAGGGCTATTGCCCTGTCTGCGGATCCGGGCCTTCCATAGCGTATCTGGACCGGCCTGTTTTTGATGAGAAAAACGCGTTCCTGGCGGGCGGTGGCGGCAAAAAGCACCTTCACTGTTCGCTGTGCGGCACGGACTGGACCTTCCGCCGAGGGGCTTGCCCCTTCTGCGGCGAAGAAGGGGCAGGTGTCATGGAGATCCTGAAAGAAGCGGGGAATGCCCTGGGCGAGCGCCTGGACTGGTGCACCCGCTGCAAGACCTACTGCCCGGCGGTGGACTTGCGTGAGCGCGATACGACGCCCGATCTGGACGTCCTGGCGCTGGGGATGCTCCATATGGATATGGTCGCGGCCAAAAAAGGCCTGCAGCCCATCCATCCCGCTTTCTGGAACACGTTTTAGCACGAGCTGCCGTGGCTGCCTTGCGGCCAGCGGTCACTACGAGGTAACGCATGAAACGAGCGCTCATTGCGATATGTATGCTGTCATTGATCGGCGGCGCGGCCACCTGGGCCGTGGCTGGCGACGCCAAGGCTCCGGACAAGCCCATCGAGCTCAAGAGCTCGGAGCATAAAAAGATGTGGGTGAAGTTCAACCACGCTACCCATGAGAGCGTGGAGTGCGACGTCTGTCATCACGCGGCCCCCTCTGATGCCAAGGATGCCTATGTGTCCTGTGGCGCAAGCGAGGAATGCCACTCCCTGAAGGGGACGCGGGAGCGTGATCCCCAGAGCCTGTTCTGGGCGTATCATACCAAGAATTCCGAGCGTTCCTGCTATGGCTGCCATACGGCCATGCTGGGACCGGGCTGCCGTCCGTGCCACATGCCTCCCCAGGGCGGCGGAGCCGAAGGAAAGTAAGTTACAGTCTGTCTGCTGCCCCGCAGGGAGAGATCCTGCGGGGCAGTTTTTTCTGGAGCCCGGACGGTTGCCGGGTGCGGGTATGCGCGCTTGATCGTTCCTTTTCGGAAGGTTTTTCCGGCCCATGCAGTTTACAGGGCTACAACAAGCGGGTATCTTTATACAATAGGTCCTTCGGCACGGCAGGCGGCCTGTCTGGTGTCCTTGCGTGCCTGGACTTTCGGATTTTGGCCTTTCCCGAAAGGCCGGAGAGGAAGCCCGCGGATGGTCGGGCAATATGCGGAAGAGCCGCAGGATTTTCAATGGAGACACGCATGCGGATCGGAAAGTGGGATCACGATGCCTTTGTGGCCGTGGTAAAGGATTTTCATGGCCATGTGGCCCCCGGGGTCATCATCGGCGGATATATGGTGGAAATGGCACGGCGTACCCTGCCGGAAGGCATCCTGTACGACGCCGTTTCGGAAACGGTCCAGTGTCTCCCGGATGCCATCCAGCTGCTGACCCCCTGCACGGTGGGCAACGGCTGGTTGAAGGTCTATCATTTTGGTATTTATGCCCTTTCCCTGTATGACAAATATACGGGGGAAGGGACGCGCGTCCGTCTCAACGTGGAGGCCCTGGATGCCTATCCGCATGTGCGGGCCTGGTTCCTCAAGGAAAAGCCCAAGCGTGAGCAGGAACCGGAACTGCTGCGTGAAGAGATCCGCACGGCCGGCATGGACCTGCTCCAGGCCGCCCCTGTGCGTATCCATCCTGACTTTTTGGTGAAGAAGGGGAAAGGCGTCGTGCGTCGTTGTCCGCGCTGCGGGGAATGGTATCCGGCAGTGCTGGGCGATCTGTGCCGTCGCTGTCAGGGGGATGGCCCCTACCTTGCCGGAAAGGAATAGCCCTGTCGTTCTGGGCCCACGGAAAGCATACCGCCGTGGGCCTTTTCTTTTCAGGAGAGAGCGTGATGGAACTGGAAGCCCGCAAAGCCGTACTGTATTCCATTTTTGATGCCGGGGTGCGGGCTGTGGCTCCCGATGCGGCCCTGATGCGTCATGTCTGTCTGGAAGGCGACAGCCTGCTTGTGGACGGGAAACGTTGGCCGCTGCCGCACCGGGGCCGTTTGCTGGTGCTGGGAGCCGGCAAAGGGGTCGCGCCCATGGGCGCTGCCGTGGAAGAGCTGCTGGGGGATCGCATCCATAGCGGGCTGCTGGTGGTCAAGTACGGTCACGGTCTGCCGTTACGGCAGATCACTCAGGTGGAGGCCGCCCATCCTGTCCCGGACGCGGCAGGCGCAGCAGCCACACAGGCATTGCTGGAGCTGGCCGCCGGGACGACGGCAGACGATCTTGTCCTCTGTCTGCTCACAGGCGGGGCCAGTGCCCTGACGCCGGCCCCGGTGCCCGGCGTCACTCTGGAAGACATGCAGCAGGTGACGGAGCTGCTGCTGCGCAGCGGCGCGACCATCGCGGAACTCAATGCCGTCAGGAAGCATCTGTCCCGTTTCAGCGGTGGCCAGCTGGCCCGGACGGCTGCTCCGGCCGGGGTGGTGAGCGTGATCGTTTCCGACGTGGTGGGGGACGCTCTGGATGTCATCGCCTCAGGTCCCACAGCGCCCGATGCTTCGACGTTTGCGGACTGCATGGACATCCTTGCCCGCTACGAGCTGGCACCGGCCATGCCGCCTGCTGTCCTGGATCATCTTCAAAAAGGCTGTCTGCGTCAGGATGCCGAGACGCCCAAGCCGGGGGATGCCTTGTTCCGGCATGTGCAGAATGCCCTGGTCGCCACCAACCGGCAGGCCCTGGATGCGGCGGCGGAGCAGGCCCGGCAGCAGGGCTTCCGTCCTGTCATCCTGACGGACAAAATGGTGGGGGAAGCCCGGGAGCAGGCGGCCCTGCTGGTGGCGCAGGCCCGGCGGATGGCGGCCGAACTGTCGGCGGATGCACAGCCTCTCTGCCTGCTGGCCGGTGGTGAGACGACGGTGACGCTCCGCGGCGGGGGCAGGGGAGGGCGCAATCAGGAAATGGCGCTGGCAGCCAGCCTGGCCTTGCAGGACTGCCCGCATGTCTGCGCCCTGTTTGCCGGTACGGACGGCACCGATGGCCCTACGGACGCTGCCGGAGGATGCGCCTGGGCCGGGAATCTGGCTGTGACGGGGATGGAGCAGGCACGTCATGCCCTGGAAGAAAATGATAGTTATCCGATACTTCACCATTGCGGTGCCCTGCTGCGGACCGGTCCCACACGGACGAATGTGATGGATCTGGCCGTGCTGCTGGTCTGGCCGGAAAAGGCTCAGTAAAAGTTTTTTCTTTGCGGTCATAGCTTGACAATGACAGATTTAAATAGTAATGTTTATTAAATACTTGGAGTTTGCTATGGCCCAACCACAGACCAGAATGACTAGGCAACGTGCTGTCATCCTTGAAGAACTGAGAAAAGTCAAAACACACCCCACAGCGGATGAACTGTACAGCATCGTTCGTGAGCGCCTGCCCCGCATCAGCCTCGGCACGGTATACCGCAACCTCGATTTCCTGGCGGATACCGGCGAGATACGCAGGCTCGAAGCGGCAGGGACGACAAAACGGTTCGATGGCGATATTTCTTGGCATCAGCATGTGCGCTGCATCCATTGCGGGCGCATAGGTGATGTCATGCAACCCCTGCCTGTACCCTCTGTGGCAGGCATGCAGGTAGAAGGCTTTTATTCCATCGTCGATTCCCGTGTGGAATTTGACGGTATTTGTGAAGCCTGCGCCGCCAAGGGCTTGAAGTAAGCACACGCTTCCGGGACGGACTTTGTCCGTCCCGATCCCTCAAAGGAGATTGTTATGGCTGAAGCTCAGGACATGTGGCGTTGCCAGATGGTGAATTGCGGTTATGTCTACGACCCGGATCGTGGCGACAGACGCCACAAGATCCCTGCCGGTACCAAATTCGAGGACCTTCCCGATGACTGGCGCTGTCCGGTCTGTGGCGCGGCAAAGAAAAGTTTCCGTCGCCTCTCGGAAGAAAATTAGCATTCGCAAGGACGCCCTTCGGGGCGTCTTTTTTATGATGGCTGTGACTGTACCGTGCAGGCACGGAGTAAAAGACACCCGGTATGCGGGTGTCTTTTTTTATGGGCAAGCATCATGCATGCCGGGTTCGCATCATAACAGCCCCGTCCAGTGCCGCTGGCCGCTGCCGCCGGATGTTGGCCTGACAGAAGGATACCGGAGGGCAGGGGAAACAGCTTCTCTGCCTTGCGCAGGGGACAGGAGCATGGTTCTTCTGTCCGCATCTGCCAAACATCTCCTCCCATCCGGCATCCGTTGTCCTGCTCGGGCAGGGCGGTAAAGAGATGCTTGCGTAGCCTGACTGTTTTGGTATCTTCAAAAAATACCTTGTTTCAGCAACAGACTGGTGCGCATGAAATATCTACCATCACAGATCATGACTTTTTTGCACGAGCGCGGCGCAAAGCACAATATGATCGTGCTGCGGCGCTTTTTCATTACCCTGTGCATCATGATCGCCGCTTACAGCGTCATCTTCCACTGGCTCATGGAATATGAAGGGAAGGAACATTCCTGGATCACCGGGGTCTACTGGACGCTGACGGTCATGTCCACGCTCGGTTTTGGGGACATCACTTTTTCCTCGGATCCGGGCCGCATCTTTTCCATCGTCGTGCTCATGTCGGGCGTGATCTTTTTCCTGATCATGATGCCCTTCACCTTCATCCAGCATTTTTACATGCCGTGGCTGGAAAGCCAGAAAAAGGACATGGTGCCGCGCCGTCTGCCCGCCGGGATCAGGGGGCATGTGCTGATCGCCGGAAGCGGCCCCATCACCCTCAACCTGGCCGATGACCTGGCGCGCCATGGTATCCGGCGTGTGCTGCTGTGCAATGATCCCCAGACCGGTCTGGACCTGCTCGACCAGGGCTATGAAGTGGCTGCCGGTGACCATGACGACGTGAAGACCTACCAGAAATTGCACGCCGATACGGCCGCCATGCTGGTGGTCATGGATACGGACATCCGCAGTACCAACATCGTCTTCTCGGCCCGTGAAGCCGCGCCCCAGGTGGTCATCGCCGCGGGGGTGGAAAATCCCGATGCGACGGACATCCTGCGCCTGGCAGGATGCAACAGGGTGTTCCAGTTCCATAATGTGCTGGGTGAGGCCATGGCCCGACGGGTGGTCCGCTCGTCCCAGCGGGCCAGCATCATGGGCCGCTTCGGCCGTCTGGTGGTGGCGGAAGCCCCGGTGATGCACAGCAGTCTGGCCGGCAAGACCCTGCTGGACTGCAGCCTGCGCGAACGGACGGGCATCAACGTGGTCGGCGTCTGGGATCGCGGTGCTTTCCAGCTGCCCGGGCCGCATACCATGTTCACGGAAAGCAGCGTGCTGGTGGTGGCCGGTACGGAAAAACAGGTGCGGACGTTCGACCGCCTGATCAGCGAGCCGGAAAAGGCAGAGATGGAGAACGTGCCCGTGGTCATCCTGGGCGGCGGCAGGGTGGGCCTTGCCGTGGCGCGGAATCTGGCACGCCGCAAGATCCCTGCGGTGATCGTGGACCGGCAGCCGCACATCAATTCCGGCGCCATCCCCCATGTGCACGGGGATGCCGCGGATCTTGCCGTTCTGGAAAAGGCCGGCATCCGCAAGACGCGCACCATCATCATCACCACCCATGACGATGACGCCAATATCTATCTGACCATCTACAGCCGTCGTCTGCGGCCGGATGCCCAGATCCTCTGCCGTGCCTCGCTGGACCGTAACGTCAACGGCCTGCACAGCGCCGGTGCGGACCAGGTGCTTTCCCTGGCTTCGCTGGTGAGCAACAGCATCATCAATCTGCTGGCTCCGGACAAGATGATGATGCTGAATGAGCGCCTGCTCGTCTTCCGCTATACCATCCGCGGACAGCTGCAGGGCAAGAGCCTGATGGAATGCGGCATCCGCAACAAGACCAAGTGCAGTGTGCTGGCCGTGCGCGACAATACCGGCACCATGCACGTCAACCCTGATCCGGGCTATATCTTCGCTCTGGGGGATGCCCTTTATCTCATCGGCGACTCTGAGGCCGAGGAGCGCTTCCGCGAACGTTACGGCATCGACAGCAATCTGGCCTGTGCCGATGCTGATTTGAGCTGAGGCATCGCAGCGGCTCAGGGATTCGCAGCCGCAGTATGCAGCCATCCGCCATCACAACGGGAGGGAGATCCGTCTGCCTCCCTTTTTTGCGACCTGCCCACCGGGAAAGGTCGCAGATGGTCGCCAGGTTTCTTTCGCGGCTCGACATGCAGCGGTCTGTCCCGTTCTGTCATGGACAGGAGAGCGGGGGAAATATACTGAAAACAGGCAGACTTGCCTTTTGTGACGGCTAGCCCTGCAGGAGCTGCAAGACTTCCTTGTCGTCTGCCACGACCTCGAAGGCCGATTGCAGGGAAGCGGGCAGGCGGGAAGGCCGGCCGGTCGCCATGTCGATATAGACCCAGACCGTGGCCGCTTCGGCCAGGACGCTGCGATCGGCGGCGCGCCAGAACAGATAGCGGCGCAGGCTCTGGCGGGAGGCAAGCTCGGCCACCCAGGTGGCGGCGGTGATGACATCTCCGGCAAGGGCAGGGCGTTTGTAGGTGATGGTATGCTGGCGGACGACCCAGCCGTGCCCTTCCGCTTCGTAGCGTTCCACGCCCCAGCCCTGGACAGTGGAGTGGTTGATGGCCAGATCCTGCATCCACTGCACATAGCACAGGTTGCTGACGCGGTTCTGGATGTCGATATGCTGGGGAGCGACGATGATTTCCTGGGTGAAGATGCGCATGGTTCCTCCTTGGCAGGGCCGGGTGCTGCCTGCCGTGCAGAAGGCAGCATATACCTCTCCACGGGGAAAGGCCATGCGCCTTTTGCCTGCCTCTGCTGCCTGTCGGAGAGATTTCGCTTGTCTGTCCTGCTGCCCCGGCGTAGAGGGGAACAGAGATGTATTCGGGACAGGAGGGAAGGAGCATCATGGTGCAGCGCATGACCATGGCATGGGTAAAATGGTTGGGATGTGCGGGCTTGCTCCTGCTGTTGTCGGGGCCGGTCATGGCCGCGGAAGGCGTGCTGGAGATCCTGGCGGCCGGAGATGTGCTGCTGGGCGGCCGGATGCTCGAAGCGCCCCAGGCTGGAGAGCTTTTCGGGCCCCTGACCCGCCGGCGTCTGGAGCAGGCGGACATTTTTCTGTGGAACTGCGAGATCGCCGGTCTTTCTTCCGTCTCCAAGCAGAATACCTTCGTCTTCCATGCCGACGGGCTGCTGTTCCCCCAGATGGCGTTTGCCAATGGCGCTGCCTGCACCGCCAACAACCATGTGTTCGACGGGCTGGAAGAGGGCGCGGCCAATTTGATGGCGGTGCTGGAAGGGGCCCGTATCCGCCACAACGGCCTGCATGAACGCGGTACCTTCGCGCCCCTGTCGCTTTTGCCCCAACGAGAGCCGCCGGTCTATCTGCTGACGGGATCGCCCATGTCGCAGATAGGCAGCGGGCCCCGGATCGTCACACTGTCCTATCCCCAGCTGCTGGAAGCCGTGCGGACATTGCGTGCCCGGGAGCCGGAGGCCTGTATCATCCTGTATTCCCATGACGGGAACGAAGGTTTTTCCGAGGCTTCGGATCGCCAGCGGCTCTGGGCGGACTGGTTTGCCGCCGCAGGGGCGGACATCATCCTTTTCGCCCACAGCCATTGCTACGGCGGGTTCGAGACCCTCGAGGCCTCGCCGCGCAAGACCTTCGTGGCCTGGGGACTGGGGAATTTTTTGTTCGGCGGCAACCGAGGCTGGCGGAGCCGGAGCGATGTGCGCCTGCTGTCCATCCGTCTCGATATGGCTACCGGCGGCAAATCCGCCTGCTGGCTGTATGGGAAGACCAAAAACTGGCAGTTTTCCCTGTACCGCATGGACGAAAGCGTGCTGCGGCAGGTGCAGGATCTGGGGGCCAGGGCTGCCGCCATCGTCGGCCAGCCTCCGGTGGAAGGGAACGAACAGGAAAAGGCCGATGAAGGATTCGGGCTGGGCTCATTGTTCCTGTTCTGGAAAAATCTTTAGGCTCTGCAGGGCCTGTGGGCGACCGGGCAGGACTGCAGCCAGAATGCGGCGATGGGGAAGGCAGAAAGCCTGGTCGACCATATCCTGGTCAGCCGGTTTTAAAAAAAGATACATGCAGGGACACGATGCCTGTCCGGGGAGCCGGACAGGTATCGGGCAAAATAGAAGAGGCGGCAGGTATTCCTGCCGCCTCTTCGTCTGACAGGAAGCGGGGGTGCCTCCTGCCCGGGGGAGGGCATGGCATCGGGCCGTCTAGGAGGTGGGGATTACTTGGCGCTTTCGCTGGTCGGGAAAGCGAAGTTGTCCTGGTAGTACCGGGTCACAGGGTGCTTGTACTTTTCCAGCGGCACGGGGACGCGGAAGAATTCCGGTTTGCTGTCCGCATCCTTGCGCAGGCAGAGCCAGGCCAGCTGGGAATCGTCACGCACGGGGTAATCTTCGCGGTAATGGCCCGCACGGGTCTCCTTGCGTTCCAGAGAGGCCCGGACGTACATTTCGCTGACAAAGGCCACACCACGGGTCTCATGCAGCTTGAGCAGGTAGTGAGGATCCGTCGCAACCATACGCGGCAGGTCTTCTTCCCGGATGCGCTCCAGTTCCTTGAGCGCGGCCTGAAGGCTACGTTCGTTCTTGAGGATGGAGACCCCGTAGGGGAAGACCGTTTTCTGGATGGAGGTCAGCACTTCCTTGGGAGTGAGACCTTCCTTGCCCAGAGGAGCGAACAGGGCCTGCTGGCGGGCAGTGATTTCCGCGTCGGACAGGTCGCTCTTGACTTCCGGCAGCGTCTGGAGCAGGCGGGCCGCATTCTCACCGGCCATATGGCCCAGCACGGACGTGGTCATCAGGGCAAAGCCGCCGGCGTAGACACCGGGCTCGGTGGCACGGGCCGTACCGGCAGCCAGAAGGCCTTCCAGATTGGTGTTGCCCCAGGCATCGGCCCGCAGACCGCCGTAAGAAACGGTCATCTGGGGCACCCATTCCGTGGAATCCCGGAACAGGTCCAGCCCCAGGGCGGAAAGCTTGTCATAGTTCAGCTTCTGCCAGCCGTTCTGGGGACGCAGCAGGATCAGGTTCTCCTGCTGGATGCGGCTCAGGTCGAAGGTGATGGGACCGCGACCGGCCCGGATCTCCATGGCCATGGCCATGGTGGTGTAGTGGGGGTCGGTATTGGAGCCCAGCACGGGAGAGTAGCGCTCCATGAAGGGCTCGCCTGCGGCATTGACGAAGCGCGCGCCCAGAGGCATCAGCACGGTCTGGCCTTCCCAGCCGAAGAGGCGGGGCATGTTCCAGACACGGGCAAATTCCAGGTTCTGCAGGACCGCGCCGGCCTCATAGGTCATCTGCATGGTCTCGCCGGTAGGCGTGTTCTTGCCGTACGAGGTCTTCCAGCCGCCCATGCCGCTGGCGGCAATGACCACCCGGGCGTCGAAGCGGTAAAAATCGCCGTTGATGGTATCGAAGCCCAGGGCGCCGCAGACGCGGCCGTCCTGCTGCAGCAGCTCGGTCAGCAGGATGCGTCCCACCCGCTCCACGGAGCGCTGCTTGAGCTGGCGCACGATGTTCTTGACCATCAGTTCACCGCCACGGCCCTTGAGCTGGGCCGGGTACAGCTTCACATGGTCCAGTCCCCGCTGGGGGACGTATTTCATGCTGCCGTCTTCTTTCTTGAAGAATTCGCAGCCGAAGCGTTCGTAGTCATGCAGACGGTCGGCAGAGCGCTTCAGGATCTCTTCCATGAGGTCCTGGTCGCAGAGGCCGTCGAAATAATAGATGAAGTCCTGAACCCACTCGTCCACGTTGTCCGGGGGGAGGACGGCTTCAAAGTCGCCGCCCGCCATGGTCATCAGACCGCCCCAGTCGCGGGGGCCCTTGTCCACGATGCAGATGCGGGCTTCAGGGGCCAGTTCGGAACAGCGGTAGGCGGCCCACAGGCCGGCGGAACCGCCGCCCATGATCAGGACGTCCGTCGTGATATGATGCATGTTCATCTTACAGTCCTCCGCCCAGAGCCTTGGGGATATCGGGGAAAACAGGCGGCAGTTCTTCGCGGAACGGGTGCACGAAGATGGCGCCTGACGGACACAGCCGTTCACAGATGTAGCAGGTCATACAGTCGTCGGCATAGGCGATGAAGGCCTTGCCGTCCTCACCGAGCCGCAGGGCGTCCAGAGGACACTTTTCCACGCAGGCGCCGCAGCCGGTACAGATGGCTGGAGAGATGGAAAAAATCATTGGGCTGTACCTCCCTGGGGTGCGGCTGGGCCGCACCCCATTTTAATCATGATAATGTGTTAGAATGTATACTGGAAATACACTTGGGCTTTCCAAGCATCTTGCTTTTGGTAGCTTCCAAACCCGGAATAGTCCTTCTTCCAGGTCGCATCGTCCATGAAGTTGGCGATGTAGCCCAGCTCCGCGACACATTCGAGGTTGTCATAGATCTGCCAGTTGGTGAGGAAGTTGAACTCCAGCAAGCCGTCGTTGGTCGTAAGGTAGAGGCTGTCGTAACGGTTAGTAGAACTTTCCCAGGCATTAGCATGCGTCATGTACTTGACCATTGAGGGGCTGTTGGTCCCGCCCCAGTAGGCAACACGCAGCGTATGCTTGAGATTATCAATGAAGCTGACATCTTTCAGCTGTGCACCGATACCCCACGTACCAGCATAACTCAGCGTCTTGGCGCGCAGGAACCATGAAGATTCCCAGCTCAATCCTTGCCCGTATCCCATGAAAGAGGTAAAGTTGCCATAGGCACAGAGGGAGGGCAAACGCTCAGAGCCATTTTTGACGTTGCCATCGTCACCCGAAGCGTACCAGCCAAAGATACCAGGAGTGCCCCAGTCCATCTTGTATTCGATCAGGGCCTTGGCTAGCCAGCCTTGCCGCTGCATGCTGCCGCGCCGTACGTCATCCCAGTTGTTGCGGGCAGCAACATCAAACCGGCCCATGGATTCAACAAAGCCGTAGTTGAAGTCGAACTCTATGTTCAGGGGATCCCATTCGGAGATGGTCACAGGCAGACCGAGCCAGAACATATTGCCATAAGGCTTTGAGGTAGGATTAAGGTTGCGGATATTCAGACCATCGCCGCCTTCCAGGCGAGCCAGGAAGGGCGTGGTCGCGACAGCTGGAGCACCATCAGCGAACCAGTTGTCATAGTAGGTGTCGAAATAGGCGGCATTGCGCCCCTGGATGCCGTACATGGCCCAAGGCTCAAATTTGATGCCATCAAAATTCATGGGGACGCTCAGGAAAAAGAGGTCCATGTTATCCAGGAAGTTTTGACCATCCTTGGATCTGATGCCGGTATTCTGGTCTGAGCGGAAATCTCCTCCTCCATAGTTGTCATTGAGCAGGCGCATCCAGAGCGCTGTTACGCCGATCTGATCGGATATTTTATAGTTGGCGACGGTAGCTGCCACGCGGTTATCATGGATGGCCGTTCCGCCTGCTGCATTGGGGAGAGTGACGAACTGCAGGCCCATTTTGAGCTTCAGGTCAGAATCGGGTACGGCCCACTGCACATAGGACTGGGCGATTTTGACGACATTGCCATCAGCCCCGAGTGCACCGCCGGTTGCCGAACTTCCCCATACCTGAGGGGACATCTTGAAGGCTACGAGGCCTTCGAGGTTTTCAGAAGCAATGGCCCTCAGGATGAGCGTGAGGCGCTGGCGGGCTGTGAATTCGTCACCGTTGTTCACATGTTGTCCATCTCGTTTCGAGGTCAGCCCTGTATCACCGACACCAAAGGCCATTGTCCAAAAACCGCCAATTTTGAAATCGATGGAGAACGCAGGGCTTGCATATAGAACAGTCGCAATAAGGAGGCAGAGAAAATTCCTTACAAGGTGATACTTCATCACTAAATCCTTTTGATAAAGAGCATTAACAGGGGCTAGCTGTTAATGCTCTTTTGTTTTTGGGATGCTTTTACGGAAGGGTGAGGAGTTCACGTTCCTTACGCCACGGGTCATTAGCCAGCGCGTATTCAAGGTTGAGCTTCATCGTAGGCCGGTTTTTCAGATCATACTGTGACCAGCCGGGATTCCCTGATGTAATGAAGTTTACCCAGGTCTTATGCATCTTGTCGGCAAGGGACTGGGGAGGATTGTCGCCTACATATCCGCCGCAAGCCTTTTTGTCAGCCAGCATATCGAAGACAAAAGGAATGTCGCACCAGTGAGCAGCGCCCATCTTTCCATTATAGGCGTCACTTTTCCATTCAAAGGAATAGGCCCATGTCTTTCCACCGCCCTTAGCGCGTGCTTCCAGAAGGCGGTTGGTAGGAATGCGGAAGATGATGTCACTTTGCAGAGCCGTATAGATCTCACCATCCGTCTTGCCACGCCCATTTTTCCGGTAGGCTTCAGCAAGCGACTTGTTGGCCTTGATGCCATCAAGGATGAACTGAACATCCTTCTGGGTAAGACGGTCAATTTCTCCAGTAGGCGCAGTGACATAGCGCCATTCATCGGCAGTACATCCGATCATGACGGAGACATTTTTCCCCATACCATCGGCGACGCTGTCAACGACACGCTTCTTCAGGACGGTGCCGTCAACATAGGGCTTGAAGAGCGTCGTATTCCCGTTGGTATACCGTGCCCATTCGAGGTCTGAGCCTTTTTCTGCCAGCAGCCTGCGGAAGTTCAAAAGCTTGTCGTAAGGCAAGGCGAGGATGGCCTTTTTGGTATAGGGGATGCCCCAGTAGTCACAGAGGATTCTGGACGCCGTATCGGCCTGCTCAGGAGTCCACTGAGCAAGGTGGGAGCCACTCATCAGGATGGCCTGTTCGAACAGACCTGCCCCCAACGGAGAGGCCAGCATGGAACCAATGTGGGTAGCCCCGGCAGACTGGCCCATGACGGTGATGCGGTTGGGGTCGCCGCCAAAAGCCGCGATATTTTCCTTGACCCACTGCGTGGCAAACAGCATGTCACGGATGGCAAGGTTGGCGGGCACCCCGGGAATCTTCATGAAGCCGTCAACATTGACACGATAGTTGATAGTGACGACGATGACCCCGCTGCGGGCAAAAGATGTACCGTCGATCTCACTGTTGTCGCAGCTCATGCTTCCGCCACCAGGGATATAGACCAGCACGGGGCAGCGGACATTCTTGCCAGGATCGGGCGTCCAGATGTTCAGACGCAGGCAGTCGCCACCGCCTTCGACGAGGATGCGGGAGTTCTTTCCAGGCAGCGGCTTGCCGTCAGGAGCCATCTGTCCTTCTTCACCGTCAGTGATGACACCGCCTCCCTGCAAGGGAAGAGAGGCTTTTTGAGTGCAGGGGACGACCCCTGACCAGGGATCGACAAACTCAGGCAGCCCCAGGCGGCGAACAGGCTCATAGGGAGGCTTGCCACAGGGCACGCCCAAAAAGACATGAATCCCATCTACGACCATCCCCTGAACTTTCCCCTTTTGTGTCTGGATAATCGGCCCCGCTTTGGGGGCGGCAAAAGACAGGCTTGTCCCTGTAAGTAAGGGCAGTGCTACGGATGCCGCCATCCCCTTGATGAAACTCCTTCTTGAGTAATGCATGAGTACCTCCTCTGTGATAGATTGTTTTTTGAATATATTGTATTTCTATCACTATGAACAAAATTTCCTGTAGTAAGGAATTAAGCTATTCCAATTAAGAGTAGGTAATGTCATATAAATATATTTCTACGTTGAGAAAAATTTTCTCAACGTAGAAATATATTTTATACTTGCATAAACAGGGGGAATGTGAAGCCGATGGCGCTGCAGGGGCAGCTGGTGCGGCAGTTGGCGCAGTGCCAGCACTCTTCGCCATGCACCATTTCGGGCCGTTCCGCATCCTGGTAGGGGCGCATCTCCAGCACATAGCCGGGGCAGTCCTCGACGCAGGTACCGCAGGCCTTGCAGTGGCCGCAGTGGAAGCAGCGGGCGGCTTCCTTTTGGGCCTGTTCGATGGTCAGACCCAGGTTGAGTTCGGCAAAGGCCTTGGTACAGGCATTTTCGGCTTCCTTTTCGGAAGGAACGCTCTCATACTGGGCGATGCCGTAGATGTCGGCGTACTGCACCACGTAGGGAGCGGTGTCGCTGCCCATGGCGTCGCAGTCTTCGATCATATTCTCTTCGTTCAGGGCGTAGACGCGGCTGCTGGTACCGGTCAGCATCTGGTGCACGGCAAAGGCGGCGCGGCGGCCGTCGCCCACGGCGCGGGCGATGGAGGCGGGACCGGCGGACACGTCACCGGCGGCGAACACACTGGCCTTGGAGGTGCGCTGGCTTTCGTCCACCTTGATCCAGTTGCGGGGGGTCAGTTCCAGACCACCGGCGTTTTCACCAAGGAAAGCCAGGTCGGTCTTCATGCCCACGGCAAAGATCACGGTGTCGCATTCCAGGACATGCTCGCCACCGGGCACGGCTTCCAGGGTCAGCTTGCCCTTTTCGTCGAAGTGGCAGTCCTTGACTTCGAAGTAGTCCACGCCGGTGACCTTGTCGCCTTCGGTGCGGATGGCGGACATGGTGCAGGAATTGTGCACATGCACGCCTTCCTTGGCGGCCAGTTCCAGGTCTTCGGCAGGGGCGCGCATCTCACCGGCCTTTTCCAGGCAGATCACATGGACGTTCTCGGCGCCGAGACGGCGGGCAGTGAAGGCGCAGTCGAAGGCCACGCCGCCGCCGCCCATGATGACGACGTTCTTGCCGATCTTGCCGGTGTTCTGGCCCAGAGCGGCGGCACGCAGGAATTCCACGGCCTTGACGGCCTTTTCGGCGCCGGGGATGGGCAGGCTGTTTTCAGCGGGCACACCGGTGGCCACGATGATGGCATCGTAGCGGGCGGAGATCTCTTCCATGGTGATGTCCACACCCACGCGGGTGTTGACGCGGGCACGCACGCCGGCTTCCAGCACCAGGCCCACTTCGCGGTCCACCACATCACGGGGCAGACGGAAGTTCGGCACGCCGTAGCGCGGCACGCCGCCCAGCAGGGGCTCGG
Organism: Desulfovibrio sp. SGI.230; assembly: GCF_050313065.1. Classification (NCBI taxonomy): domain Bacteria; kingdom Pseudomonadati; phylum Thermodesulfobacteriota; class Desulfovibrionia; order Desulfovibrionales; family Desulfovibrionaceae; genus Desulfovibrio; species Desulfovibrio sp. SGI.230. The sequence continues at coordinate 259,164 of NZ_JBNPKS010000001.1, read as the reverse complement.
CTTCGTAGATGGTGACCTCGTGGCCCAGCAGGGCCAGGAAGTAGGCGGCCGTCAGGCCGGCAGGGCCGCCGCCGATGACGGCAGCTTTCTTGCCGGTGGCGGGACGACGCTTGAAGAAGACATTGCCGCGTTCGGCAAAGGTCTCGGCAGCGCGTTCCAGGGCGCGGATGTTCAGGCAGCCGTCCATTTCCTTACGGTTGCAGGCATCCATGCAGAAGTGGGGGCAGACGCGGCCGGTGATGCCCGGGAAGGGGTTCTTGGCACGCAGGTAGCGCAGGGCTTCGGTGAACTGGCCTTTTTCGATGAGCGAGTTCATCTTCTGGATGGAATTGCCGATGGGGCAGGAAGTTTCGCAGGGCGAGGTGCGGAACTGCTCTTTCAGCTGGGCGCCCAGCACGACGGGGCGCGTTATTTCACGGCTATATCTCGGGGGCATGATTACAAACTCCTTGGAAAGTGCATGAGGATGCCGCGGGCATTACAGCAGCGGCGCCTTGCCCCACTGGAAACGGGGGCCGTCTTCGCCGCGGACCAGCAGCAGCGGCTTGGCCATGTCGGGGTTCAGCTCGGGGTAATCCCGCAGCTTGTAGACACAGCGGCCGGTCTCCTTGCGTTCCATGGTGGCCTGGATGGCCAGTTCACAGACCGTCAGGATGTCGCGGGACTCGTGGCAGCGCATGAGGTCGCGCAGGGTGTCGGCATGCAGGCGGTCGGCCTGGCCGGACAGGAAGCGGATCTTTTCCAGGGCGCGGGCCATGCCGGCCATGGAGCGGCGGAAGCCCATGTAGTAGTTCATGACGTTCCGGGTAGCCTGTTCGATCTCCTTGTAGCTGACGCCTTCGTCGGCGGGCACCTGCATGGGGGCGAACACGTCCTTCTTGACGCTGGCGGCCAGGTCTTCGTTGATCTTGCCGGCTTCGGTGATACCGGCGGCGCGCATACCGGCCTGGCGACCGGCTTCGTAGCCACCGCACATGGCGCCGGAGCAGTACAGGAAGATACTGCCGCAGAAGAGGTTGGGCACAGTGGTCTCGAAGGTGTCGTTGACGGCGATGGTGCCGCCGAAGATCAGCTCGCCGATCTCCACTTCCAGCAGCTTGTGCTGGAAGTCGGTGCCGGTGCAGTCGGCCCAGTCACCGAAGGTGGCCTTGTCGCCGGGCATGAGCACATACTGCAGTTCATGCACGACATCCTTGTCCACATGGCGCATGTCCATGTAGAATGGCGGGCCGGAACCCTCCATCTGTTCCTGGAAGGTGCCCTGGATCTGGTTGTTGCGCACGCCGTTTTCCATCATGGGGTCGTACTTGCCCATGAAGCGTTCGCCAAGGGCGTTGATCTCGTGCGCACCGGAGCTGTTGATGCCGTTCATGCCGGGGCAGCCGTAGCCCTTGGGCAGCATGGTGGCACGCTGATAAGTGTCCAGTTCGGTCACGGCGGCGCCCACATCATAGCCCAGCACCACACCGGCGCTGGTATTATAGGGGTACATCCAGACGTTGAAGGGATTGTGGGTGGAGTTATCCGTGCCGCGCGTGGCCGAACGACCCTGGGCCGAAACAACGGTCTTGGCGCGAACCAGCACGAATTCGCCGGTGCGGACATTCCAACCCAGCGCACCGCAAGCCTTGCCGTTGTCGGTGAGGATCTTGACCGCCATGACGTTGTCGAGCGTATTGATGCCGGCATCACGCACGATGCGGGCCATGGCGCGTTTGATGGTCATGCCGTTGGCGATATGGACCCACCAGCGGCCCGGCTGACCAAAACCCTGGGTGCGCAGGTAGGTGCCGTCAGCCTTCTTGCTGAACTGCACGCCCGCCTTGCCCAGCACATCCAGAAAATATTTCATGTGGGCGTACCAGCCGTTCTGCAGCATGGCAGGCGACCAGCCGTTGAGGGGCTTGGCGTAGAACTTGATGAGGTCTTCCACGGTGTCGTGGGCTTCACCGGGCTCATCCAGGACGGCCATATAATGGTCATTGCCGCCGCCGATACAGCCGGAGCTTTCCAGCTTGCCCTTGTCCATCAGCACTACGTCGAGGCCCTGGTCATGCGCGCCGAGCGCCGCACCACAGCCCGAAGCACCGGAGCCGATCACGAGCACGTCGGTTTCCACTAACGTGCCGAGGGGGTGTTTGGTCATCTTCATAGCAATATCCTGATTGTGATTTTTTAGCGGACAGTCATCGCCGGACAGGTCGATCATTCCTGGAAACTTGCCCCGCGGTTGTGAATAAAAAATCATGCGAAACAGCTGTATTGTCAAATAAATAAAAATAACATATTGTTTTAAAAAATCAAACATTGGAGGGCGTGATGATTCCTGAGTTGAATGGTGATTTTCTTCAATGGTTACGCGGGTTTTATTATGTCGCTAAAACGGGGAGCGTGCGTAGGGCCGCAGAACTGATGAACAGAAATCCCTCAACGATCAGCTATCAGCTACGTTCGCTGGAGACCGAGCTCAACACTGTTTTGTTCGACAGATACAAAAAAAGCCTTCAGATCACCCCTGAAGGCAAAAAATTGCTGGGCTGGACCATCACGACCTTCGAGACGCTGCAGAGCATGCGCTCTGCCGTAGGGACTACGGACGGCCATCTGCAGGGCGACATCTTCCTGGGGGCGACCCTGCCGGTGGCCATCATGGCCGTGGACGCCATCGCCGCGTTCCGTGCGGAGAATCCCCAGGTCAACATCCGCATCCAGCGCGCCCTTTCTTCCGAGATCGTCCAGGCGGTCAAGGAATCCCGCCTCGACTTCGGCCTGACGGGCATGACGGCCCTGCCCAAGCTGGATACCATGGAGATCCTGATGAAGGCCCGTCCCCTGCTCGTCATGCGCAAGGACAGCATCTGGGACATCCCCCCCATCCCTACCGAAGCGGACCTGGAGCGTCTGCCCTTTGTCGTTTTCCAGACATCACTGGAAGAGAGCGAACAGCCGACGCCGACCCTGCAGTATGCGGCACGCCGCCTGCAGAAGAACACCGTCATCAGCGTCAACAACTACCACCTCATCATGCAGTTCGTCCGCTGCGACGTCGGGGTGGCCATCATGGACGAGCTGTGCTACCGGGCGACCATGTTCGGTTCGGACTGGAGCTCCATCGTCAGCTGTCCTCTGGACCACCTGCTGCCCAACGTGCTGTACGGCATACTTGTCCGCAGGCACAAGCATATCAGCCCCCAGGCGCAGGCCCTGATGGATACCCTGCGGCGACATTTCATCGAGCTTGCCGCCCAGCCCTTTGGCCCCACCTTTCTTGCCGGACAGACGCAAAAAGGCGGGCAGCCCAAGGCCGCCCGCCCGCGTAGGAAGGCTTCGCTCCGCAAGGGGGATTAGAAGATAGCCTTGCCCACGATGATCGTGATGGCCGCGGTGACCAGATAGGACATGAGAATGACGGCAGGAGCCGTCTTCCAGATGGCCTTGGAATCCGACCACTCGTTGCCGTGCAGCAGGGCCGCACTGGCGCTGGCGGCAGGCGTGAGGAAGGCAAGATGCACGCCCATGACCACCATGATCAGCGGAAGTTCGGGGCTGACGTTGGCCGCCTGGCAGTAGCTGTAGATAATGGGCATCAGGGACACACCCACGGCGCCGTTGTTCATGACCTGGGTCAGCAGGGTGGCGGCCAGACCCAGGAACAGGGCAAAGGTCAGCGGGGTGCCGCCGGAGATGATGGGATCAAGCGCCATCATCAGGAAGGGAGTGATGCCGCTTTCAGGCTTGGCCATGGCACCGGACAGGGGCTGCACGAAGGCCAGCAGCAGCACGATGCCCCAGGTGACGCCGGAGTCCACCATGACCTTGAAGTTCAGCAGGGCCTTGCCTTCCACCTTGATGGCCGCCATGACCGTCACCAGCAGGATGACGATACCGGTATTGCCGATACCCTTGAGGAAGCGGGTCAGGAAGAAGTCCTTGGGCATGAAGTTGGGGGCCAGCAGCAGGATGACCAGCAGGAACAGGAAGGCCAGGATGACCTTCTGCACGCGGGAAAGGACCAGGCTGCCGTCCTTGTCCAGCTTGCTCACATCCAGATGGACGAGCTTGCTCATGTCGGGACGGAAGATGTACTTGCCCATGACGATGAAGAGCAGCGAGCACACGGCGCAGATGAGCAGGGCGATGAGCATGTACTTGGCATAGTCGATGCCCACACCGGACATGGTCTCATAGGCGCTGAACACGGTCAGGGCGGCCTGCTTGAAGGGGATGAGGGACATGCCCACCTGGGCGGCGAACACGATACCGAACACCATCATGGTGGGGTAACCGTCGCCTTTCTTGAAGCCGCAGACTTCGCACACGCCGTACAGGATGCTCCAGCCGATGATGGCGGCCGGAGAGGCACTGGTCAGACCGCCGAGGATGAAGATGGAGCCCAGAAAGGTGTAGGTGAATACCCAGGGCCGCCCGGCAACGAACTTGCGGGTGATGAACCACAGGGAAATGAACTTGGACAGGCCATAATGGCTGATGGTGGCGCAGAAGACGAAGATGAAGAACATCATCTGGACCACGGGGTCACCGAAGCTCTTGTTGAGCAGCATCATGGGCTTCATGCCGCCGATGAGCATCAGGGCCAGCAGACCGGCCAGGCTGGGCCAGACGATCTCGATACAGACCCAGCCGTAGAGCACGCCCAGGAAGATACCGATAAGATTCATCCCCAGGGGCGTCAGCGGTTCCACGGGCGGTAGCTGGCCAAAGCCGAACATGATGAGCAGACAGACGACAGTGTGCAGGTAATAGGCAGGCGCCGAGAAGCGCTTGGGGGTGGATTCTTTTCCAGCCATGATGAGTTCCTTCTTGAGAGATCGCTACATACCGCCCAAAGGCGGCTGTTCCTTCGGTCATCCAATACAGAAGGGGACATGTCTGTCCGCATTCCATGCGCCCTGCTGTTTTCTCCCTGTATGGCCGTTGCCCGCGGCCATTATGTGAAAAAGTTATCATGTCAGGCGGTCTGTTTTGTCAATTCAATAAAAAAATATTTTTGTTTGATAATTTTAAACAATAAAACCACACTTTGATAATAAAATTTAATTATTTCAATATATTATATATTTTATAAAACAAATCCCCCGCTATTCCGGAAAATTGGATACCATTCCGGACACAGGCTGATGGTAAAAGACAATCCCCGGATCTGGTGTTTGTTTTTAGCATATTGAATTTATTAAATATATTTTAAGCATGTAAATCATGGCCAGCCGCACCGCCTGTGCTTTGATCTTCACAGAAAAGCGGGTAAGCGGCTGTGTAAAAAAGAACAATTGACAGCCGCTGTCAGTCCCGGCATAAGGGGCGGCATCGTGTGCGTTCCTCAGCACACAAGGGAGGAAACATGTCTTATTTTGCAGCCCGGCAGGCCCAGACGACATTGTCCTGTCCTGAATGCGATCACAAGCTGGAGATCGCGCGTACCTGCCACGAGGCCTTCATGCGCTGTCCTTTTTGTGGCAAGCGTTTCCCGCTGGAACAGTTCATCAGTCAGGCAGATGAAGCCATGGAACGCTTCCTCGAAGGCCTGTACTTCGACCGTATCTAGGCGTGAACCGGCATCAGAGAGCAGCTCTCCTGCTTGTGCTGGCGCTGTCCGGCGCCATGCATGCCGTCATCTTGCTGTGCGCCGGTATGGGGATGCTCCTGGCAGGATAACGACGGCTGCCCGGCAAGACTATCCGCTGCTTTTCCTGGTTACGAAAACAGCCCACATGGAGCGAACCATGCGGGCTGTTTTTGTGTCGGCAGAGGAGAGAAGGCTTAATAGAGGGTGGGCAGGCCCAGGATAGCACGGGCAGACACGGCCACCTGCATCATGACCTGCGAGATGTCCTTGACGGCCTGCATGTTCTTGGAGGCCACCCGCGGCATCACAAGGATCTGGTCCCCGGGCCGGATATTGTCGCCATCATGGCTCACCGAGCCGTTGGGATGCATGACAAGCACGGTATCCTGGTCCGCGCGGCTGTTATAGCCGCCGGCTCCCTTGATGTAATCGTCCAGATCATTGTTTTTGCTCCAGAGCATGGCCTGGGGCATCATGACTTCACCACTGACGAGGACCACATCGCTCTTGGCCGGGATGACGATGACATCCCCATCTTCCAGCGTGATGTCGCCGATCTTCTGGCCGTCGCTCAGGACGACGACACCTTCCGGTTCCACGGCTTTGGCCCGCTCCACGAATTTGGCGATCATCTCCGCTTCCTTGGCGCGGATCTGGGACTCTTCCGTGCTGGCCGACGAAGCGGTAAGGGCGGATTCTTCCAGGCGGCGCAGGCTGTCGGCGATGGCTTTCTTCTGGCGTTCGGCCACGCTCTTGCGCTTGATGTACATGCCGTTCAGATCAGCACGTCCCTGTTCGACAGCGATAAAGTTGCGCACTTCATCCAGGCGTGCTCCGCGGCGCACGGGAAAGCGGCTGGCACCGCGTACGGCTCCCTGCACCGTGACCGTTATGGTATTGCCTGCGGCATCCGCCAGCAGCTCGATGCTGTCACCGTCCGCCAGCTGCAGGCTGGCCAGTTCGCCAAGGGGCAGATAGGTATTGTAGGGCTTGCCGTTGCGGACCCCCTTGATGGCGATATGCGAGGCACTGCTGTCCGGATCCACCAGCTTCAGCAGGCTGGCCCCGGAGGTCTTGCCTTCCGGCAGCTCAAAGCGGGCGCTGGTGCGTACCTTGCCCGTGACAGTGACCGTGGGCCCCTTGTCGGGGACAACGATGATGTCGCCATTCTGGAAACGGATGGGCGGCATGCTGCCTTCACGGATGAAGGGATACAGGTCCACCGTCGTCACGACCTGATTGTTGCGGCGGACCTGGATGTTCCTGTAGCTGCCCCGTCCGGCGTCGATCCCGCCCGCCTTGTCCAGATAGCTCAGCAGGGGATCGGCCGCAGAACCGCTGTAGCGGCCGGGCTTGGGGACATTGCCGGTGACGAACAGGGTGATGGGCTGCGCATCCATGGGGGCCAGATAGATCTGGCTGTCGGCATGGCCGGAGGCCGCCAGCTTGCTGCGCAGGGCATCCTGCAATTTGTCCTGGGCCAGACCGGTCACGTTGAGCTGGCCGACTTCGGGGATGTCCAGCTGGCCGGCAGGGCTGACTTCGAGGATGGTATCCACATTGAGGCTCCCGCCCCACAGGCGCAGGACGACCCTGTCACCCGGTGCGATGGCGCCGGCGGCTCCTCCCTGACCGAAATTGCCCTGGAAAAGATTGGCTCCGTAGGGTGCCGGAGCGTCAGCGGCATAGCTGCCCTGCGGCAGGAGCAGCAGGCACAGCAGCAAAAGAAAAACAGACTTTTTCATGGTACGGCCCCGGGCTTAGTCCTTGGCCTCTTCCGTCTGGGAAGCCGGCATGACAGCGGGACGCATGCCCTGGCCCCAGACGCGGGGCGCCAGCCGCCACTGGCCCTGGGCATTGCGGCAGGCAACGATGATCTCGGCTTCATTGAAATTGTTGCGGACAGTGGCGCGCTTGCATTCCTCACCAGCCGCGGAGAAGAAGCTGTCCTCCATGCTCACGCGCACGTCCGTCCCGAAGGCGGGATCGGAAAGGGTGGTGATGTCACCGGGCACGGCATTGGCCATAAAATTTTCCACAGGGCTGGGCTTGTATTCGGGCGTTTCAGGGGAGTCTCCCAGCAGGCCGCAGCCATTGAGGGCCAGACAGGTCGTCAGCATGAGAAGGGTAGAGAGACGTTTCATGAGTTCTCCTGGAAAGGAAAGGCCGGAATCGGACCGTTGCTGGTCAGCCCTGGACAGGCTGAGACGCGGGATCCGGCATCCGGGGTGAAAAGGGCAGGGGAAGCTCCAGATCGATGAAGCGTTCCCGCACGATAGCTTCCGGGATATGGATGGCGAGCTGCTTCAGGTCCTCCGGAGCGAGCGTTACAAGCCAGTTTACGGCCTCCCGGGCCATGACGAGCCAGCGGTCCAGCGGCAGGAAAAAGACCGCCGGGCAGATCTTGTACAGATAAAGGCCCGTATCGAGCAGGACCAGCGGGAACAGACTGCAGGCCACAGGACGGCGTTGCCGTGGCAGAAGACAGCCTTCCGGGCCGCAGGATTTGCACCCCCTGTCGTCCAGGCAGGCCGTATCAGGGGCAAGCAGAAAAAAGTCCCTCTCCAGATGGTCATGCTGCTGCGAAGGCAGCAGCTTCATGGGAAAAGGGGTGGCGCAGTCCTGAGGGCCGCAACAGTAACGACAGTCCCGGCAGTAATCATTGCTCAGGATCCCCTGATCGAAGTGTACATCCCGTTGCAGGGGAAAACGCTGACGCCATTGCTGCCAGTAATGCCAAGAGCTTTTTTGCATGGAGATCCTCCGGCAGTTTCAGCTGTGCCGGACAAAAATGTCGATTATCCCGATGCGGAACATCTGTCAAATATCGCTATATCATGCTGATAATAAAAAAGAAAAAAATCAGTTTCCGCAAAACGGAAAAGGGAGGCAAAAAATGCTTGCCAGATGGGCGCTGATGGCGTAAATACACTTTTGTTGTGCCGAAGTGGTGGAATTGGTAGACACGCTAGGTTCAGGGTCTAGTTCTGGCAACGGAGTGGGAGTTCGACTCTCCCCTTCGGCACCAAGTGAAAGCAAAGGCTGGTAGTGATACCAGCCTTTTTTTGTTGCAGGCTTTGACCTGCTGCGTGCCGCAGGCGCAGAATAGAAGGCCCTGCCATCCGGGCGGCGGTGATCCGGGCGCGGAGGCCAGCGCAGACTTTTGTGCGGCTCCTTGCCAGCCTCACCATGCTGCGATGAGCGGGGCAGGCGGCATGATGTGCCCTGCCGGTACGTGAAGCAGACGAACGGTGACAGGCTCTGTCATAAAAAAGCTCTCCTCGAATGAGGAGAGCTTTTGCCGTTTCTGGAGCGTCCGGCCTTATTCCGCTGCCCGCAGTCTGCTTGTGATGTCGTCGAACTCCTGCCGCAGCCGGGCATCATACAGCAGGGAGAGGTCTGGCGGCTGGAAGGCGAAGATGCGGGAGAAATCCGCTTCCGATGTGTGCATCATCCCCAGCAGATCGCTGCTGGTCTTGACGGTCCGATAGGTATTGACGGCCACCTTGAAGGATTTTTCCGCCCGCTGCAGCAACTGCTGCAAATGTTTTTTCTGGCGTGACAGATACTGGTTGTAGAGGTCCACGGCATCCAGTGTCCTCTGGTTGGCGGCGATGTTCACTTCCAGGATCTTCCGGTCCGTCTCCTCGGCCCCGGAAAGCAGGCTGCGGGCATGTTCCTGCAGCTGGGCAGCCTCCTTCCTTATCTTTCCCAGACGGTCGAGGTAGCGGCTGTCGATCTGCTGCAGGGCCTGTTGCAGGGCGTAGACATAGACCTTGTTGCACATCATGTAGATGCCCGTATAGGTCTGGAGCAGCTCCACAGAAGCGTCCGGGGCCGCCAGCTGGCTTTCTATGCTGCGCTGGATGGCGCTGATGTTCTCGGCCACGGCCATGATGCTGGCGGTATCCTTGCCGTCGGCCGCGCTCAGCATGGTCTCCAGCTGTTCACGGCTGACAGGCAGGCCGCGTGCGGAGATCTCGGCAAAGATGCGTTCCTTGTCCGCCTCCAGACCGTGTTCCAGATCTGCTATCTCCTTGCGCAGTCCGGCGATATCTTCCTGCAGGCTGCTGCGCGTGGCCTTGAGCGGGTTCCAGTGTGAAGAGGGGGCGGAAACGAGCTCCTGCTGCAGGGCCGCTATCTTCTGGCGCTTTGCGGCTATCTCGTCCCGGGCGGCATCCCGGCTGGCGATGAGGTCCAGAGCCTGGGAATCCGCGAGGATGGCGAAGCATTCGGAGACGATGCGCTGGAATTTGGGATCGCGGAACGTCAGGACCTCGGCCCAGCTGCGTTCGGAGGGGTCCTCTCCCGAGGCGATGATATCCACCCCTTCGTGCAACAACGGGACGGCATCGTCCCAGATGTCGACGAAAGACCGGGCGGCAGAGACAGGCTGGACATGGAGCAGGATAGCCAGCAGCAGGAGCAGGGCCGGGCGCATGCGCTCTCCTTTGGAAAAAGTGAAGGTAGAGAGGAAAGGGTAGCAGGCAGAGGGGATGGCTTCAAGAGGAAGGGGGCGCGCTTCGGCCGGAGGTGCCGGAGCCCGGGAACTGTCTGTATATGCTGAAGACCGGCCAGGAAGAGCATCCGCGGATGAGATCTGGCTGTTGGTCTGATGGGGGCGGCAGGTACGTCTTGCCTGTCCGCAATATCCCCGGGCAGCAGTACGGAAACGTGGAGCCATGAAAAAGGCCCCCAGGGAGGGGGCCTTTACAGATGACGTTGCGGTCCTGGCCTAGTGGGTGGCCAGCACGGCGCCTTCGTACTTGGTCTTCATGAATTCCTTGATCTTGTCGCTGCACAGGGCCTTGTACAGGGCCTGCAGTTCGGGACGCTTTTCATCGCCGGTGCGGATGGCCAGGATGTTGGCGTAGGTGGTGGCAGCGGCGGAGTCGGCAGCTTCCACGGCCAGGGCATCGGCCACCTTCAGGCCGCCGAGGATGGCGTAGTTGCCGTTGATGATGGCGATGTCCACGTCAGGCAGGGCGCGCACCAGCTGGGCGGCTTCGATCTCTTCGATGCGGAGCTTCTTGGGGTTGTCCTTGATGTCGCGCACGGTGGCGGTCAGGCCCACACCGTCCTTGAGGGTGATGAGGCCCTGGTCCTGCATGAGCAGGAGGGCGCGGCCTTCGTTGGTGGCATCATTGGGCACGGCCACGATGGCACCCTTCTTGAGGTCCTTCAGGCTCTTGCACTTGCCGGCGTAGATGCCGAAGGGCTCATAGTGCACGCCGCCCATGGAGGACAGCTTGGTGCCTTTCTGGGCATTGAAGTCGTCCAGATAGGGCTTGTGCTGGAAGTAGTTGGCGTCCAGATCCTTGCTGTCCAGAGCCACGTTGGGCTGCACATAGTCGGAATATTCGATGATCTCCAGATTGATGCCTTCAGCCTTGAGCATGTCTTTGGCGGCATTCAGGATCTCGGCGTGCGGCGTGGGAGAGGCGCCCACCTTCACGGTGGTGGCGGCCTGGGCATGGCAAACCAGAGTACCGGCGGCCAGCATGGCGGCCAGCGTCAGCAGAAGTTTTTTCATGGGAAAAACCTCGGGGAAAGGGTGATAGAAAAAGCGGATCAAGACCCGCGTTTGTCGCTGCGTCGGGTGGCCCAGTTGCCGAAGCTCTGGAAGATCTGCACGATGATGATGAGCAGGATCACCGTGGCGATCATGATGTCGGTCTGGTAGCGGTTGTACCCGTACATGATGGCCAGCTTGCCCAGACCGCCGCCGCCGACGGCGCCGGACATGGCGGAGTAGCCCAGGATGGTGATGGCCGCCACGGCACTGCCGTTGATGAGCGAGGGCATGGCCTCGGGCAGCAGCACCTTGGTGATGATCTGCCAGGTGGAGGCCCCCATGCTCTGGGCGGCTTCCACCACACCGTTATCCACTTCCAGCAGGGAGGACTCGATGAGACGGGCCACGAAGGGCGCCGCGGCGATGACCAGAGGTACTACCGTGGCGTTGTTGCCGATGGTGGTCCCCACGATGTAGCGGGTGAAGGGGATGACGGCGATCATCAGGATCAGGAAGGGGAAGGAACGGGTCAGGTTCACCACCACATCCAGCACGCTGTAGACCACGGGATTGGGACGGATGCCGTCTTTGCGGCAGATGACCAGGACGACGGCCATCACGATGCCGAAGACATAGGAAAAAAACGTGGAGACGATGGTCATGTACAGGGTATCCACCACCCCTTCCATGAGCATTTCCACAGTGGCCTGATCAAACATGCTTCATCTCCTCCAGCAGGATGTTCCTGGATTTGGCGAATTCCAGGATGCTCCGGCGCGATTCCGGGCATTCGGGCAGCTGCAACACCATCTGGCCAAAGGCGATACCGCCGATGTCGCGGGTATCGGCATACATGATGTTCACGGGGCAGTGGCATTCCAGCACCATATTGGCGATGACGGGCTCGAAGGAGGAACGGCCGTTGAAGATCAGGCGGTAGAGGTTCTCCTGGGGCAGGTTCTGCAGGGCCTCGGGCATGACCAGACGGCGTGCTGCCTCGGTGCGCGGATGGAAGAAGACCTCTTCCACTTCGCCGTGCTCCACGATCTTGCCGCGGTGGATGATGGCCACATGGCTGCAGATCTTTTCGATGACGCTCATCTCGTGGGTGATGATGACCGCCGTGATGCCGAGATCCCTGTTGATGTCCTTGATGAGGGACAGGATGGAGTCCGTGGTGGCCGGGTCAAGGGCGGACGTGGCTTCGTCGCAGAGCAGCACCTGCGGATTGGTGGCCAGGGCACGGGCGATGGCCACGCGCTGCTTCTGGCCGCCGGAGAGCTGCGAAGGATAGGAATCCATGCGGTTGGCAAGGCCCACCAGATCCAGCAGTTCTTCAGCACGCTTGCGGGCCTGGACCTTGTCCATGCCGATAAGTTCCAGAGGAAAGCAGACGTTCTGGCGCGCCGTGCGCTGCATGAGCAGGTTGAACTGCTGGAAGATCATGCCCATGGAACGCCGGGCAGCGCGCAGCTCGCTCTCCGACAGACGGCACATGTCCTTGCCTTCAAAAAAGATGGAACCGCCCGTGGGACGTTCCAGCATGTTGATGCAGCGGACGAGCGTGCTCTTGCCGGCACCGCTCTTGCCGATGACACCGAAGATGTCTCCTTTGTTGATGGCAAGATTGATGCCCTGCAGGGCAAAAACATCCGTATTTTTGCTGCGGTAACGTTTTTCCAGATTGACGATATCGATGATCGGCGCTTCGGCCATAGTGCCTCCCCTTTGATTCCCCTGTCGGGGGTATTCGAGGTTAGCATATCTTCCCCCGCTCGCAAAGAAAAAAGATGCCGAAAAATGTGCTGCGCAAGGCTTCGGGCCATAGTCGGGGAAGGGCGGGGCGCAGAAAAAAAGCCGTATCCTGTCAGGACCGGCACGGTGACGACATGGGAGGAAGGAGCGGGACGTGCAGGAAGGAAGCAGGGGAAAGGACATTCCTTCCCCTGCTTCCTCCAAAGTGCTAGCGCTGGCGGATGTAGGCTTCCAGCCGACGCATGGCTTCGGCCAGGTTGTCGATGGAATTGGCGTAGGAAAGGCGCAGGAACCCTTCGGTCTGGCTGCCGAAGTCGATACCGGGGGTGATGCCGATATGGGCTTTTTCCAGCAGGTCGAAGGCCAGTTCCATGGAGCTGCTGCCCAGATGGCGGGCATTGATCAGCATGTAGAACGCTCCCATGGGTTCCACGGGGATGTTGAAGCCCAGGCGCTTCAGCTCGCCCAGCAGGAAGCGGCGGCGTTCGTCGTAGGTGGCATGCATGCGGGCCACGTCTTCATCGGCACAGGTCAGGGCCGCGATACCGGCTTTTTGCACCGCAGAATTGGTGGACAGGAAGAAGTTCTGCATCAGGGCCTGCATGGGGCGCACGAGATCACGGGGCACGATGAGGTAGCCCAGGCGCCAGCCGGTCATGGCATAGGCCTTGGAAAAGCCGCCTATGACCACGGCATTGTCCGTGTACTCCAGGATGGAGTGCTCTTCCGCATCCCCGTAGGTCAGGCCGTGATAGATCTCGTCGGAAACGATCATGGGGCCCAGTTCGGCCAGGGCGCGCATGCGCTCCGGCTCCAGCACGATGCCCGTGGGGTTGCAGGGGGAGTTGATGAGCACGGCCCGGGTACGCGGCGAGATCTGTTTGGCCACGTCTTCGGGACGGAACTGGAAGCCTTCTTCCTCATGGGTCAGCGTCCAGACGGGCACCCCGCCCGCATAGCGCACGAAGTTGGGGTAGCAGGCATAGCCGGGATTGGAGAGGATGACTTCGTCGCCCGGATCGAGCAGGGCGGAGAAAAGGACCATCATGGCCGGGGAAGAACCGGGGAAGATCAGCACCTGGTCGGGATGCAGGCCGACACCATAGCGCCGTTTGTAATAGGCGCACAGATGTTCGCGCAGCTCCACATCGCCCAGGGAGTGGGTGTAGTGGGTCTGCCCTTCGTCCAGGGCCTTGAAGGCAGCCTGACGGATGCACTCGGGCGTATCGAAATCGGGTTCGCCCAGTTCCAGGTGGATGATGGAAGCACCCTCCCGTTCGAGCTTCTGGGCGCGTTCCAGCACTTCCATGGCCAGAAACGGCGTGATGCCGCGTACTCTCTCGGCTATCATCGTATATCCTTTGTTCTTCCTGCCGTCGGGCAGGCTGGTTCCGCGCCTTGCGCGGCCGATACTCGTGCCGCGGTGGCGCCGCAGGGCAGACGGCGTGCCCTTTCGTATGTCATCCGGGCCTCATATCAGGAGGGGCGTCAAAAAGAAAGAGGCCCTTCCGCCTATTCCGTCCAAAGGGGATCGGTCTCGGGATAGATCATGCGCCTGGTCATGCCGCCGTCCACCGGCAGATTGACGCCGTTGATGAAGCCGTTCTCCTCCCCGGCCAGGAACAGGCAGGCATTGCAGACGTCTTCCGGTTTTCCCACACGTCCCGACGGATGCTGGCTGTGGTCGCAGGGGCTCAGGCTGTCGTAGTCGTCCACCTGTATCCATCCCGGGCTGACCGCATTGACGGTGATGCCCGTACCGTGCAGCGACACGCACAGGCTGGCGGTCAGGGAGACAAGCCCGCCCTTGGAGGCGCCGTAGGCTTCCCAGCCGCATTCGTTCTGCTGGTAACGGGTGGAGGCGATGTTGATGATGCGTCCATAGCCCGTTCCCCGGCAAAGACGGACGAATTCCCGGCAGCAGAGGAACGCGCCGCGCAGGTTGGTCCCCAGGACGTCATCGAATTCCCTGGCTTCCAGGAGGGGGAAGGGCTTCCGGAAACGGCTGACGCCCCCGTTGTTGATGAGGACGCGGGGAGTGCCGAGCGTCTGGGCGATGGTATGAAAAACAGAGGTGATGGCGGCTTCATCGCGCAGGTCACAGGGAAAACAGTGGATGTCCGGGTGGGGGCTGCTCATGGGCTGGATGTCCAGAGCGGCGACCACATACCCCTCGCGGGCAAATCCTGCGCACAGGTGACGTCCTATACCGGCGGCACCGCCGGTGATGATGGCAACGGGCATAGTCCCTCCAAAAAAATTTTGCAGCCAAGATGCGCCTGTTTTCAATAGCCGAGGCACCGGCGGCCCGCAAGGCCGGGGGCAGGGGAGAAAAACAAAAAAGCCCCCGATCCGCCGAGGACCGGGGGCCGGGCGGCAAATGAAGATGCCTAGCCGGTGATCTCCAGGGCATTGAAGAAGTAGGCCATTTCGTAAGCGGCAGTTTCCGGCGCGTCAGAGCCGTGCACGGAGTTGGCTTCGATGCTTTCGGCGTACTTTTTGCGGATGGTGCCTTCTGCGGCATTGGCAGGATTGGTGGCGCCCATCAGTTCCCGATAGCGGGAGATGGCCTTGTCGCCTTCAAGGATGGCGCAAACCACAGGGCCGGAGCTCATGTATTCCGTCAGGCTGGCAAAGAAAGGCCGTTCCTTGTGCACGGCATAAAAGCCTTCGGCCTGCTGGCGGGTCATGCGGATCTGCTTCATGGCCACCACGCGCAGACCGGCGCCCTGGATCATGGCAAGGATCTCACCCTGCAGGTTACGGGCAACGGCATCGGGTTTGATGATGCAAAAAGTACGTTCCATGGAATCTCCTGTGGATAAATGAAAAAAAGCGGCAATTTTTATTGCATAAAATATTTCATAAGACAAGAGGTTTCTGGTGTGCCCAGACAGGTCGAATCCATGCAGGCATAAAAAAAGCCATCCCTTGCGGGATGGCTTTGCGAGCCTTACTGGGCGTTCAGGCGTCCGGTGATGTTGTCCTTGATCCACTTGGGATCCAGCCACTCCAGCGGGGTGACTTCCACGCCACCGACCAGTATGCCGAAGTGCAGGTGATCGCCGAAGGCCAGACCGGTGCTCCCCGTCTTGGCGATGATGGCGCCTTTCTGGACCACATCGCCCACCTTGACGTGGATCTCGCTCAGATGGGAGTAGAGGGACATGAGTCCCAGGCCGTGGTCGATGACGACGAGGTTGCCGTAAATGCCGAGCTCACCGGTGAAGACCACGCGGCCGTTATTGGCTGCGGGGACTTCGGCATTGCGGACCGAGGCCAGGTCAAAACCCAGATGGTAGGATTCGCCCACCTGCTTGCCCTGGTAGGTGAAGTAGCGGTGATCACCAAAACCGGCACGGGCCGCGGAGCGGGGCAGGCGCTGGAACATCCCGTCCCAGAGCATGGCCGCTGCGGTGTCCTTGCGTAGGGCACGCAGGGTCTCGACGTTGGCCGCGCGGACCTGGTTGTTGATATAAAGGTATCCTTCCAGCTGATTGGCGGCGTTGGGGGCCAGATAGCCCAGCTTGCTGTTGACGCTGGCCAGGAAGTTGTCCGAGATGCTGATGGTATCGCTTTTGAAGTTGCGTTCGTAGGCCAGCAGGCCCAGACGGCTGCGGGTCACGTTGCCGGCCATGTCCGTGGCGGTCAGCTCCACGGCGTTTTTATATTCCACGGCGGTCATGGTGTAGGGGAAGGGGAAGAAGCAGATGTAGCTGCCGTCCTTCTGCAGGAAGCCGGGGACGAAATACCCCGCCACCAGCACACCGCTCTGGGTGACTTCTTCGTCGATGGTATAGCGGATGGCGGCGGCACCGCCGCGGCGCACGCTGGGCGGCAGGGTCTTCACGGAGATGCGCGGCGGCTGGGTATCCAGACGCATGGCCAGCACTTCCGTGCGGGTATTGCCCTGACCAAAGCCGGCCAGGGAGGCGTCCGTCGCCTTGATCTCCAGCTCGAAGGCCCCTTCACGCAGGCCGGCATTCTTCAGCGAGACCTCGACAGTACGCTGGGGCAGGTATTCTTCGAAATGCCGCTGGAAAATGGGGGTGACCACATTGTTGCGGCGCACTCCCACGGAGATGGAGCGGATGTTCGAAGGGTCCGCCAGCGTTATCTGCAGGGGCGTGTGGGGAGAGACCCGTCCGGTATCGGGCACGATGGCGATGGACGGACCGTCCATATCCTTGAAAAAGATGTACCCACAGGCAATCAGCGCGATCAGGATGAGCAGGCTCAGGATAGTGGAAAAGAAATTTTTTTTGCGCATGGAGACTCCTTTCTCATACAAGCGGGAGTGTTGCACGTTTCAGGGGAGTTTTCAAGGAATAGCCCCCGCTTTGACGGCATTTGACTTGGGGGGGAAAATTTGTTCTTTCTTCGCCATACGCAAAGGACAAAACGAGCATGATGGCAAGAGGTACCGCGATAGATCCCAGACGCCTGCGTCTGCGCATGGTTCGGGAGCTGGCCGCCAGGGGCATAACGGACGGACGCGTCCTTGATGCCATGTCGCGGGTCCCCCGGCATCTTTTCGTGCCCGAGGGACTGCGTTCGCGGGCCTATGAGGATTGTCCGCTGCCCATCGGCTACGGACAGACCATCTCCCAGCCGTCCACGGTGGCCCT
The DNA here is from genome assembly GCF_050313065.1 of Desulfovibrio sp. SGI.230. Taxonomy (NCBI): domain Bacteria; kingdom Pseudomonadati; phylum Thermodesulfobacteriota; class Desulfovibrionia; order Desulfovibrionales; family Desulfovibrionaceae; genus Desulfovibrio; species Desulfovibrio sp. SGI.230. The sequence continues at coordinate 241,682 of NZ_JBNPKS010000001.1, read as the reverse complement.
CATGTCCCAGATGCTGGAGACCTCGCCCGGCATGCGCGTGCTGGAGGTCGGCACCGGTTCCGGTTACCAGGCGGCGGTGCTGGCCGCCATGGGCTGCACGGTCTATACCGTGGAGCGCCTCAAAGAGCTGTACCAATCGGCCCGGGCCCTCTTGCAGCAGCTCGATCTTCGCGCTATTCACATGCAACGAAGCGATGGAACGCTGGGCATGCCTGCCGCCGCCCCGTTCGACCGCATCATCGTCACTGCCGGAGGTCCCCAGATCCCCCGCCCCCTGCTGGAGCAGCTTGCCGTGGACGGCATCATGCTGATCCCGGTGGGGGCACGGCCCCGCACGCAACGCCTGATGCGCATCATGCGCCGTCAGGGACGGCTTTGCAGCGAGGACCTGGGCCCTGCCGTCTTCGTGGATCTGGTGGGCGACCATGGTTGGTAAGCCCGCCTGTTGTCATACCCTGTAAAGGAGATATCATGTCTTCCTGTTCTTCCTGTTCCTCTGCGTCGGGCTGCTCTTCCAAGGGCAACCCCGGCGGCGCCGGTTGCATGGAATCGGCCATGGCCCGGCAAGACCAGATCATTGCCGACCGCCTGGCCCACATCCGGCACAAGATCTTTGTCATGAGCGGCAAGGGTGGCGTGGGTAAAAGCTCCGTCACCGTCAATACCGCCGCGGCCCTGGCCCATCGCGGCTTCAAGGTCGGCATCCTGGACGTGGACATGCACGGCCCCAGCGTGCCCAACCTGCTGGGTCTGAAGGCTACCATCGAAATGAATGAGAAAAACGAACTCATCCCTGCCATGTACAATGAGAACCTGGCAGTCATTTCCATGGATTCCTTCCTGCAGGATCGTGACCAGGCCATCCTGTGGCGCGGCCCCAAAAAGACGGCTGCCATCCGCCAGTTCCTCTCCGACGTGGCCTGGGGCCCGCTGGATTTCCTGCTCATCGACTCCCCTCCAGGAACCGGTGACGAACACATGACCATCCTCAAGACCATCACCGACGCCCAGAGCGTCACGGTGACCACCCCGCAGGAGATCTCCCTGGCCGACGTGCGCAAGGCCGTCAACTTCCTGCAGGTCGCCGAAGGCAAGGTCCTGGGCGTGGTGGAAAACATGAGCGGCCTTGTCTGCCCCCACTGCCACCAGGAGATCGACCTGTTCAAGAAGGGCGGCGGTGAAGAGCTTGCCAAGCATTACGGCATCCCCTTCCTGGGTGCCATCCCGCTGGATCCGGCCACCGTGGTGGCCGCCGACCGGGGCGTGCCCGTGGTCTATCTTGAACAGGATTGCCCTGCCAAGCAGGCGTTCCTGCATCTGGCTGACGCCATCGCCCAGGCTGCCGACAGCGGCGCCGCGAAGCTGGTCAGCAAGAGCTAGGCGCTCTTTGGGGGGTGGCTCGTCCACCCCCTCAAGATACCTGCGCGTTTTTCCCTTTTCTCGGGGACGCGTTTGTGATACCCGTTTCCATGTAGTCCTGTTTCCCGGTCGGTGAGAATATGTTCAATCTTGCGAATAAACTGACGCTGTTGCGCATGCTGCTGGTTCCGCTCGTCATCGTGCTGCTGTATTTCCAGGGCCCGGTGACCTGTGTGCTGGCCGCGCTGGCATTCATTGCCGCTTCCATCACGGACTGGGCCGACGGTTACGTGGCCCGGCGCAACAACATGGTCACCAGCATGGGCAAGTTCCTTGATCCCCTGGCGGACAAGGTCCTCATTTGTTCCGTGCTCATCATGTTCTGCACCCTCGGCTGGGCTGAAGCGTGGGTCGTCATCCTGATCGTCTGCCGTGAGCTGGTGGTCACGGGGCTGCGCGCCATCGCCATCGATGAAGGGATCGTCCTCGCCGCCGACAGGTATGGGAAGCTCAAGACCGTCCTGCAGATCGCGGCCATCATCCCCATGCTGCTGCACTATCCTTACTGGGGCGTGCGTCTGTGGCCCATCGGGGAAATCATCCTCTATCTGGCGCTCATCATGTCCGTAGTGTCCTGTGTGAACTACTGTTACGGTTTCTACCGCAAGATCGCCGCAAAAAACGCTGCCGAATAAGATGAGTACCCTGCAGTTACGGCTGAAAAACTGCATCCAGACCATCCTCGAGCTGGAGCCACAGATCGGAGCTGATCTCTCCGATCGCTATTTTGTTGAAGAATTCATGGCATTACGGCGCTTTTTGGATAGCGTCGAGCAGATGCGCCTTGGAGAGGATGACGTAGAGCGTCTGGAATCCGCCACAGCGACTTTTCTGGAAGAGCTGGGGCTCTCCCGGCGTACCTGGCAGAAACAACGACGGGTCTTGCAATAAGATGGTAGCTTGGCGGGTCATAGTTCTGGTAGCTGTATGGGGGATCAACCTCATCATTTTCTGTCACATGATCTGGGGATCTGAAGGGCTCATCGCCTATCGTGAACTCAAACAGAAGCATGCGGCCATCGAGGCCGAGATCGCCAGCATCGATGCAGAGAACCGCTCATTGAGCCGGGACATCCGTCTGCTCCAGACGGATGAACGCTATGTCGAAAAAATGATACGCCAGCGGCTGCACTACGTCCACGAGAACGAAGTGCTGTACCTTTTTGGTGATTCCTCCGAAAACCGGGAGAGCGGGGCTGCCACGCATGATGGACAAAATTGAATGGTACAGGGAAGTGCTGGAGCTGGAACCCAGCTCCAAGCTGTTTTTCCCTCTGGCTCGCCTGCTGGTGGAGGACGGACAGCCTGAAGCGGCGCTTGAGACCCTGCGCCGGGGGCTGGAGCGTCATCCCGAATTTCTTGAAGCACGGCTTTTTTATATCGAGCAGCTCTATCATCACGGGCAGCCCGAAGCCTGCGTGGCGGAGGTGACGGAACTGGGGCAGCTTTTTGCTTCCTATCCCGGCTTCTGGCAGGCCTGGGCGGCCAGCATGCTCGGCAGCGGCTGCGGGGATGTGGCGACGGCCCTGCGCTTTCTGGCTGCCAGCTTCGCGAGCCGCCCGCTGAATCTCAACGAAGTTTTTGAACGGGGCCTGCGTTCCTTCATGCAGGAGGCCCAGAGCAGCGACCTGCCGCGCGGCAAGGCCCTGGCCGACCTGGCCGTCATGGGGCCCGAGGACATGGACGCGCAGGCGCATGATGCTTTTTCCTCTCCGGCGGCCAAGCCTGCCGGTGCCGGGATGGCGGAGGGAGACGACGCTGCTTCCTTTGCTGCGGCACAGGGCAGGCGGGAGCATCCGCTGCCGCAACCGACCCCGGACAGGCCCCTTTCCCTGCGTACCCGGTCCATGGCGGAAGTCCTGGCCGAGCAGGGGGATCTTCAGGGCGCTTTGGATATTTATACCGAGCTGGCTGCTGCCGCCGCCGGCTCTTCCGAACAGGAAGTCCTGCAGCAGCGTATCGCCATGCTGCGCACTCAGCTTGAGGGCGCTGCTGTGGAAGATCTCGTTCCGCCTTCGCCGGACATGGCCGCAGGCAAGGACAAACTCATCAGTATGCTGGAAGCCCTGGCCGAACGCGTGGAAGCCAGGGCCCAGAGTTAAGAAGCAGGAGTGCGTGGTGTCCCATTTGTTTAGGCGTTGTTGTGTACTGCTTGCCTCCGCCGCCATGGTGGCGGGCTGCAGTTCCTACCAGCCCACCAAGAATGTCTGGAAGGGTACAAAGGATGTCTGGTATACCTATGTCAGCCCTCCTGCATCTGTGGATTATGGTGAAAAAGGAGATCTTTCCCCGCGTGCACTGGCGCTCACCAATTGCATGATGGGGCTGGATGTGGAGCTGGGCCGCTTTGAGCGGACCATGATCAATGCGGACAAACCGCCGACGCGGCAGTGGATGGACAGCCTTTTTGCCGCCCATCCCTGGCTGGACGGCTTTGCCGGCGTCAAATATGACGGGACCCTGCTGGGGCAGGAGCCTGCCAATCCTCTGAAACAGCTGGATTTCATCCCGCTGCTGTATGAAGACAAGAAGCAGGGCAGCCGTGCTCTGCGTGCCGGTGTGCAGCAGACCCCCATGGGGCCGGAAGTCATGCTGGCTGCCCCCCTGTACGATGGCGTGGATTTCCTCGGCATCGTCGTGGCCTATTTCGACATGCGCAACCTGGTGCAGTATTCCGGCAATCCCCAGGACATGGTCATCCTCAGCCCTCAGGCGCTGCTCTGGCCCGGCAAGTATGACTATGCGGCGACCCCGCTCGCTTCGGTGAACTGGGAAGAAGCCGTCACCAAGAGCTCTTCCGGCACCTGCACCAACGCGACGGGGAGCTTCTATTACATGGTGCGCTATCTGGGCAACCTGCCGCTGGTCTTTGCCGTGGCGGAATCCGGCACCTTCCCGCAGGGGAACGGCAGCGTGGATCAGGGCCTGCCCTTCTTCCCCAAGGAAAAGGAAAAGCTTCCTCCGCCGCCCATGCCCGAACGCAAGAAGGACAGCAGCAAGACGACGCCCGCCTTCGGTGCTTCCGAAGATGCCGTTGACGGTTACGGCGATGCCGGCGGCATGCCGCCGCAGGATGTAGCTCCGGGCGCCAGCATCGTCCAGCCGCCGCAGGAAAGCGCTCCGGCTCCTTCCCGCGTGCGTGAACGGCCGCTGGCCGGCGAGAACGTGAAGCCGCGTCCGCGCAGACGGCTCGTCATCCCCGATGAGGCGCTCACGGTGCCCGAACTGCCTGAAGAGACCGCACCCGCGCCGCAGGTGCGCATGCCCAGTCCCTTTGGTCCTCGTGGCGCTGCCAAGCCGGCAGCCGAGCAGGGCGGAGCGGATACCGCTGCCCCGGCAGCTCCGGCTGAGTCCGCTGCCGATACGGCTCCCGCAGCAGAAACGGCTGCCCCCGAGGCTCCGGCTGCCGCCAAGCCCGCAGCTTCCGAAACGCCTGCTGCTGCCCCGGCAGAGACGGCAGCGCCTGCTGCAGAACCCGCTGCCGAGCCTGCGGAAGCGCCGGCAGCCGAAGAGCCTTCAGAGCCCAGACGTCCGGCCCTGCTGCCGGGCGGGCGCCCCAGTCCCTTCGGTCCCAGGTAGTCTTTGACAGCAATCACGCAGTGTGCGCCGCTTCGGCGGCGCACACGCTTTCATATCCAGTGTAAGGAGGCTTTTCATGGCCGACATTACCGTTACCGAACATCTTCTGCTGCATCAAAAGCGCTCTCCCCAGGCTACCGGCCAGTTCACCGGTCTTTTGTATGACCTGATCCTGTCGGGGAAGACCATCTCCCGCCGGATCAACAAGGCCGGTCTGCTGGATATCCTCGGCGGCACGGGCGAGGTGAACGTCCAGGGCGAGAACGTGCAGAAGATGGACAGCATCGCCAATCGCATCCTGCTCTACCGCATGGAACGCTGCGGCGCCCTGTGCGCCATGGGCTCCGAGGAAGAGCCGGAGCTGGTGCGCGTGGGACCGGAATTTCCCCGCGGCGATTATATCCTGATCTTCGACCCTCTCGATGGTTCGTCCAATATCGACGTCAACATCAATGTGGGCACCATCTTCTCCATCCTGCGCCGTCCTGCGGGCAGCACCGGTGAAGTCTCCCTGGAAGAAGTCCTGCAGCCCGGCATCCAGCAGGTGGCCGCGGGCTATATCCTGTACGGCCCGTCCACCATGCTGGTGTTCAGTACCGGTCAGGGGGTGCATGGCTTCACACTGGACCCCGGCGTCGGGGAATTCCTGCTTTCCCATCCTGATATGCGCATCCCGGAGCAGGGGCACATCTATTCCGTCAATGAAGGCAACCGGAACAACTGGGACGAGCCCGCGCGTGAGGCCGTCGAATGGTTCCATACCTGCAAGAGCCCGGAAGGCAAGGATTATTCCGCCCGTTATGTGGGCTCGCTGGTGGCCGACTTCCACCGCACGCTGCTGTACGGCGGCATCTATCTGTATCCGCCGGACAAGAACAAGCCCAACGGCAAACTGCGCATGATGTGCGAAGCCGCCCCGCTGGCGTTCCTGGCCGAGCAGGCCGGCGGCAAGGCCAGCGACGGTCGTCGCCGTATCCTTGAGCGTCGCCCCGAGACCCTGCACGCCCGTACGCCCCTGTACATCGGTTCGGCCCGTGACGTGGAGGCTGTGGAGGCCATCTACGCCAAGTATCCGGACTAGTCCGAGTGGGAGAAGACCTTGCTGTGCCTCGGCATTGAAAGTTCCTGTGATGAGACCGCGCTGGCGGTGGTCCGGGACGGTGTCCTGCTGGATGCCGTCCTGGCCAGCCAGGCGGATATCCATGCCCTGTTCGGGGGCGTCGTCCCTGAACTGGCTTCCCGCGAGCATTACCGCTATCTGGGGACGCTGTTCGACCAGCTCATGCAGCGCCTTGACCTGCGTCCGTCCGATCTGGATGTGGTGGCTGTATCCCGGGGGCCCGGCCTGCTGGGCAGCCTGCTGGTAGGCGTTGCCTTTGCCAAGGCGCTGGCGCTGGGGTGCGGGGCCCGCTTTTTGGGGGTCAATCACCTGCATGCGCATCTGCTGGCCGCAGGGCTGGAGAACGAACTGCGCTTCCCCGCGCTGGGATTGCTGGTCTCCGGCGGGCATACGCATATCTATCGCATGGAATCGCCTTCCCGCTGCATCGTCCTGGGCAAGACGCTGGATGACGCGGCAGGTGAGGCCTTTGATAAGGTCGGAAAGATCCTGGGGCTGGCCTATCCCGGCGGCAAACTGATGGATGCCCTGGCCCGGCAGGGCAGGGCGGATGCCCGTCTGTTCCCGCGCCCGTATCTGGACAACGACAATCTGGATTTCAGCTTCAGCGGTCTGAAGACCGCCGTGACCAGCTATGTGCACCAGGTGCTGCCTGACCAGCCCTGGCCGCATCCCTTGCAGGATACGGCAGATGCCCCCCAGGCTTTGAAGGATTGCTGCGCCTCTTTCAATCTGGCCGTGGTGGAGACCATCGTCACCAAGGTGGAGCGGGCGCTTGCCGCCAACCCCGATCTGGATCTGCTGATCATGGCCGGAGGCGTTGCCGCCAACAGTCTGCTGCGTGAGCGTATGGCACAGCTGATGGAAAAACGGGGCGGCCATACCATCATGCCCGGCCGTGCCCTGTGCACGGACAACGCCGCCATGGTGGCCTATGCCTCCTGGCTCATCGCCAGGGAAGGCTGGCAGCATGATCTGCGCATGGAGACCATCCCGCGGGGCAAGGCGATCCCGGACGATATGTTTTTTCGGGAACTCTAGATATTTGTCACCGTTTTTGTGTCACCGTCTTGACAGTGGCGGTTGAGGCAACTAATCTTTTGGCAGCCGTGGCAGCTCATCTGCGATGGCGGGATCCGTCCGCCTGTGACGGGAATTTGCTTATTTTCTAAGGAGAGACACTATGGCCGAACAGATTTCTGATGCCACTTTCGATAGCGTTGTCCTGAATTCCGATATCCCTGTCCTGCTGGACTTCTGGGCCCCCTGGTGCGGTCCCTGCCGCGCTGTGGGCCCCATCATCGATGAACTGGCTGCCGAGTACGAAGGCAAGGTCCGCATCGTCAAGATGAACGTTGACGAAAACCCGGCGACGCCCACCAAATTCGGTATCCGCGCCATCCCGACCCTGATGCTGTTCAAGAATGGCCAGGCCATCGACCAGGTGACCGGTGCCGTCAACAAGGACGCCATCGTCAACATCCTGCAGACCAAGGCCCTGGCATGAGCTCCTTCGATGCTGCAGTCATAGGCAGTGGCCCTGCCGGGGTGACGGCGGCGCTGTATCTCGTCCGTTCCGGCTGCTCCGTCATCCTTTTTGAGAAGATGGCAGCCGGAGGACAGATCCTGCAGACCGAGGCCCTGGAGAACTACCCCGGGTATCCCAAGGGTATCAAGGGCTACGAGCTGGCCGACCTGTTTGCCGCCCATCTGGAAGGCTTGCCGGTGACGCACAGCCGGGATGCTGTGGAAAGCGTCAGCGGTGAGGCCGGCAATTTTGTCGTGCAGGCCGGTGGTAAGGAGCACAGCTGCCGGACGGTCATCGTGTGTTCCGGCGCCCATCATCGCGAGCTGGGGCTTGCTGATGAAAAGCGTCTGCAGGGTCGTGGGGTCTCGTATTGCGCCCTGTGCGACGGCAACTTCTTCCGCAATGCGCCGGTCGCCGTCGTCGGCGGCGGCAATGCTGCGCTGGAAGAATCCCTTTATCTGGCCAAGCTGGCTTCCAAAGTCTATCTGATCCATCGCCGTGACGAGTTCCGCGGGGCGAAGATCTATCAGGACAAGCTGGAATCCATGCCGGACAAGGTGGAGCTGGTGCGCAGCAGCGTCGTGACCGCCCTCCATGGAGAAAACGCCCTGACATCCCTGAGCGTCAGGGATCTGAAGACGGACGAGATTCGTCAGATCTCCGTCGAAGGGCTGTTCATCTATGTCGGTTTCGAGCCGGCAACGGCGTACCTGCCCGCCGCGCTGGAACGTGATGCCCAGGGCTTCATTGTGACGGATACGGAAATGCGGACCAGCATCCCCGGCATTTTTGCCGCCGGTGACGTGCGTTCGAAACTGTGCCGTCAGGTCATAACTGCCGCCGGTGACGGTGCAACGGCTGCGCAGGCAGCTTTCGTCTTCCTGGAACAGCTCCATGTTTAAAAACTATCTTCGCTCTCTGACTCTGGCTTTGGCCATCTTTTCGCTGTCTGGCTGCGGCATCATCGATATGATCTACCTGCCTCCGGCCGAGGATACAGCGCAGGAGATATTCGAAGCCGGCAATGACGCCATGAGCGAAAAGAACTATGTGCGCGCGGTTGAACTGTACAACAAGCTGCGGGATACCTATCCCTTCAGCCCCTATACGGTCGACGCGGAGCTGGCCCTGGCCGATGCCTATTACCTCGATGAGGAATATGTGCTGGCTGCGGAAACATACAAGGATTTCGAGTCGCTGCACCCGCGGCATGATGCGACCCCCTACGTCATCTATCAGACGGGCATGTCGCTCATGAAGCAGTTCCGGTCCATCGACCGGGCAACGACGATCCTGCAGGAAGCCCACGAATACTTCGCACGGCTGCAGCAGGTCTATCCTGACTCTCCCTATGCCAAGGATGCCGGGGAAAAGATGCACACCTGCCGTCGCCTGATGGCCGAGCATGAACTCTATATCGCCGACGTGTTCTGGCATATGGAAAAGTATGGTCCTGCCTGGCGGCGCTATGAATATGTGAGCGAGAACTTCCCGGATGTTCCTGAAGTAGCCTCGCATGCCAAGGAAAAGTCCCTGGCGGCGTACCACTACTACAAGGAAGAGCAAGGCCGCCTGACCCGCGAAAAGCGGCAGGGCAGCTGGCGAAACTGGTTCACCTGGCTGTAAGAACAAAAAAGCCCCGTTCGGGGCTTTTTTGTTCTGCAGGGAAAATGACTTCCACTCCCGCTTTCCGGGATGTGCACCGGTACTAAGGGAACCGGCGCATGACTGTGCTGCAGAGGCTTCCGGTCTGGCTTGGGGACGCTCTGCCGCATGAAGACAAGGATGGAATGACGATGAACGAGGAACACAGTCAGGCCAAGAACAGGGCTGCTTTGGTATCCCTGCTGGCGGCCTGCCTGCTTACGGCCATCAAGCTGGTTGTGGGTATCTATACAAACAGCCTGGGGATCCTTTCCGAGGCATTGCACAGCGGGCTTGACCTGCTGGCGGCGGCCATGACCCTGTATGCCGTCCGGCTCTCTTCCCGTCCTGCGGATGCCCGGCATCCTTATGGGCATGGCAAAGTCGAGAACCTGTCGGCACTGGGCGAGACAGTGCTGCTGTTCGTTATCTGCGTCTGGGTCGTCTATGAAGGCGCAGGCCGTCTGCTTTCGGGCGATACGCCGGTGGCTCCTTCCATCTGGGGCATCATCGTGATGGGTATTTCCATCGTGATCGACGTGAACCGGGTGCGGGTGCTGAAAAAAGTCGCCAAGGAGACACGGAGCCAGGCGCTGGAAGCCGACGCCCTGCATTTTTCGACAGACATCCTGTCTTCTGCTGTCGTCCTCGTGGGGGTGGGGGCCGTCTGGCTGGCCGCCAAGCTGCAGCTGCCTGAACCGGTACACAAGGTCCTGGTGCAGGCGGATACCGTTGCCGCCCTCCTGGTGGCCCTGATCATTTTCCGGGCCAGCCTCCATATGGCCCGGGAAGCCATCAATATGCTCATGGACAGCGGTTCTACGGAAGAACAGCAGGCCATCTGTGAGGCAGTGAAGCATCTGCCGGGCGTCCAGGACGTGCAGCGTGTGCGTTTGCGTTCCAGCGGTCCGCATTATTTTGTGGATCTGACCGTGGGGGTCGACCCGGCCATACGCGTCAGTGAAGGGCACAAGATCGCCCATGATGCCGAACTTTCTGTGGATGCCATCTTGCCCGGCGCGGATGTCACGGTCCACGTGGAACCTGTGCGTTCCGGCCAGAAGGAAGATCCCTTTACTGTGGTGCAGCGGGTGGCCTCCATCCAGGGGCTGGCCGTCCATGATGTCCAGATCCTGCGCAGCGGGGCGGGGACGCTTGTGGAGGTCCATGTGGAAGTGCCGGGACAGGAAGCCTTCTGCGAGGCCCACAAGCGGGTCCGTGCCTTTGAAGAGGCGTTGCATTCTGCCCTGCCGCAGGCCGGGATCGTCACCCACATCGACCCTGAAGAGCGGGGAGACGTCCAGGAAGAAGCTGCTCCTGCCCAGACAGCCGTGGCAGAGCTGGCCTGGAAGGAAGTAGAGCAGGCCGTTGGTCGCGAGCCCCTGCTGTGCTGTGCCCACGGCTACCATGCCTACACCTTGCCGGTGTACGGCTTGTGCATCTCCTTCCACTGCTGTGTCCGGCATGAACTGAGTGTGGAAGAAGCCCATCAGCTGACGGTCCGCCTGGAAAAAGAGCTGCGCGAACGCCTGCCGCTGCTGGGGCGCATACTCATCCATCTGGAGCCGCCCAGGACGGAATCCGCTCCGCTGGGCAAGTAACGAGCAAAAAGAAAAGAGGCAGGAAGATGCATGAACATTCTCCTGCCTCTTTTTAGTAAGGCTCTATGTGTCGTCCCGTCCAGGAAAAGTGCCTCTGCTTGGGACGGAGGCCTTTCACGAGAGGATGGGACCTGAGGGAAAAGCGTCCTTTTCGCGCCAGCGGACGGCTTTGGACCTCAAAGGCCTCTAGGCCTTTTCTTCCGTTCCGGCGGTCGTCCGGGCAAGAGCTTCGGCCAGCGATGCCGTCACGGGCTGGGCGGGCTCTTCCTCAAGGATGACCGGCGCGCAGCCCGAAGCTTCGATAAGGCGCTGCCACAGGGCATCCATGCCCATGCGCTTGCTGGAAGAGGTGATGACCGGTTTGACGCCGACGATCTCGCCCCATTCCGCCTGGCGTGCCGCACGTTCCCGCTGGTTGCACTTGTCGGCCTTGGTCAGGATGGGCAGCAGGGGAAGCCCGCAGGAACGGGCGAAGCCGGCAAGCTCCAGATCCAGTTTCTGGGGGGGCAGGCGGCTGTCCAGCAGCAAGGCCAGGGCGCGCAGGTTCTTGCAGGTAGAAAGATATTTTTCCAGCAGGGTCGCCCAGCTGCGGCGTTCGCTGTGGCTGGCCCGGGCATAGCCGTAGCCCGGCAGGTCTACCAGAAAAAAGTTGTGGGGCTGCACCCGGTAAAAATTGATGGAGCGCGTCTTGCCCGGTGTGGCACTGACCTTGGCGAGCTTTTTGCGCACGGCCAGAGCGTTGATGAGCGAAGACTTGCCCACGTTGGAACGGCCGGCCAGGGCCACCTGGGCTTCCGGGACATCCAGGAGTTGCTGGAGGGTGTAGACGGTGCTTTCTAGGGTAAGCGTCGGCATGGTGTGGACCTCAGGCACAGCTTGACAGTAAGGGGTATTTTCACAATAATCCGCAATTCACTAAGCGTATACTAGCCGTAGCGCGTTTTTTTTGCAAATGGCCGGAAAAAGGCCACGTGCACGGCAGCAGGAGGAAGAATGTATTCGACGACTGATTTTCGCAAGGGCCTCAAGATCGAGGTGGAAGGCATCCCCTACGAAATTGTTGACTTCCAGCACTTCAAGCCCGGCAAGGGCGGTGCCATGGTCCGCACCAAGCTGCGCAACATCCTGACGGGACGCATCCAGGACATCACCTTCCGTTCCGGCGAAAAGGTGGGCAAGCCCGACATGGAGACCCGCGACATGCAGTTCCTGTATCGCCAGGACGACGAGCTGATCTTCATGGATATGACCACCTACGAACAGCTCCAGGTCTCCACCTCCACCACCAGCGGCAAGGAAGGCTTCCTCAAGGACGGTCAGGAATGCCGCGTGCTGCTGTACAAGGGCAATCCCCTGGATATCGACATCCCGCTGAGCCTGGTGCTCGAAGTGGTGGAGACCGAACCCGGCGCCAAGGGCGACACCGTGAGCAACGTGACCAAGCCCGCCAAGCTGGAGACCGGTATCGTGGTGCAGGTGCCCATCTTCGTGAACGAAGGTGACCGCATCAAGGTCGATACCCGTACCAAGGAATACCTGGGCCGCGAATAGGCCTTTTTGCAAGATACGCGAGGGTAGACATACGGACGCACGCAAGTTCAGCCGCGAACTTTTTGGGCTTTTCCTGCTTTTCTGGGCACTGCTGATGCTGCTCAGTGTGGTGACTTTCAGCGCCAATGACCCCAGCCTCAACCATGTGGTCAGCAGGCAGGCTGAAGTCAGCAACCAGGCGGGACTTTTTGGTGCCTATACTGCCGGCTTCCTCAATGATGTTTTTGGCATAGGCGCCTATATCTGGCCTCTGGTCTTCGGGGCCCTGGGCGCGTCCTGTGTCTCCCCCGCGTACACCATCAGCTGGTGGCGCTGGTGCGGCCTTTTTTTGCTCACCATCTGCCTGCTGGTCGTGGGGGCCGCATGGGATCTGTCCCTTGGCGATATCGCCGGTGGCGGGATGATCGGCGGCACCCTGCACTCCAATTCCAGCTATTATCTGAGCCCCGGGGGCTCGGGGCTGGTCTGGTTCTTCATTTTTCTGGTCGGCGTCCAGCTGACCTTCAACTTCTCCTGGGTCTCCGTAGGGGCGCTGTGCGTGGCCCGCATCCGCGAGCGCATCCTGCAGAAAAAACAGGAAGAAGAGCACAAGCCCGAGATCGTCACTCACGGTCAGGAGCTTGCCTCCCTGCCTTTCCATAAGCGTATCCTCGCCGGTCTGAAACAGAAGACGCCGGGCAAGGGATCCGATTTCTGGCGGGCCCTGCGCGACAAGCTGGGCAATATCCGTCCGGCCAAGGACCCCATGCCGGAAATCTATCCTGTGGAGCCCGAGGAGGTCGCCCAGCCTGCTGCGTCTGCCGCTCCCGTCAGGGAGCAGGCGCCGGTTGCCGTGCCCGTCTCCGGGCCTGATGACGATGATGACTTTTTTGCGCCGGCGGCTCCCCGTCCGGTCATCGTAGAGACGCCTTCCTTCGTCCCGGCTGCTGAGGATGACTCCGCCGCCGGTGACATTGCCGTGGAAGAGGCTTTGGCGCAGGAAAGCCGCGGGCAGGATGCTGCCGCGTCCGCCTCTGCCGAACCGGCTCCTGCAAAGCAGGACGCCGCCGCAGCCCCCAAGGCCGCTCCTGCCGCTCCTGCAGCATCTGCTCCCCGGCCGACGACGCCTGCCCCGCAGGAAAAGCGCCCTCGCGCGCCCATTCCTTTGCCCAGTCTTGATCTGCTGAGCCTGCCCTCCAAGGATGCCCCCCGTGTGCGCCGGGAGGATCTGGAAGCCCGCGGCAAGGCGCTGATGGAATGCCTGAAGGATTTCGACATCCAGAGCGAGCTCGTCCGCATCACGCCCGGGCCTGTGGTCACCATGTACGAGGTGCGCCCGGCTCCCGGTATCCGCGTCAACCGCATCGCCAATCTCAGCGACGATCTGGCCCTGGCCCTCAAGGCCATCGCCGTGCGCATCCAGGCCCCGATTCCCGGATCGGATACCGTGGGTATCGAGATCCCCAATGATGACAGGGAGATAGTCAATTTCAGAGAGCTGGCCTCGTCGGAAGATTTCCGCAAGGGTTGCGGGCCCCTGACCATGATCCTGGGCAAGGACATCGCCGGTCGTCCCTTCATGGCGGACCTGACCAGGATGCCGCACCTGCTGGTGGCCGGTGCCACCGGTGCGGGCAAGAGCGTCTGCCTCAATGGTATCCTGCTCAGCCTGCTGTACCGTACGCAGCCTGAAGAGATGCGTCTGCTCCTGGTGGACCCCAAGCGCATCGAAATGGCCATGTACGCCGATGAGCCGCACCTGATCCATCCGGTGGTGACGGAGATGAGCGAGGCCAAGAACGCTCTTGACTGGGCCGTGCATGAGATGGACCAGCGCTATGAGGCCATGGCCCGCATGGGCGTACGCAACGTGGCTTCCTACAATCAGCGCCTGGCCAGCTACAACGGTCAGCTCCCGCCGGATCTGGCCGATCTGGAGCCCTTGCCCTATCTGGTCATCGTCATCGACGAACTGGCCGACCTGATGATGACGGCTGCCCGCGAGGTGGAGACCAGCATCGTGCGTCTGGCCCAGCTGGCCCGTGCCGCGGGCATCCATATGATCCTGGCCACCCAGCGCCCCAGCGTGGACGTGGTGACCGGCCTGATCAAGGCCAACTTCCCCTGCCGCATCTCGTTCCAAGTCACGTCGCGGCATGATTCGCGCACCATTCTGGACCAGGCCGGTGCCGAGCATCTGCTGGGCCGCGGCGACATGCTGTTCAAGCCCAGCGGCGGTCGCTTGCAGCGTTTGCACGGCCCCTTCCTGAGCGATGAGGAAGTGCAGAACGTCGTCGGTTACTGGAAGCACCATCTCGTGCCCAGCTACAAGGTCAGCTTTGCGGACTGGAACGCTGACGGCGCGGCCGGTGGCAGCGGTGGCGGCAGCGGCGCAGGGGATGTGGCTTCGGATCCCCTGTACGCGGAGGTCCAGGCTTTTGTGACCGAACAGGGCAGGGTGTCCATTTCCCTGATCCAGCGTCGCTTCAAGATCGGCTTCAACAGGGCCGCCAATATGGTGGAACAGCTGGAGGCCGACGGTATCATTGGCCCTGCTGACGGCAGCAAGCCGCGAGCCGTGGTCAAATAGGAGGTAACAATGCGCATGATCAAATCTCTGGTGCTTGGTGCCGTATCCCTGCTGGCGCTTGCCTCATGGGCGCAGGCCGCCGATCTCGTGGGAGATCTCAAACAGCGTTATGACACCTTGCAGTCTTTTTCCGCCGAGTTCGAACAAAAGCTCACCCATAAGGAAAGCGGGGCTGTAGAGACCCGTTACGGGACCCTGCATTTCAAAAAGCCCCTGCTCATCCGCTGGGAGACGAAGAAGCCCATCAAGGAGACCCTTGTGGTCACGGGCAAGGAGATCTGGGATTACATCCCGGAAGAGGAAGTGGCCTACCGCTATCCTCACGATCTGGTGCAGGATTCCCGCAGCATCATCCAGGTGCTGACCGGCCAGGCCGCGTTGAGCAAGGATTTTGACATCAAGGAAGAAGGTTCGGAGAACGGGATGCGGAAGATCCGCCTGTACCCCAAGGACCCGACGCCCCAGATGGTCGAAGCCCTGATCTGGGTGGATGCCCAGACCTTTATCCGTCGCGTGGATCTGGTGGACTTTTACGGCAACCATAACGACGTGAATTTCACCAAGTTCATTCCGGACGTCATGCTGGGAAGCAGCACCTTCCAGTTCACGCCGCCCAAGGGCGTCGACGTGGAAGACCGCACGGATAAAGCCAAGGTGCAGGAGCGCGAGCTTTTCAAGTAGCGCCATCGTGCAAAGCAGATAAAAAAGGCCCCGTTTTGCGGGGCTTTTTTGTTGTTTCGTTTCCCTCGTACTGGTTGCAGGAAGGAACGGCCTCCTGATCCCGTCTGCACAGTGTGCGGGCCGTGCAGGCCTGATGCGTACCGGTGCATGAGTGCTGGGGACCGTTCTGGATTCTGAAGCATTCCGTGTGGACAGGTGCCGCGACAGCATGGACGGCTGGCCTGTACGGCTTCGTCGGGGAGGTCTGTATCCTGCCTTGACAAAGGCTGCGGAGCACGGGCATTATCCCCACGATGGGGCATTCTCTGATCCGGCGGACATGCGGTCCGCAGAGGGTGGACGCGCGCGACAGCCGGTGGTCAGGCTGTGCACGAAAGAGCATGCCCGGATTCACGACGAGGCCGTTTCGTCCGTATGCGGTACGCCGTGGCAAAGAGCAGACAAAGGAGTGTTCATATGTCCGCTGACTGGAGCAAGGGCGTTGAAGAACTGGTGCAGGCCTGGCAGAGCGATCCCCTGAATGCCCGCGCGGCCTTCCTGGCGTATCGTGACTATCTGGTGGGTCTGGAAAACGTTTCGCTGGAATTCAAGGCCCGTCCGGGCGTCAGCTATTCGCTGCGTGCGCGCAATGCCGCCCAGAAACGGCGCGAGCTGTTCGTCCTGGTGGACGTGGTGGATGACGAACCGGAAAGCCGCTGGCTGTCGGTCTGCTTCTATGCCGACATGATTCAGGATCCTGACGAGCTGGGCGACTATGTGCCGGCCGGTCTCATGGGCGAAGATGCCTGTTGCTTCAATCTGGATGAAGATGATGATGCCATGCGTGCCTACATCGCTGACCGCATCGCCGAAGCTGCCCGCAGCGCGGCGGAGGGCAAGGAGTAGCCCCGTATGACGACAGGCCGGTATGTGGCCCTTGATTTTGAAACTTCCGGCTATGCGGCCCACAGCGCGTGCGCTGTGGGCCTTTGCCGCATCGAGGATGGCGTGGTGACGGACAGCTTTTACAGCCTGATCCGTCCGCCGTCCTCCCGTGTTTTGTTCACCCATGTGCATGGCCTGACCTGGCCCATGCTGAAAGACGCCCCCACCTTCACGGAACTGTGGCCGCAGCTCGTGGCCTTCATGGAAGGCAGCCATGCCCTTCTGGCCCACAATGCCGGCTTCGACCGCAGGGTGCTGCATGCATCCTGTCAGGCTCTGGAGCTTGTGCAGCCGCAGCTGCCGTTTTTGTGTACGCTCAAGGGAGCGCGTCGCAGCCTGCCGCTGGCATCGCGGGCGCTGGACAGCGTCTGCGGCTACTTCGGTATCCCGCTGGATCATCATCATGCGGGGTCCGATGCCCGGGCCTGTGCGGAGATCTATTTGCGCCTGCGCGGCCTGGGCGTCACAGATGGTCAGATGAAATTGTAACGGCGGTCAGACAGCGCAGACAGGAGGCATCCCCCCGGATGACCTCCTTTTTTTATGGCTGAAGGTCGGCGAACGGGGCACGGGCGGATGGGAGAAGCCGCGCGACCGTATGGAGAAACGGAGAGCTGGGAGGGGATATGGATATCGTACATGTCCGTAATCATAAAAAAGCCTGGTTGCCGCTCTTGCTCGTCGGGGATGAGAGCGAAGCCATGATAGACCGGTATCTGGAACGCGGGGAATTGTTCGTCCTTCATGACCCCGATGCCCGGGGGCTTTGCGTCGTGACCCGGGAAGGCGAGGGCGTGGCGGAGATCAAGAACCTGGCCGTGGCAGCCGCCTGGCGCAGACGCGGTTACGGCAGGGCGCTGATAGAATTTGTCTGTGCGCGCTATGCCTCGTCCTGCCATAGTTTGCAGCTGGGGACAGGAGAAGTCCCATCGACGCTGGCATTTTACCGGGCCTGCGGTTTTGTGCCCTTTGACCGCATCCCTGACTTCTTTATCCGCAACTATCCCCAGCCCATCGTGGAAGAGGGCATACTCTTGCGTGATATGGTGTACCTGCGGCGCCGGCTGTCTGCCGGGGGATAGGGCAGGGAGCGGGGGATCGTATCAGGACACAGCGTGCGTCATTTTTTTGAATGCTTATGTGGAGCCATTTGGGGGGTGATGTTTAATACATTGTAATCAATGATTATTCATGAATGGCATCCTCTTTGCTAGCTATATATGGATACAGCTATCCATGGGGGAAATTTGGCAGTGTCGGGCAGCATGCAGGAGCGTCACGGAGCGACAGGGCGTACACGACAGGCCGCGTTTGCGGCGGTCGGGTTCGTGTCTTTGCTTCTGGCCGTACTTCTTGGCTGGTTGTCCTTGCAGGGAGAAGGCGGGTGTAGCGGAGATAACGATGCAGCCGCCCTTCGCCATGAGCGGGAGACCTTGCTGGCCCGGCAGCTGGAACAGTTCTCCTGCATCCGTCAGGCGCGGGTGCAACTGGCTCCCCAAAGCTGGCAGTCCGGGGCGGTCATCGTCCTGGAGCCCGCGCGACCGGAAGCCATGCCGGATGCCGCAGCTCTGGACAGGATGCTGGATACCCTGTCCCTGATACCGGATGCCCCGGACAAACGCCATGTCCTCGTCTTCGATACGGAAGGACGGCGCCTGTATCCTGATCATGAGACAGACGAGACGGCCCGCCGGGAACAGGAAGTGGCGCTTGAGCGGCAGGCCCTGCGGGTCTTGCGGCCACTGCTGGAAGGCAACGGCAGGGCAGAAGTCCTCGTCAGTCTGGATGGGGCAGAAAAAGGCCGGACAACGGGACGTCGTACCATCTCGGTATTGCTGGAAGAAAATGCCGTCCCGGAAACAGTGCGCCCGTATCTTGAGAGCCTGCTGGGGCAGGCCTGTGCGCTGGAAGAGGGGAGGGGCGATGCCCTGCGGATCTGTTTTCTGCCTGCCAGGCGGAATGCGGCTGCCCTGCGGGGGCTGGCCTTCATCTTTGCCGTGCTGGCTCTGGCCGGTATGGCTGCATTCTTTCGGGCACGTCGTCGGGCCTCTGGCTCATCTGCCGATCCCGAAGTCCGTTTTGAGGAAAAACTGCCGTGTGAGGCAGAAAGGGACAGCAAAGCGGCAGAGGATGCCGAGAGTCTGCGCCGGCAGCTGGAAACCTCTTTGCGCGAGCATCCCGGGCAGGGGGTGGCCCTGCTGCGGCACTGGTTGATACAGGAAGATACAACGCCGGAAGGGGCAGCAGGAGGGCGGGAGTCATGCAACTGACAGGCAGCCAGCGGTGTGCGGTCTTCCTTCTGGCCATGGGCGAAGACGTGGCCACGGACATGCTGGGCCGCATGCAACGGCAGGAAGTTGCCCGGATAACGGAAGCCATGGCCAGCCTGCCGCACGTCCCCGAAAGCGAAGTGCGGGCAATCTTGCGGGAGGCCCGGATATTTCTTGAGACGCAGGCCGACGGCATCTGTGCGGACAGGGCCCTGGCCGGTCGCCTGCTGGCGCACTGTCTTGGCGAGCGCGAGGCGCGGGAGACCATGCGCGCCTGGGGCCCGGCGGAGTCGGCACGGCCGTTCGAATCTCTGGAGCGGATGCGCCCGGGGCAGCTCTATCAGCTGCTGCGGCAGGAACATCCCCAGACGCTGGCGCTGGTCCTTGGCCATCTTTCCGCTTCCCAGGCGGCGGGCCTGCTCATGCGCCTGCCGACGGAGATGCGCTCACTGCTGCTGGAGCATATCGGCGGGCTGGCCCCGGTGGATGCGGACATCCTGGATGAGGTGGACAGTGTGCTTGCCCGGCAGGCTGCGGAAAGATCCGTGCAGGACTGGCGTCCCGGCCTGCAGGTGGCAGCGGAGATCGTGGCGGCTGCGGGCAAGGATGCGGCCAGGGAGCTGCTGGCCGATCTGGAACGGCACGACTCCCGCCTGCCGTCGCTGCTGGGCAGGATGGTTCACTGTCCTGAAGACTGTTTGAAACTGGAGGACGGTCTGCTGGAAGAGGCACTGGAGGAAACGTCCGGTGAAGCTCTGGTCGGGGTCTTGGACACCTGCGGGCCTGCCGTGCGTGCGGCCCTGCTGGAGCATGTCCCGGAGGCACGGCGATCCGCCATCGAGCGGCGTCTCCGCGAGGGGGAAACATCTCCGGGGCAGTCTGCGACATATCGTGAAGATTTTTTGCGCCGTGTGCGTCATTTGCAGGCAGAACGCCTGCAGGCGGATCTGGATGCGGCAAAAGCCGCCGGACCGAGGACCGGATCATGAAAAACAGCCCGGAAGATCATCTTCCGGGCTGTTTTTTTCTCGATGTTCAGGCAACCTATTTGTCCAGGATCAGGGCATTGGCCTCGCAGCTGCGGTCACTGGCCAGCAGGCCGTTTTCCTGCAGATAGCGTTTGCCCTGGGCGGCAAAGTCGGCATGGCTGATCTCTTTGGGGATGCCGGGACAAAAATCCTTGGCCAGATGCAGGCTGACGGGGTCTTCTATATTGCCCCGGAAAAAAGGCCAGGCTTTGCAGATGGAAGGCTTGCCTTCATGGACGATGCAGCCTTTGCCTTCCCGGAAGAAGATGCAGTAGCCGTCTTCGCCCACGCGGATCTTGAGTTTGGTCCCCACATATTCCCCAAACTGGCGTATCACCTCTTCCTCTTCCATACGGAGAGTGGCGCAGAGCCGCTTCAGGTCGGAGGGGCTGACGACGATACCGCCTTTCCCCTTGCAGCAATGGCCGCACATCTTACAGGAAAAGGCCTGGGTTTCTTGGCTCATTTCGATATCCTCAGGATTATTTTTGCAAAGTGAGCAGGCGGGCGTGTTCGGCCATGAGGCAGAGATCCTCCACCACCAGGATCTGTTCAGGCTCCAGCAGGGCACGCGCCTCGGCGGAGCGGATGCCCTCCTGCATCCAGAAGCAGAGGGGCTTCCAGGGCAGGGCCAGCACTTCCTGCGCATGGGCGGGACAGTACTGGGGAGCACGGAAAAGGTCGATGATGTCCACCGGCTGGGGCAGGGACGCCAGATCGGGATAGGCCGTCAGGCCCCAGACGGTCTTGCGGACAGGGTGCACCGGAAAGATGGTATAGCCCTTGTCCAGCAGATAGCGGCCCACTCTGTCCACGGGCTGCCCGGCTTTGTCCTTGGCGCCTACGATGGCGATGCTGCGGGATCGCTGGAGTACGTCCCGGATGGCGGTAAACGAAAGCATCCTTGCCTCCATAAGGGATTGCCCCGACATAGCCGACGGGGGAAGACGACTATACGGGCTGACAGGGGCAAGTGCAAGCCTGGGCTCCGGCTTGATGAAAACTTGCGCCCTGTCGCGATATCAGGCCTGGTGGGCCTCCTGGGCGGTCGCTGTTGCAGGTGTCGCAGGAGCGGCACAAATGACCGGCTTGACGGCAAAGAGCTTGTCCGTTTTGCCGAACAGGTAGAGCAGATCCCCGGCTTCCATGACGAAGTCGGCAGGCGGGGAGGCCACTACCTCCTGCTCGCTGCGGGCCACGGCCACCACGGTCACGGCGTATTCCCGGCGCAGGTTGCTCTGGGCAAGGCTGAGGCCGCACAGGGGGGAACCTGCCTCCAGCCGCATGGTCTGCACACCCATTTCGGGCAGACGGCTGGCAACGCTTTCCAGACTGTCCGCAGCACTGCTCATGCGCCGGATCATACGGTAATTCTGCTGGCGCAGACGGGCGGAGAAGGCGTCGATATCCTGACGGGGCACCAGATACTGGGTCAGCACCTGGTTGAACACCTCGATGGAGGTCTCGAATTCCTCGGCGATGACCACATTGGCTCCCAGACGGCGCAGCGGGGCGACCTCGGTGATGAAGCGGGTGCGGGCCACGATGTAGAGGTCGGGGTTCATGCGCCGGGCTTCCAGGGTGATGGCGCGCACTGCCGCCGGGTCGGAGATGATGATGGCCAG
This sequence comes from Desulfovibrio sp. SGI.230, assembly GCF_050313065.1. Lineage (NCBI taxonomy): Bacteria > Pseudomonadati > Thermodesulfobacteriota > Desulfovibrionia > Desulfovibrionales > Desulfovibrionaceae > Desulfovibrio > Desulfovibrio sp. SGI.230. The sequence continues at coordinate 220,143 of NZ_JBNPKS010000001.1, read as the reverse complement.
GACACGGGCCGTGTAGACGCCCAGATGCTCAAGGATGACAGGCTGGGAGGCGTCCCCGTGCGAGATGGGCTCCTTGTTCTTGTAGCGGCTCACGGTCTCGGGGTTCATCTCCAGGATGGTGTAGGGGATGCCGGATTCCTTGGCCACCTGGGCCAGGTGTTTGCCGCTGATGCCGAAGCCCACGATGATGAGATGATCCTTGAGGGTGCTGGCCTTCTGCTGCTCTGCTTCCGGGCTGGAGGCTTCCTTGCCGCGTCCCCTGGTCAGCAGGGCGGCGGCGCGGGGGGCCAGATTGATGAGGAAGGGCGTGAGCATCATGGTGATGACGCTCAGGGCCAGGAAGGACTGGTAGCCGATGTCGTTGAGCAGACCGGCGGCCAGACCGGAGGCGGCCAGCACGAAGGAGAATTCACCGACCTGCGCGAGGCAGAGGGAGGTCTGGATGGCCGTACGCAGCGGGTAGCCCTGCACCAGGACGGCGGGCATGGTCAGCAGGCTCTTGATCAGGATGAACAGCAGGGTGTTGAACAGGATGGCCCAGATGTGCTGGAGGAAGAAGGAGAGATCCAGCATCATGCCCACGGAGATGAAGAACAGGCTCATGAAAACGTCACGATAGGGCATGATGCCCGAGATGACGCTCATGCTGTACTGGGAACGGGCCAGCATCAGGCCCGCCAAAAAGGCGCCCAGCGAAAGCGAAAGGCCCAGGCTGTGGGTCAGCAGCGCCATGCCGAAACAGGTGCCCAGGGTCGAGAGGAAGAGCAGCTCGCGCGAGCGGGTGCGCATGACCGCTTCCATGAAGCGGTTGAGGCCCAGATGCGCGGCCAGCAGCACGGCCCCGAGGATGCCGCCCACTTTCAGCACCGACAGCAGCATGTCCAGGGGCGCCATATGGAACTGCCCGGACAGCAGGGGCACACAGAGCATCATGGGCGCGACCATGATGTCCTGAAAAACAAGGATGGCCAGAGAAAGACGCCCCGTCGGCGTGCTGGTGAGGCCTTTCTGCTGGAAGATCTGCAAGACGATGGCCGAAGAGGACAGGGCCACGAGACAGCCCCAGAAAATACCGCTGGGCAGGCTTGTCCCGTCCAGAAGGGCGGTGAGACCGGCTATGGCCAGCACCGTCAGGCCGATCTGCAGGCTGCCCCCCAGGAACACGGGGCGTTTCAGGCGGCTCAGGGCCTCGCCGGACAGCTCCATACCGATGGTGAACAGCAGCATGGCCACGCCCAGCTCCGCCACATCGCTGATGGACTGGCTGTCCACGATGCCCAGCAGGGAAGGCCCGCACAATACGCCGGTCAGCAAAAATCCTACGGTTGCCGTCAGCTTTATCTTGTTGCATACAAGGTTGACGACGATGGAAAGCAGGAAAATGATGACCAGTTCATCGAGCAGTTCAAAATGCATTTGTACCTCCGGGGCAGGTGCGAACCCGCACGTCATGCGCCGGTCCCGGACCGGTTGGGCATGCCGTTTGCAGGGGAACTATCATAAAAAAAGGCGGCCAAAGCCGCAAGGGAGTACCTATGGACTTGTTTGAAGCGATCAGGACCCGGCGCAGTATCCGTTCCTTCACCGACGAACCCGTCAGCCAGGAAGATATGGACCGCATGCTGGAGGCCGCCATGTGCGCTCCCAGCGCCAACAACCGCCAGCTCTGGCATTTTGTCGTGATCCGTGACCGCGAGATGCTGCGCAAGGTGGCGGAGGTCCATCCCTACGCCAAGATGGCGGCAGGCGCAGCCGCAGCCGTCATCATCTGCGCCGATCTGAACGAAGAGAAGACCCCCGGGTTCTGGGTCCAGGATTGCTCGGCGGCCACGCAGAACTTCATGCTGGCGGCGCGTGCCCTGAACATCGGCACGGTCTGGTGCGGTCTGCATCCCATCGAGGACAGGGCCCGGCCGTTCCGCGAGATCTTCCACATGCCGGAGAACATCCGTCCCCTGAGCCTGATCGTGCTTGGACATACGGATCAGGAGTTCAAGGCTCAGGAACGCTTCCGCGCTGAACGTGTCCATAACGAAGACTGGTAGGCAGGCCCTCCGCGCACGCGTTTTTGTGTGATGCAATGAAAAAAGCCCGGCATGGCCGGGCTTTTTTCATTGCTGTTTGGAGGGGAGCGCTAGCAGACGCCCTGAGCGATCATGGCATCGGCCACCTTGCGGAAGCCGGCGATGTTGGCACCCAGCACCAGGTTGCCGGGCTGGCCGAATTCCTTGGCGGTCTCGGCAGCATTCTTGTAGATGTTGCCCATGATGTCCTTCAGCTTGCCGTCGACGGTCTCGAAGGTCCAGCTCTGCATGCCGGCGTTCTGCTGCATTTCCAGCTGGCTGGTGGCCACGCCGCCGGCGTTGGCAGCCTTGGCCGGGCCGTAGGCGATACCGGCTTCCAGGAAGGCGTGCACGGCTTCCAGGGTGGAGGGCATGTTGGCGCCTTCGGCCACGCACTTGCAGCCGTTGGCCAGCAGGGCCTTGGCGTCAGCCAGGTTCAGTTCGTTCTGGGTGGCGCAGGGGAAGGCGGCGAAGCAGGGCACGGACCACACGGCATTGCGGCCTTCGGGGTATTCGGCCACAGGGGTGTGCTTGGCGGTAGGCACCAGTTCGGCGTAACGGGTCAGGGAAGCGCGTTCCACTTCCTTCACCTGCTTGAGCACGTCGACCTTGATGCCTTCGGGATCATAGATCATGCCGCGGGAGTCGGACACGGTGACGGGCTTGGCGCCCAGCTGGAGCAGTTTTTCGCAGCAGTAGGTGGCCACGTTGCCGGCACCGGAAACGGCGCAGACTTTGCCTTCCAGGCTTTCGCCGCGGTCTTCCAGCATGTTCTGGGCAAAATACACGGCACCGTAGCCGGTGGCTTCCGTACGGGCCAGGGAACCGCCGAAGAGCAGGTTCTTGCCGGTCAGCACGCCTTCGTAGCTGCGGGTCAGGCGCTTGAACTGGCCGAACATGTAGCCCACTTCGCGGCCGCCCACGCCGATGTCACCGGCGGGCACGTCGATGGTGGCACCGATGTGACGGTGCAGCTCGGTCATGAAGGCCTGGCAGAAGCGCATGACTTCGGTCTCGGACTTGCCCTTGGGATCGAAGTCGGAACCGCCCTTGCCGCCGCCGATGGCCAGACCGGTCAGGGAGTTCTTGAAGATCTGTTCGAAGCCCAGGAACTTGAGGATGCCCAGGTTCACGCTGGGATGGAAGCGCAGGCCGCCCTTGTAGGGGCCGATGGCGGAGTTGTACTGCACGCGGTAGCCGCGGTTGACCTGGATCTCACCCTTGTCGTCCACCCATTCCACGCGGAAGCTGATGATGCGTTCGGGCTCGGTGATGCGCTCGAGGATCTTGTACTTTTCGTACTTGGCGTCTTTGTCCAGCAGGGGCTGGAGGGTCATCAGCACTTCTTCCACGGCCTGGAGGAAGACAGGTTCGCTGGCGTACTTCTGTTTCAGGCCTTCAATGACTCGTTGAGCGTAAGACATGGGTGCACTCCTCTGTGCTCTGTGTGCGCATAGCGCAAAAAACGTTGAATCCTGCCGTTAAAGGCAGGAATTTTTTTTACGCAGTTTCTCCGAGCCTTGCAATACGTTTTTCGGCGCTCAGTGGGAGTTTTCAGAGGGGCAGGCGTCGTGGCGGCGCATCCTTTTCAGATCGCGGAGGGGCGGTTCGCCAAAGAGGCGCTTGTACTCACGATTGAACTGGGCCGTGCTTTCGTAGCCTACAGCCAGCCCCGCGCTGCCCGCATCCATCTCGCCGGCCAGCATCAGACGCTGGGCCTCGTACAGGCGCAGCCGCTTGTGATACTGCAGCGGGCTCATGCCCGTGACCTCCTTGAAATGCCGGTGGAAGGTCGATGTGCCCATGTTGACCTGGCGGGCCAGCTGGCTCACCAGCAGGGGCTTGCGGTAGTTCTTGCGGAGCCAGTCCGTAGCCTGGGCGATGCTGTTGGCCTGGGTGCCGTGGGTATTGAGCTGACGCAGCCCGGCGCCCTGCGGCCCGATGAGCAGCAGGTAGTGGATCTCGCGGATGACCAGCGGCGCAAGGATGGGGATCCGTTCCGGCGTATCCAGCAGGCGGGCCAGACGCAGGAAGGCATCCAGCAGTTCGGGGCTGGTCGTGCCCAGGATGACGCCGCTGTCCGGGCGGGCCGCAGGCGGGACGGCATCGGCCAGTTCCTTGACCATCTGGCCGGTCAGGCTCCTGTCCAGCTCCAGCGACATGGCCAGGAAGGGGTGGTCATGGCAGGCCTGGAGGACGCGGAAGGCGTTGGGCATGTCGACGCCCGTGACCAGGCACTGGCCCTCCCCGTAATGGATCTCCCGGTCCCCCAGCATGGCGATCTTTTCTCCTTGCACGATGATGGATGCCGAAGGCTTGCCGAGGCAGGTCGTGGTGGTGTGGCAGGTCTCGAGCCTGCGCGTGACCAGTCCGGGCACGGGGCTGTGGTACGTGCCCGTGCGGGGCATGTGCTGGAGCAGGATCTCCTTGATGCGGGCATTGATGCGGAGCAGTTCAGCGTGCGGGTCGAGCATGGGAACATCCTTAGAAGAAAAAGGCTGCAACGACTTTGAATATAAACAACTTGTCGTAGCCTGAACAGCGGAAGAGAGGATCTGGCAAAAAAAGAGCATAAATGTATCGCCTGCGGGGCAGACCGGCCGTTCATGCTGCCGCGGCAAGGCGGAAAACAGGCTGTAATGGCCTGTATGGACGCCATGTCTGGCCGGACGTGTGCCGCCATGGGTCTTGTGTATTGTCCGAAAGTTTTTTTTGGGGCACAGTGGCCGGAAGCGACGTAAGGCCGGGCATCCCGCCCGGCTGCAAGTTCATCTGGAGGAAGCACCATGAAGTTTTCCCGTATGGCCAGCCTGGTCTGCCTGCTGTGTCTGTTCCCCTTGTCCGTCCCCGTCCAGGCCGCGGACAGCCTGAAGATCTCCAGCACCATCGGTCCGGTGGATGCCGGTATCCTGCCGCTGCTGGCCGATACCTTCAGCAAAAAGACCGGTATCGCCATCAGCATGGAAAAAGCCGGGACCGGCAAGACCCTGAAAAAGGCGGAAAGCGGCACCTTCGACCTGGTGATGGTCCATGCCCGCAAGCTTGAGGACGCCTTTGTGGCTGCCGGTTTCGGTGTGGATCGCCGCGATGTCATGTACAATGACTTCGTCATCCTGGGCCCTGCCGGTGACCCGGCGGGCATCAAGGGCATGAAGAGCGCTGCCGAGGCCTTTGCCACCATCGCCAAGGCCGGTGTGCCCTTCGTCTCCCGCGGGGACAAGTCCGGTACCCATGTCAAGGAAATGGACATCTGGCAGGCTGCCGGCATCCAGCCCGCTGGCGCCTGGTATGAGGTCTATGCCGACGGCGCCAAGGGCAACAAGGCCACGACGCTCTATACGGACAAGAAGCAGGCCTACACCCTGATGGACCGCGCCACCTGGCTGACCCTCAAGGATACGGTCAAGGTCGTGCCTCTGGTGGAGAACGACCCCATCATGCTCAACCTTATCGCCATCATCCGGGTCAATCCCGACAAATTTCCCCAGGTCCACAAGGATGCGGCCCTGAAGTTCGCGGACTGGCTGGTGGGCGATGAAGCCCAGACCATCATCCGTGATTTCGGCAAGGACAAGTACGGGCAGCCCCTGTTCTTCCCCAATTCCGATCAGTGGAACGCCAAGCACGGCAAGTAGTGACTGACGGCAGGGGAGCTTTCGTACACGGGGCTCCCCTATTTTTTATAAAAGATTTCATAATTTTTTGATACCGAAAAAGCGGGATGTGTCCGTTTAACATGCATGAATATATGATTTTTTTATGCCAGCATTCCCGAGAGATGCTCCTCGGGCCCCTGGGAGGTGCCCGTCTCAGGGAATTTTGGCCTTGACGACAAATTTGATATAGAGCTATATAGCACTTAACTTTTAAAGAAGGATGTTATGCAACCTTTGCAGCTCTCCCCCCGTTATTCCGAGGCCCTGCCCATGTACTACCGTCTGCAGCAGACCCTGATCGACAAGATCATCTGCCAGGACTGGAAGGCCGGCATGCAGCTGCCCTCCGAGCGCGAGATCGCCGCGACCATGGGGATCAGCGTCGGGACTGTCCGCAAGGCGCTGGAAAACATGGTCCACAAGGGCTATCTGAGCCGGATCCAGGGCAAGGGCACCTTCGTGGCCGAGAACACCCTGGATAGGAACAACGTGAAGTACTACAGGTTGCGCAAAAGCCTTACGGACCAGGATACCTCGCTGCGTGTGAGGACGATATCCATAGCCAAGGCCTCGCGGACCGATCCCGTCATCAGCGATTTTTCGCCGGCGCCGGACATCCAGGAGTTCCTTAAGGTCAGCCGTGTGTTCCTGGGGAAGGACGGCGAGACGTTCTGTCCCGTCGTCATGAGCGAGTCCTACATCCCGCTCCCGTTCGGAGAAGGGCTCATGAACATCTCTCCGGCAGAGATGGAAGAGCTTTCGCTGTATCTGCTGATAGAAAAGTACTGCCATTTCCCCGTGTTGCGCAGCTGTGAGCAGCTGGGGGTGGAATGCGCCTCCCGGGATGTGGCGCATTATCTGGAAGAGAAGGAAGGGACCCCCATGATCCGTTCCAACATGCTTTCCATGACCTATGAGGATCGCATCGTGGAGTTCCGGCGCAGTCTGATCCGGTCCTGTCCCTTCGGGCTCATGCGCTTCCATGAATTCAGGAAGTGATGTCGTTTTGGGAAAAGGGACTCGGCTCCCTTTTTTTGGTCTTTTAACTGCTATATAGAACCATAGCATATGTGGCAAAAAAGGAGACGATGTATGCAGCCATACATGACCCTGAGTGCAGATGTGCTGATTGTCGGCGGCGGTAGCGCCGGCGTGATGGCGGCTATACGGGCCAAACAGATGGACCCCGGGCAGCGGGTCGTCGTGTTTGAAAAAGGAGACATGCAGTATTCCGGGTGCATCGCCCGCGGCATGGACGCCATGAACATCGTGGCTGTGCCCGGGACCGAAGAGACCCCCGAGCTGTATGTGGAGACCAACAGGGAAGCCTGCCAGGGCATCATGGACGAGCCCGTCAACTATGCCATGGCCAAACGGACCTGGGCCGTCATGAAAGAGCTCATGGACTGGGGGGTCTGCTTCCCCGTGGATGAAAAAGGGCAGTTCGACAAGCTGCAGATCCACTCCAAGGGCAAGTTCTGCATCACCATGAAGGAGCCGGAGCTCAAGACGATACTGGCCAAAAAAGCCTATGAGTACGGCGCCGAGGTCTACAACCGCATCATGACCGTACGTCTTTTGAAGGACGGCGACAGGATCAGCGGCGCTGTGGGCATCAACGTCCGTACGGGAGAGATCGTGGTCTGCAAGGCCAAGAGCGTCATCCTCTGTTCCGGCGGCACGGCCCGTTTCGGTCTGCCTGCCAACGGCTATCTGTACGGCGTCTATGACTTCCCGGGCAATACCGGTGACGGCTACGTCATGGCCTACCGTGCCGGTGCGGAGCTTTCCGGCTTCGAATATACGCTGGTCTATTACATCATCAAGGACATCAACGCGCCCCTCCTGTACATCACCCTGACCCGCGGCGCACACCTGCTCAACGCCTTTGCCCAGGAGTTCCAGGAAGACCATCCCGGCATCCACCTCATGCACATGGAGCACCTTGCCGAGCGCGGTCCCATGCGCATCGACATGCGTCACATGAGCGAAGAGAAGATCCGCGAAGTGGAAGACCTGCTGTTCTCCACCGAACGACCGGTGCAGGAGCGGTTCTTCAAGGGGCGCGGTGTCGACTTCCGCACCGGCGAGATCGAGCTCTGGCCCACGGACTGCTACCTTTGCGGCGGGCATGGCCTTACGGGCATCCGCATCAACGAGAAGGGCGAGAGCTCGGTGCCCGGCCTGTATGCGGCGGGCGACGTCTCCCTGGTGGCCCGGGCCCATTTGAGCGGCGCGTTCACCTTTGGCCAGATCACGGCGGAGAACGCTACGGAATACGCCAGCACGCTGCCTGACATGCCGCTGGATGAGGAGCAGGTCCTGGAGGTCATCCGGGATCGTGATGCCAAGCTTGCCCAGGCTGACGGCAAGATCCCCATCGAGGAGTTCGAATACAAGGTGCGCCGCCTGATCAACGATTACATCCGTCCGCCCAAGAACGAATACAAGCTCGACAGGGCCCTCTGGTGGATGGACCGTTTCAAGAAGGAACTCAGGACAGACGTCAGGATCGCCAACAAGCACGACCTGTTCAAGGCCTATGAGGTCGAGAACATCATCCATTGCGCGGCCATGAGCGCCCTGGCCTCCAAGGAACGCAAGGAAAGCCGCTGGGGCCTCTGGCACATGCGCTCCGACTATCCGATGAAGGATGATGAACACTGGATGAAGCACATCGTGCTGAAGCAGGGGGATTCGTTTGATGATATCCGCATTTCCTATGCGCCAATCATAAAGATGTAGGTGTGTCATGAGCGCTGAAAACATCCTTGAAGCCTTGACGGACAATATCGTCGTCGACAAAAGCAAGTGCATTTTTTGTGGCCACTGCGCTGAAAAATGCGTGCTGGACAATATCCGCATCAACCGGGCTCCCTGTTCCGGGGCCTGTCCTCTGGGGCTCAATGTCCAGGGGTACGTGCAGCTCATCGCCAGGGGCCAGGAAGACCGGGCCCGCCAGCTGATCGCTGATGTGCTGCCTTTTGCCCCCGTCATCTGCAGGATCTGCGACCATCCCTGCGAGCATGCCTGCAACCGCCGGGACGTGGACGGGCAGGCGGTCAGCATCAACGGGCTCAAGCGCTATCTTTTTGCCGGTATGCCGGATGGGGAACTGTGTCCGGCTGCCGCGACAGGCAAAAAGGTGGCCATCGTCGGTGCCGGGCCTGCCGGTATGCTGGCCGCATATGACCTGCGCCGGGCCGGGCATGACGTCGCCGTCTATGATGCCGCCCCGAAGGCCGGCGGTCTGCTGTGCAGCGTCCTGCCGCTCTGGAAGCTCCCTGACAGCGTGCTGGACGGCCAGATCGCCATGCTTGAAAAAGGCGGTGTGACCTTCCATCTGGGACAGCGCATCGACAAGGCGGGCCTGGAGGCCCTGCAGGCTGCGCATGATGCGGTCATTCTGGCCCTGGGTGCCGGGGAGGGGCGCGCTTCGGGCATCAGCGGCGAACAGCTGCCGGGGACCTTGCAGGCTCTGGATTTCCTGACCCGCGTCCGGTCCGGGCAGGGCAGGGAACTTTCCGGCAACGTCGTGATCGTGGGCGGCGGCTATGTGGCGCTGGATTGTGCCCAGGCGGCGGTCCGCTGCGGTGCGGAAAAGGTCCTGGTCGTCTATCGCCGTACGGTGGACGACTTCAAGGCCGACCGCGAAGACCTGGAAAAGGCCAGGGCCCTGGGCGTGCGCTTTGCCTTTACCTGGGCCCCGGAACGCATCACTGACGCAGGCGGGCTGACACTGTACTGCCGTCACGATATGGCAAAATTGCCCGGCCAGTGCGTGGACTATCCCGATTTCGATCCTGATGAGGAACGGGCCTTCCCGGCGGATACCATCATCTGGGCCATCGGCCAGCAGCCGGACAGGCAGCTCGCATCCCTTGCGGGAGGCGTCAGCGTCGATCCCGTCACCCTGCAGGCAGGCGAAAAGCCCCTCTTCGTTGCCGGGGACATGGTGGGCGGGGCTTCTTCCGCCATTCGGGCCATGGCATCGGGGCGGCAGGCGGCCACATCTGTCCTGCGCCTGCTGGAAGGCAGCGACCTGTACTATGAACGCAGCTATCCCGGTCCCTTCATTGATGATTATGTTCTGGACATCGCGGAGCCCTGCCGTCATGAACGGCAGCAGGGCAGTGGTCATGTGTGCACGGGCAAGGGCGATTTTGCGGAGACGACGGACGTCTTCACCGCGGAACAGGCCCGTACCGAGGCCTCGCGCTGCCTTTCCTGCGGCGGCCCGACCGGCCATTACCGCAACTGCTGGTTCTGTCTGCCGTGCGAGGTGGAGTGCCCTGAACAGGCATTGTATGTGAATATTCCCTATCTGCTTCGTTAAGCCCCTAAAGAGCGGGGACATTGTGTTCCGGCCTGCATTATACAGGAGACAGGTATGAAAAAGATTCTTGGTCTGATTCTGGCAGTTGGACTTATGCTGGGTGCCTTGCCCGCGCGGGCGGAGTACCCTGACAAGGCCATTACCTGTATCGTTCCGTTTGCTCCGGGCGGAGCCGCCGACATCACGGTGCGGATGGTGGCGGACTATTTGTCCAAAGAGATCGGCCAGCCTCTGGTCATCGTCAACAAAGGCGGGGGGAGCGGCATCCCGGGCCTGAATTTTGGCCTCAAGGCACGTCCCGACGGGTATACGGTACTGGGAGGTTCCATAGGCAATGCGTTCGTCGCTACGTATTTTCTGGGCGCGCCCGCCTATGACATGGACAAGATCGCCTTCGTGGGGGCGTACATGCCCCACGACCGTCTGCTGCTCACCCGGCCCGACAAGCCCTACAAGACCTGGCAGGAGCTGGTGGAATATGCCCGGACCCATCCCGGTGAAGTAGCCATCGGGCACGGTGCCAGCCAGGAAGGCCTGGAAGTGGTCAAGGCTGCCGGCATCAAGGAAGGCGTCTCGTTCAACCAGGTGATGTACAAGAGCGGCGGCCCGGCCACGGCGGATCTGCTGGGCGATCACATCGACGTGTGTGACCTCGGTACGGGTACGGCCGGCTTCCAGGCCGCCCGCAAGGGGGACCTGATCATCATCGCCAACCTGGGCACGGCTGAAGTCCCCTTCTTCCCCGATGTGCCCAAGCTGCGTGATATGGGCGCCCCCTTTGCCACGTCGCTGATGTACGGCTTTGCTTTCCCCAACGGGACGCCGGAAGCCATCCGGCTCAAGTGGGAACAGGCTCTGGCCAAGGTCATGCAGAACAAGGAGCTCCTGGACAAGATGCACGCCGCAGGCTTTACCCCTGCTTTCCTCAACGGCAAGGAATACCGGGAATTTTCCCGTAACTCCACCATCGCCGTGCAGGAGATGCTGAAGTACAACAAGCAGGGGAGCAAGAAGTAGAGCAGCCAACCGTCCCGGAGGCCCCGCCTCCGGGACAAGATGGAGGAAGCGATGTCTGTCGACCGCCTTATCGGGGGCCTGTTCCTGTTTGCCTGCCTCCTGCTGTGGTTCTGGATCATCCCGCAGCAGGTCGTCGGAGAAGAACAGGCGTTTTATCCCAGATTGACAGTGATCCTTGTGGCCATCCCTGCGGCCCTGATGTTCCTGCGGAACAAGGGGCGGCGGATCACCCTGGCCTTTTTCCGGGAAGGTTCCGACATCTCGAAGGACCTTGCCGTCAAGATCCTGGTACTTGTCCTGAGTTATATCGTTTTTTTGCTTTGTGTTGAAAAGATCGGTTTCTTTGTTTCGAGTGCGGTCTTTTGTCCTTTGTACATGCTGTTCTTTGCAGAAAGGAACTTCTGGAGGATATCTCTGACGACATGCGGGCTGCTTGGCGGGATCTACATCATCGTGGTCCAGCTGCTCAAGTATCCCCTGCCGGCCGGCCTTCTTTTTTAGCTGATCGTTTTCCCGGAGCGGAATATGCTTGAGAATCTCATGGGTGCCCTGGATCTTGTCCTTTGCTGGGAGAATTTTTTCTGGGCATTTGTCGGTGTTTTTTGCGGGGCCATCATGGGGGCCATCCCCGGTCTGACGGATACCATGGCCATCGTGCTCCTGCTCCCGTTCACGTATTACCTGGGGCCCATCCCCGGCATCGCCATGCTCATGGGCCTTTCCAAGGGCGGCAACTTTGGCGGTTCCCTTCCCGCCATTTTGTTCAACATCCCGGGGACGCCCCAGGCCATGTGCACCACCTTCGACGGTCATCCGCTGGCCATGCAGGGCAAGAGCGGCAAGGCCATGCAGACGGCGCTGTTTTCTTCGGTCACGGCCGATGCCCTGTCGGACCTGGTGCTGATCTTCCTTGCTGCTCCGGTAGCCGCTGTCGCCCTGCATATCGGTCCGCCGGAATACAGCATGGTGGTGCTGTTCTCTCTTGTCGTCATCTCCGTGGCTGCCACGGCCGACCCCTTGCGGGGGCTGCTGTCCACCGCCCTGGGGCTGCTGCTGGCCACTGTCGGCACTGACCCGGAATACGGTACCCTGCGTTTCACCTTCGGCATCATTGAACTTTCTGACGGCATCAGCCTCATGCCCATGGTCATCGGCCTGCTGGCCTTTTCCGAAGTGCTGCTGCAGGCGGAAAATTACTTCCGGCAGCGGCTCAACGGGAAGGGGGCGATGCAGCAGGTGCCCGTCAGCTCCGATCCTGACGACAACCGCATGACGGGCAAGGAATTCAAGATGTGCCTGCCCACGATCGGGCGTTCGACCGTGATCGGCTCCATCGTCGGCATCGTGCCCGGTATCGGGACCACTGTCGGGGCGTATCTGAGCTATCTGTGGGCCCGGCGCAAGTCGAAGACGCCCGAAAAGTTCGGCAAGGGGGCCCTGGAAGGCATCGCGGCCTCGGAAGCGGGGAACAATGCCGTCAACGGGCCCAACCTCGTGCCCCTCGTGACTCTCGGCATCCCCGGCAACCTGGCTGCGGCCCTGATCCTGGGGGGCTTCATGATCAAGGGGCTCGTTCCCGGTCCCCGCTTCATGGAAGACCACGCCCCGCTGCTCTATGCCCTGTTCGCGGTGTTGTTCATCTCCAATATCTTCACCCTGTTCGTGGGGTCGTTCTTCATCCGCTATGCGCGCAGGCTGACCAACATTCCCCGTTCCGCCCTGTATGCCTGCATCCTGGTTTTCAGCATCCTGGGTTCCTATGTGTATAACGGCAACGTCTTTGACGTTTGGGTCATGTTCTGTTTCGGCATATTCGGCTATGTCCTGATCAAGATGTCCCTGAACCTGCCGACGCTCATCGTGGCCTTTTTCCTTGGCGAACTGCTTGAGGAGAAGGTCCGCCAGACCCTGCTGATATCCAACGGCGACTGGACGGTGTTCTTCACACGTCCTCTGGCCTTGCTGTTCATCGTTTTGACAGTCGTCGTCACCTATCTGTACATCGCCAAGATCAAAAAGGCGGCAAGCAGGGTCGTTGAGTAAGAAAGAACGGCCGGCGGTCCCCGTGACACTGCCGGCCGTTTTTTTGCCTGCAAAAATCGGAGGGCCGTCGCCGCCATGGAAGGCCATGTTTTTGGGTACCGGGGCTTGACCGGGCTCGGTGAAATGCGCCACAATCACTGCTGCAATTTCTTGCAAAGTTACAGTATATCAACTTGTTGAGTATGCATCAGCGCAACAGGAGGGCTGCATGAAACGTCTGACCGTCATCGGTGGTGGCCCCGGCGGCTATACGGCGGCTTTTGCCGCCGCCCGCGCGGGCATGGAAGTCACGCTGGTGGAGGCTGCCCATCTGGGCGGGACCTGCCTCAATTCCGGCTGCATCCCCACCAAGACCCTCAAGGCTTCGGCCGAAGCTCTGGAGACAGCCCTGCGCCTGGCCGAGTTCGGCATCACCTGCGAAGGGACGCCCCGTGCGGATCCGGCCGCCGTGCTGGCCCGCAAGGAAAAGGTCGTCGGCATCCTGCGCGGTGGTCTGGAAAAGGCCTGCGCCCGTCTCAAAGTACGTCTGTGCACCGGTCACGGCAGGGTGCTGGATGCCCGTCATGTGGAAGTGACCATGGCCGACGGCAGTGTGGAAGTGGTGGAGAACGACGCTCTCATCCTGGCGACCGGCTCCCGGGTGGCGGAGCTGCCCGGTCTGGCTTTTGACCACACCCATATCCTGAGCAGCGATGATGCCCTGCAGCTGGACCGTGTGCCGCAGCGCCTGATCATCGTGGGCGGTGGTGTCATCGGCTGCGAGATGGCGTTCATCTACCGTGCCTTCGGCGCGCAGGTGACCGTGGTGGAAGGACAGGACCGTCTGCTGCCCATGCCGTCCATGGATGCCGATGTCAGCACCTTGCTGCAGCGCGAGATGAAGAAGCGTCGCATCGCCTGCGAGCTGGGCCGTACCCTCAAGGACGTGCGGGTGGAGGATGGCGTGGTCCGTGCCACGCTGACGGCCTCTCCCTTCGTGGACAAGCCCACGCCCGCCCAGCAGAAGGAAGTGCCTGTGGAAGCCGACATGGTGCTGGTGACCGTGGGCCGTTGCCCGGCCACGGAAGGCCTGGGGCTGGCCGAAGCCGGTATCGGGACCGACCGCCGCGGCTGGGTCGTGGTGGACGATGCCCTGAAGACTTCCCTGCCCGAAGTGTACGCCATCGGTGATTTGCTGGGCCCCTCCCGTGTGATGCTGGCCCATGTGGCGGCCATGGAAGGCCTGTGCGTGGTGGAGAGCCTGTGCGGAAAACCGCGCGCCATGCGCTATGATGCCGTGCCCTCCGGCGTGTTCACCTCGCCCGAAGTGGGCAGCGTGGGCCTGAGCGAACAGCAAGCCCGTGAGCAGGGGCTGGACGTGCGTTGCGTCACCTTCCAGATGCGCGAGCTGGGCAAGGCCCAGGCCATGGGCGAACTGCCGGGCTTCTTCAAGCTGGTGGCCGCTGCGGATGGCGGTCGTCTGCTGGGGGCGCACATCGTGGGCGCCCATGCCTCCGACCTGGTGGCGGAAGCCGCCCTGGGCGTGGCCAACGGCCTGACCCTGGAACAGGTGGCCCATACCATCCATGCCCATCCCACGCTGGCCGAAGGCCTGTACGAGGCCGCGCTGCTGGCGCAGGAGGCATAGGAGGCCCCATGCACTGGTTGTTGCTCCTGCTGGCCATCGGCTCGGAGATCGTGGCCACCTCGGCATTGAAGGAAACGCAGGGATTCACCCGTTTGTTGCCGTCGCTGCTCTGCATCGGCGGCTATGCTCTGGCGTTCTACCTGCTCTCGGTGGTGGTCAAATATGTACCCGTGGGCATAGCCTATGCCTTGTGGTCAGGCATAGGTGTGGTCATCGTTTCCCTGGTGGGCTGGTTCTTCTTTCACCAAAAACTGGACCTGCCGGCCATGATCGGGCTGGGCCTCATCGTTGCCGGAGTGGCGGTCATGCATCTTTTTTCCAAAAGCATGGAACTGTGACGAAGAGGGCGGCAGGAGACATCCTGCCGCCCTTGCTTTTCAAGGGGACGCATTTTGTCCAGGGATACCGGCCCTCGTCAAACTGGCCGGCATCCGTCAGCTGTTCCTGCTTTTCCGGAACAGCGGGCACATGTGAAAGAGGAGCTGCTCCGCAGAAGCCTTCCTCTTAGGCAGGCAGCAGGCCTGCCTTCCGCAGCCAGGATTCCACCTGCTGGCGGGCACCATCCACCCGGCTGCCGCGTATGGCCAGCCCCTCGCCTGTTTTTGCGGAAGGGCAGAGGCGGCGCAAGTCGGCAGGCGCGCTGCCGAGGCCGGAGCCTTCGTGCGTGATGAAGGGGATGAGCGTTTTTCCGTCCAGGGCAGCCGTGGACAGGAAGGTGCGCACCGGTCCGGCAAAGGTGCCCCACCAGCTGGGCGATCCCACGAGGATGACGTCATAGCGGCTGACCATATCCAGCGGATTTTTCAGCGGCGGCAGGAAGCCCTGCTGCTTTTCCTTTTTTGCCTGGCTGACGACCGTGTCATAGTCGCGGGGATAGGGCGTGACGGGCTCCAGATCCAGCAGGTCACAGCCGGTCAGGGCCTGGATGTGCCGGGCGATGGTGCGAGTATTGCCCGTATGGGAATAAAAGACGACGAGCATGCGTTGTGCCTCCTGCGTTTGAGGGGCAGTGTGGCCCGTGCCCGGAAGGAACAGGCCGCCTGCGAGGGATGCGAGGGCCATCAGGATCTGACGGCGTCCGTTGTGGTACTTTTCCATGCTGCTCTCCTTTATGCTCAGCGGCTGGCGTACTGGCTGTCGGTAACAGGTTCCAGCCATTCCACGACCTTGCCGGGCTCTGTTTCTTCACAGATGGAGATATGCGTCATGGCACTGCCGGGAGCGGCGCCGTGCCAGTGCTTGACCTTGGCGGGGCAGATGACCACGTCCCCGGCCCTGATCTCCTGGATGGGCTTGCCCCATTCCTGGGTCAGGCCGACCCCGGCGGTGACGATGAGCACCTGTCCCACAGGATGGATATGCCAGTGGGAGCGGGAGCCGGGTTCAAAGGTGACGCTGCCGCCGCTGGAGCGCATGGCGTTGTTGGCGGCGTACAGGGGATCGATGCGCACGGTCCCGGTAAAAAAGCGGGGGGAGCCCTTGATGGGCGTCTGCTGCCCGCAGCGGATGATCTCCTGGCCGGGCTCCCGGGCGGATACTGTGGAAGGGGCGATACAGACAGCGGCAAGCAGGCCGCCGCAAAGGGCGAGCAGGGAAGCGAAACGTCGCATGACATGACCTCCTGTCAGGACAGGGAAACAAGATCGTAGCGGGCATGGCCCATGCCCAGGGTCTCCATATATTCCAGCTGGCGCAGGCCGCTGCGGCTCTCGATGCGTTCCACAAGATCGCGGCGCTGCTGTTCGGGCAGAGCGTAGACCATGTCCACCGAAGCCTGGTCCACGGCCAGCAGGTCGGTGGATGCCAGGATGCCGATATCCGGGGCGGTCGGTTCGGCGGCGCTGGTCCCTGCGCAGTCACAGTCCACGGACATGCGGCGCAGGACATTGATGTACGCCATATGCCCCTTGAAATGGGTGGTGATGGCCTTGCCGCCCTCCACCATACGCTCCATGAACAGCGGCCCTCCCGCCCACAGGTTGGTACCGTCGCTGTGCAGCTGGGCCTTGCCTGTTTTGCCGGAGGCGCAGCCGATGGCGATATTCTTGAGCGAACCGCCAAAACCGCCCATCACGTGGCCCTTGAAGTGGGTCAGCACCAGCATGGAATCATAGTTGAGCAGGTTCTTGCCCACGGCCACTTCCTTAAGGTGTCGCCCGCCGGGGATGGGCAGGGAGACTTCGCCGTCGGCATCCATGATGTCCACCGGGCAGAAGGTCCAGCCGTTGGTCCGCAGGGTCTCGCGATGGCCTTCCGTGGTCTGGCGGGGGCTGGGGTAGAGGACGTTGCACTCCACGATGCTGCTCTTCGGGATGCGGGCTTGCAGGGCCCGCACCATGTCGCGCGGCAGGATGTTGGGGCCGTGGGGCTCACCGGTATGGAGCTTGATGGCGATGCGCCCCTGCAACGGGGCACAGACCTTTTCGTAGATGCGCAGCAGGCTCTCCGTGGTGATCTCGGGCGTGAAGTACACGGTGGCCTTTTCCTCTGCCGGGCGGGCTTGCAGCGGCAGGCTGTGGACAGCCAGGGAGCCCAGGGCAAGGCTGCCCGCCTTGATGAACTGTCTCCGGTTCACGGACATGGCATTTCCTCCGTAGTTGGGTAGGGGGCATCAGCGCGAGGCGAGCACCTTTCGGGCCACGGTGCGGGCCGCATCCGCCTCCTGTCTGCCGACACGGGCAGCCAGCAGGTCAAGGAAGCCCTCCAGCTCTTCCGGGCTCAGGCCGCAGTTCATGGCCCCTCCCATATGGAATTGCAGCTGGCCTTCCAGCCCGGGCAGGCTGGCCAGAGCGGCGATGGTGCACAGTTCGCGGGCTTTGCGGTCGAGCACGTCTCGGGCGAAGATGTCCGCAAAAAGATGTTCCTTCAAAAAAGTATCGATGACCGGGGCAAAAGCCAGGACGCCGGACGGGGGCTGGATCTCTTTTTGTCCGGCAAGGTCGGCCCGGACACGGGCGCCGTACGCATCCCGATCCAGGGTGGAGGGCAGGGGAGAGGCGGCTTTTCCTTCCGCATCCGTGATGCCACGGGCACGGCGCTGCTCCAGGACTTCCATGAAGACCTGCAGTCCGTTCAGGCTGCGGGGAAAGCCGACGTAGGCATACAGATGGGTCAGGACTTCCTTGATTTCATTGATGGTCAATCCGGCGTCCAGCGCCTGGCCCAGGGCAGGGCGCAGGCGTTCCAGATCGCCATTGGCGGTGTAGGCGGCCACGAGCACCATGCTCTGCTGCCGCCCGTCCAGGCCTTTGGCAGGGCTGTTCCCCGCCTGAAGCAGCGGGAACAGGAACATCAGGATGACCAGAAGGGGAAGAAGGGATCTGCGTCGCATGGCAAGCTCCTTGAGGAAGATCATGGAACGAACCTAGCGCGGCCGCAGTGAGGGGGAAATATCAAATCGACGCTAAAAATTGTCCAATCGTCGCAAGGATGATTGAAAGGCAAAGAAGGAGTCAGGGAGGCATCCGGGTTGCGGCAGGAGCCTGCTGTGCTTCTGCCCCTGTTGCCGGGAGGCATAAAAAAAGGGACGGCTGTCGCCGTCCCTCGTGAAGATCGCAGACCTGTTGCCGCTACTAGACGTTGAACAGGAAGTGCATGACGTCGCCGTCCTGCACCACGTATTCCTTGCCTTCCACGCGCAGCACGCCGTCGGAGCGGCAGGCGGCTTCGCTTTCGTGGCTCATGTAGTCGGCGTAGGAGATGACTTCGGCGCGGATGAAGCCGCGTTCGAAGTCGGTGTGGATGACACCGGCAGCCTGGGGAGCCTTCCAGCCCTTGTGGATGGTCCAGGCGCGCACTTCGTCGGGACCGGCGGTGAAGTAGCTGCACAGGCCCAGCGTGTCATAGCCGGTACGGATGATGCGCACCAAGCCGCTTTCCGAGATGCCGTAGGAGGAGAGCATCTCGGCCTGCTCCTCGGCGGAAAGGCCCTGCAGCTCTTCTTCCAGCTTGGCGCAGATGCAGGCGAAACCGGAATGGCGTTCTTCGGCCAGCTGCTGCACGCGGGCTACAAAGTCGTTGCCGTCGGCCACGGCGGCTTCGTCCACGTTGGCGCAGTAGATGACGGGCTTGGCGGTCAGCAGGCCCAGTTCACGCCAGGACTGGAGGAAGGTCTCGTTGTCGGGCAGTTCGAAGGAGCGGGCGCCGTTACCGGCATTGAGGTGCTCCAGCAGGCCCTGCATGATCTCTGCGGCGGCCTTGGCGTCCTTGCTGCCCTTGGCCATCTTCTGCAGCTTTTCCAGGCGGCGTTCCACGCTCTGCAGGTCGGCCAGCAAAAGTTCGGTCTCGATGGTATCGATGTCGCGCAGGGGATCCACGCTGCCGTCCACATGGGTGATGTTCTCATCTTCGAAGCAGCGCACCACTTCCACGATGGCGGCGCATTCGCGGATGTTGCCCAGGAACTGGTTGCCCAGGCCTTCGCCCTTGCTGGCGCCGCGCACCAGACCGGCGATGTCGATGAAGTCCACGCTGGCGTGGATGGTCTTCTTGGGCGAGACCTTGGCCGAAAGCGCGTCCACGCGCTCGTCGGGCACGGCCACGGTGGCCTTGTTGGGTTCGATGGTACAGAAAGGATAGTTGGCGGCCTGCGCGTTCTGAGCCTTGGTCAGGGCGTTGAACAGGGTGGATTTCCCCACGTTGGGCAGACCCACAATGCCGATGCTGAGGGACATGGCCTCTCCTTGCGGGCTTGGAAGTTCAGGGCCATGCGCCGGTGGCGCAGGCGGAAAAAAGGCGCAGGAGCGCCCGGAACATGTCGTTGGAATGGGGAGTTTATAGGCAAAAGCCGTACGGCTGGCAAGTATGGCGGCAGCGAAAGGCCGCATGGGCCGCGCTGGAGATGGACAGCCTGCCCCGGCGTGCGGCATGATTCGGTGTCCTGGATGCGGGGAGTGGCGCCGCCATGTTTCCGGCCCCTACAGGACTTGGCTTGCCTGCTGAAATAGCATAAGACACTGGCGGCACTTTTGTTGCAAACCAATTTTTTCGAGGTCTGCCATGCAGGAAAAACGTATCAGCCGGGGCATCAGGCTGGGTAAGCTGGCCATCGGCGGCGGCGCGCCGGTGATGGTGCAGAGCATGACCAATACCGATACCCGTGACGTGGAAGCCACGCTGGCCCAGATCGACCGCCTTGTGCGCCGCGGTTGCGAAGCGGTGCGCGTGGCCGTGCCCGACATGACGGCGGCCAAGGCCTTGCGGGCCCTGCGTGACGGTTCGCCCGTGCCCCTCATCGCGGACATCCATTTCGACTACCGTCTGGCGCTGGCTGCCCTGGAAGCCGGACTGGAGGGCCTGCGCATCAATCCCGGCAACATCGGGCCCCGCGAGCATGTGGATCGCGTGGTGGATGCCGCCAAGGCCAACGGCGCTGTCATCCGGGTGGGCGTCAATTCCGGTTCCGTGGAAAAGCATCTGCTGCAGAAGTATGGCGGCCCCTGCGTGGAAGCCATGGTGGAGAGCGCGCTCAGTCATGTGCGCATGCTGGAGGACCGGGGCTTCTACGATACCAAGATCTCCCTCAAGTCCTCTTCGGTGCTCGATACCATTGCGGCCTACCGCCTGCTGGCCAAGTCCTGCGACTATCCGCTGCACATCGGCGTCACCGAGGCGGGCGGGCTCATGCGCGGCACGGTCAAGTCCGCTGTGGGTCTGGGCATTTTGCTGCACGAGGGCATCGGCGACACCCTGCGCGTCTCGCTCACGGCCGATCCTGCCGAGGAAGTGACCGTGGCCTGGGAGATCCTGCGGGCCCTGGGACTGCGCCGTCGCGGGCCGGAGATCATCTCCTGTCCCACCTGCGGGCGCACGGAGATCGACCTCTTCGGTCTGGCGCGTGCCGTAGAGGATGCGCTGGCCGAATCCACGGCGGACATCAAGGTCGCGGTCATGGGCTGTGTGGTCAACGGCCCCGGTGAGGCCCGCGAGGCCGATCTGGGCGTGGCCGGCGGCCGCGACAAAGGCATCATTTTCCGCAAGGGGGAAGTCATCCGTTCCGTCAAGGGACAGGACGCCCTGCTCGCGGCTTTTATGGAAGAACTTCAACGACTGCTTAAAGAAAAGGAAACTCACTGATGCGTTTCAGCTCCACCTACATCCCCACGCTCAAGGAATCCCCTTCCGAAGCGGAAGTGGTCAGCCACAAGCTGCTGCTGCGTGCCGGCATGGTCCGCAAGCTCACCTCCGGCGTGTACATCTACCTGCCTCTGGGCCTGAAGGCCCTGGAAAACGTGCAGCGCGTGGTGCGCGAGGAAATGGACGCCGCCGGTTTTTCCGAGCTGCTCATGCCCATGGTCATCCCCGGCGACCTCTGGAAAGAGACCGGCCGCTGGGAGTACTACGGCAAGGAGCTGCTGCGCTTCAAGGACCGCAACGACCGTGATTACTGCCTTGGCCCCACGCATGAGGAAGTCATCACCGACCTGGTGCGCGGCGAAGTGCGCTCCTACCGCCAGCTGCCCGTGCGTCTGTACCAGATCCAGACCAAGTTCCGTGACGAGATCCGTCCCCGCTTCGGCCTGATGCGCGGCCGTGAATTCGTCATGAAGGACGCCTATTCCTTCGATTCCAGCGATGCCGGTGCCGACGAAAGCTATAAGCTGATGTACGACGCCTACTGCCGCATCTTCAAGCGTCTGGGCCTGCGCTTCCGCGCCGTGGAAGCCGACACCGGCTCCATCGGCGGCAATTTCTCGCACGAGTTCATGGTGCTGGCCGATACCGGCGAAGACACCATCGCCGCCTGCACCGAATGCAGCTACGCCGCCAACGTGGAACGCGCCGAAGTTGTCTGGAACGGCACCCCCTGCACCGAGACCTGCGCCCCCTACGAAAAGGTCGCCACGCCTGCGGCCCACACCGTGGAAGAAGTGAGCGCCATGCTCAAGGTGGCTCCTTCGCAGGTGGTCAAGACCATGCTCTTCGTGGTGGACGGCAAGACCGTGGCCGTGCTGGTGCGCGGCGACCGCGAAGTCAACGACATCAAGCTCAAGAACCTGCTCAACGCCACCACCGTGGAACTGGCTCCGGCCGCCGTGGTGGAAAAGGTCACGGCCGCGCCTCTGGGCTTTGCCGGTCCCGTGGGTCTGGATGTGCCCATCTACGCCGACCTCGAGCTGCAGGGTGCCACCGATTATGTGGTGGGCGCCAACGCCGCTGACGCGCATCTGGTGCACGTGGACCTGCGCCGCGACGTGAAGGTCACGGCCTACGCTGACCTGCGCTGCATCACCCTGAGCGACCCCTGCCCGCGCTGCGGCGGCGCCATCGAGCTGCCCAAGGGCATCGAAGTGGGCCACATCTTCAAGCTGGGCACCAAGTACAGCGACGCCATGCATGCCGTGTATCTGGACGAGAACGGCAAGGAAAACGTCATGATCATGGGCTGCTACGGCATCGGCATCTCCCGCGTGGTGGCCTCCGCCATCGAACAGAACCACGACGAGCACGGCATCATCTTTCCGCCCACCGTGGCTCCTGTGGAATGCATCCTGCTCAACCTCGACCCCGGCAAGGAAGAAGTCCGCGCCAAGGCCGAAGAGATCTACGCCATGCTGTGCAAGGCCGGTGTGACCGTGCTGCTGGACGACCGCGAAGAGCGCCCCGGCGTCAAGTTCAAGGATGCCGACCTCATCGGTGCGCCCATGCAGCTGGTGCTGGGCGGCAAGGGCCTGTCCCGCGGCGTGCTGGAATGCAAGGACCGCCGTACGGGCGAAAAGGGCGAACTGCCCGTGGATGCCCTGGAGACCGCGCTGCCCCAGTGGATGGAAGGCGTGCGCAAGGCCTGGGCCGAGCGCCGCGCCTAGGACGGCTGACAGCGGAGCCCCTGCATGCCCGCTGCGTGTGAACAAGAGCGCATCCTGTCCGTCACTGAACTGACGGACAGGATGCGTCGTACTCTGGAGGGGACCTTCCCCTTCGTCTGGGTCCGGGGCGAGATAGGAGAACTGTCTTTCCCCGGATCCGGGCATATCTATTTTACCCTCAAGGATGCCGGTGCCCAGCTGCAATGCGTCTGGTTCCGGGACCGCCAGATGCGCGGCCGGAACTTCGACCCCCTGACCGGCGAGATCTTCGCCGAGCCCCGGCCGGATCCCGTACGTCTGCTGCGGCAGGGCTCCGAATTGTTCTGTGCCGGGCAGATCAGTGTCTACGGGCCGCGCGGCCGATACCAGCTGATCGTGGAACTGGTGCAGGCCGGGGGGCAGGGCCTGCTGGCCCAGGCCTTCGAGGAGCGCAAACAGGCGCTGGCTGCCCGCGGTTTTTTTGCCGCGGAGCGCAAACGTCCGCTGCCTGCCAGTCCCAGCCGCGTGGCGCTGGTGACGTCACCTGCCGGGGCCGCCATCCATGACTTCATGGAACTGGCCTCCGTGCGGGGCCTGGGGGCCGAAGTGCGCCTGTTCCCGGTGAGGGTGCAGGGGGAGGGCGCTGCCGGGCAGATCTGCCGGGCCCTGGACGAGATCAACCGTCAGGGCTGGGCACAGGTCGCGGTGATCATCCGGGGCGGCGGTTCGCTGGAAGACCTTTGGTGCTTCAACGAGGAAGAGGTGGCGACCGCCATTTTTTCCTCAAAGATCCCGGTGCTGGCCGGTATCGGCCATGAAGTGGACGTGACCCTGGCCGACATGACGGCCGACGTTCGTGCGGCTACCCCTTCCCACGCGGCCCAGCTGCTCTGGCCCTTGCGGCGCGAATACTGGCAGCGCCTGGACGAGCTTTCCCTGGCGCTGGAGCGCGCACGCCAGGGGTGGCTGCAACGGCAGGAAGACCGGCTCCAGCGTTGCGAGCGCGGCCTGCGCCTGTGTTCGCCCGCCCGTCGTCTTGAGGGGGCGGGGCAGCAATGGCAGCAGTGGCGGCAACGTTTGCTCCAGGCCGGGGAACGCCTGGTACGGGATCGTGAGCGCAGCCTGCAGCACAGCCAGGAGCGTTTGCGGGCCCTCACGGGGCCGGGACGGCTGGCACATCTGCAGCAGCGTCTTGCCCTGCTGGAACAAAAGCTTGGCAATGCCGTGCATCTGATGGTGCGCGGTCGTGAGCAGGCCGTGCGGGATTGCACGCGTGATCTGGCGCGTCTGGGGCAGGAGCGTATCTCGCATCGCGGGCACGGGCTGGAATGTCTGGAGCTGCGTCTGGCGGCCTGCAATCCGCTGGCTCCGCTGGGGCGCGGCTATGCCGTGGTACGCACGGACGAAGGGCGCGTGCTGTCTTCGACCGGGCAGAGCAGCGCCGGGCAGGACGTGCGCATCCTGTTACAGGACGGGGAGCTGGAAGCCAGGATCACCGCGGTGCATCCTCATGACGGACAGGGAGGGGATCATGCCTGAACAGTCTTCTTTTTTCCAACGGCCGGTAAGCGGCATCCTGGGGGCAGTGGTCCTGTTCCTGCTGTGGTCTTTCCCGGCCATGGCGGCCATGCATCTGGACGTTCCCGCACGGGCGGCCCGCGGCGACGCCATCCGCGTACAGGTCTCCGGTGACGGACCTGCACGTCCCGTGACCGTCTTTTGGCTGGAGCGTGAGCATGTCATGGCGGCACAGCCGTCAGGGAGCGGCTGGCAGGCGGAGTTCCTGCTGCCTGTCCCGCTGGACAGCAGCGCCAAAAGCCTTGACCTGAAAACGCGGACGCAGGACGGACAGCAGGCGGAGGCCCGCGTGGCCCTGTTCGACAAAAAGCGTCCGGTGCAGGCCCTGCGGGTGGACAAAAAATATGTGGATCCCCCGGCAGAGGTGCGGGAGCGCATCCGCAGGGACCGGGAGAAGGCCGGCAAGGCCCTGGACAACTACAGCCCGGAACGTTTGTGGACGGCCCCTTTTGCGCGGCCTGTGCCGGGGAGCGTTTCCAGCAAGTTCGGACTCAAGCGGGTCTTCAATGATCAGCCGCGCGGCGTGCATCGCGGGCTCGACCTGCGCGGTGCGGAAGGGACGCCCATCCTGGCCTGCGCCGACGGCCGGGTCGTGCTGGCCGACGATTTGTATTTTTCCGGCAATGCCGTATATATTGACCACGGGCAGGGAGTGTTCACTTCTTACCTGCACATGTCCCGTATCCTTGTCCGACCGGGCGATGTGGTCCGGCGTGGCCAGGTCATCGGCAAAGTTGGGTCCACGGGACGGGTCACGGGGCCGCATCTGCACCTTTCCCTGATCGTCCTGGGACAGGCGGTGGACCCGGAACCTCTGCTGGAAGCACGTCCCGCTGCCCGGAGATGATGAAGCATGAAAGCCAGAACGAGCAAGAAGAACCTGACCTTTGAGGAGCGCATGGCGCGCCTGCAGGAGATCGTGGAAGCCCTGGAGAACGGGCAGCCGTCGCTGGAAGAGGGGATGGCCCTGTATCAGGAAGGCATGGAATGTTCCCTGCAATGCCGGCGCCAGCTGGAGCAGGCCCGGCAGCAGCTGACGGTCTGGCAGGAAGGACAGGTCCGGGCGTTCCGGCCGGAAGAAAATATGGAAGATCCCCTGCAACAGAGTGTGGAGCAACGATGATGATGTCTACAGAAGCCATGAAATCCCTGCTGAAAGAACGCGGGAAGCTGGTGGAAAGCTATCTGGCGACCTGTCTTGACGGGCAGGAGATGCCGCCCCGGTTGCGGGAATCCATGCTGTACAGCCTGCAGGCGGGCGGCAAGCGTCTGCGTCCTGTCCTGTGCCTGAGCTGTGCCGCCCTGTGCGGCCTGAAGCCGGAGGACGTGCTGCCCTTCGCCTCCGCCATCGAGATGGTCCATACCTATTCCCTGATCCATGACGATCTGCCCGCCATGGATGACGACGATTTGCGCCGCGGCAAGCCCTCCAACCACAAGGCATTCGACGAGGCCACGGCCATCCTGGCCGGGGATGCCCTGCTGACGGATGCCTTTGCCCATATGTGCCGGGTGGAGCTGCCCGCCGGTCAGGTGCTGCGGGCCGTGGCGGAATTTGCCCGTGCCGCCGGTTCGTCCGGCATGGTGGGCGGACAGGAGTGGGACATGCTCTACACCGGCCTGCCGCCCGTGAGCATGGCGGAGCTGCGCCGCATGCATGCCATGAAGACCGGGGCCCTGCTGCGGGCCTCCTGCGTGTGCGGTGCGCTGCTGGCCGGTGCTGCGGACGATGTGTGCGAGCGCATCGGCCGTTATGGTGCCGCGCTGGGGGTGGCTTTCCAGATCGCGGACGACATCCTGGACGTCGTTTCCGACACGGCCACCCTGGGCAAGCCCGCCGGCAGCGATGCCGAACAGGGCAAGAACACCTATCCTGCGCTGGTGGGGCTTGACGAAAGCCGCCGCCTGGCCCGCGAACAGGCGGATGCCGCCTGCGCCGCGCTGGCCGGTTTCAGCGGTCCCGAGGCCGAATTCCTGCGCGCCCTTGCCGAGTACACCATCACGAGAGCGGCCTGAGAAATGACGGAAAACACTGCACAGTCCCTGCTGGACAGCCTGACCTCACCGAAACAGGTGATGGATCTTTCTGACGAACAGCTCCCGCTGCTGGCTGCGGAGCTGCGCAAGCGCATCATCGATGTGGTGTCCAAGAACGGCGGGCATCTGGCTCCCTCGCTGGGGGTCGTGGAACTGACCCTGGCCCTGCTGCATACCTTCAACATGGAGCAGGACAAGATCGTCTGGGACGTAGGGCATCAGGCCTATGCCTACAAGCTGCTGACCGGACGCGCTTCCCAGTTCCACACCCTGCGTACCCTGGGGGGCCTCGCGGGCTTCCCGCGCCGCAGCGAGAGCCCCTATGACCGCTTTGGGGTAGGGCATTCCTCCACGTCCATCTCGGCGGCCCTTGGCATGGCCATGGCCCGCGATCTGGCCGGCGGCAAGGAACATGTGCTGGCCGTCATCGGTGACGGCTCCCTGACGGCAGGCGAGGCCTTTGAAGGCCTGAACCTGGCCGGACATATGGGACGGCGGCTCATCGTGGTGCTCAACGACAACGAGATCTCCATCTCGCCCAATGTGGGTGCCCTGTCCCTGTTCCTGAGCCGTACGCTGTCCCGGCGCTGGGTGCGGCAGACGCGCAAGGATGTGCTCCAGCTTTTGCGCTCCATCCCCCGCATCGGCCAGAAGCTGGCCCTGTATGCCATGCGCGGCGAATGGAGTTTCAAGTCCTTTTTCACGCCCGGCATGCTGTTCGAGGCCTTCCGCTTCACCTATATCGGGCCCGTGGACGGGCACGACCTGCCCGCCCTGTGCCGTCATTTGCAGATGGCGGCAGCCGTGGAAGACGGACCGGTGCTGCTGCATGTGCGCACCTGCAAGGGCAAGGGCTATGCCCCGGCGGAGAAAGACCCCACGCATTTCCATGGTGTGGGCCACTTCGAGCCGGAAACGGGCCTGCTCATCCCCAGCAGCAACAAAACGCCTTCCTTTACCGGTATCTTCGGCAAGACCCTGGTCGAGCTGGCGGAAAAAGACGACCGTCTGCTGGCCATCACTGCAGCCATGCCCGAAGGCACCGGGACGAACCTTTTTGAAGAGCGCTTCCCGGAACGCTTCGTAGACGTGGGTATCTGCGAACAGCACGCCGTCACCTTTGCCGCCGGTCTGGCGGCCAGCGGCTTCCATCCCGTGGTGGCCATCTATTCCACCTTTTTGCAGCGGGCCTATGACCAGATCGTCCATGACGTCTGTCTGCAGAAACTGCCCGTGACCTTCTGTGTGGACAGGGCCGGTCTGGTGGGCGAGGACGGGGCCACGCATCATGGTGTCTTCGATATCGCCTACTTGCGCCATATCCCCGAGATGACCCTGCTGGCGCCCCGTGACGAGAACATGCTGCGCCATTGCCTGCTGACGGCCACCACGGCCGGTGGGCCCTGCGCCGTACGCTATCCGCGCGGTGCCGGTATGGGGGTCCCGCTGGATGCCGAACTGCGCCTGCTGCCTTCTGCTCAGGGTGAGATCATGCAGGAAGGGGAACGGGTGGCCATCGTGGCCGTGGGCAACCGTGTGCGCCCGGCTCTGGAAGCCGCGGCAGCCATCGAAAAAGAGTTCGGCTTCCGGCCGCTGGTCTTCGATCCCATCTGGCTCAAGCCGCTGCCTGCGGCGCAGCTGGCCGAGATCGCCCGCACGTTCGACCGTATCGTTTTTGTGGAAGAAGGCTGCCTGGCAGGCGGTTTTGCCTCGGCCGTGCTGGAGCGCTGGGCCGATGACGGCCTGCTGCGCGGCCAGCGCATCCGCCGTCTGGGTATCGGCGATGCCTTCGTGGAACACGGTTCCCAGGCCCAGTTGCGCGAGCTGGTGGGCCTGCGGGCACCGGATATCATCCGGGCTGTGCGGGAACTGATCCTGAAGGACTGAGCCTTTTATGGCATCAACGAAAAAAGAGGAGCGTACCTTGCCGGTACGCTCTTTTTTTATGCCTGCGGTGGAAAAGGAGGTCGGGCGTGAGGCGTGGGGATGGGAAGCCCCGGACATATGCCGTTCCGGCAGAAGGAATGAACGGTGTACGCACTGCCGTTGAGGGAAGATGTGCCGGGCGGAAGACGGGTTCCTGTGCGGGAGGCAAGCAGGCCACGCTGTTGCCATCAGCGCGTGGCGCAATTCCTCAGCTTTTCCGAACAGCCTGCCGTTTTTCGACGTAAAAGCGGATGCTGCCTCCCTTGAGATGGGCCATGATACTGCCGGGCAGCTGAAAGGTGGTACCGCCCCGGCCTTCCTGCCAGGCCTGATCCAGGGCCAGCAGCGTGGCGGAACGGGCCTGGCCGCCGGAGAGCCGGGCCAGCCGGGCCACGGCCCGGTGGTAAAGACGCAGCCGCAGAGCCGCATGCGTCCCACGCAACAGTGCGCGGGGCAGGGTGATGCTGCCGGGCGCCTCCTGCCAGGGCGTGCGGGCAAGATGGTGTTCCAGCTCCTGCTGCCAGTACTCCCCGTCGATACCTGCCAGCTCCCAGAGATTGAGGCAGCTGTCCTCAAGGCGGGGGTTCTCCTGCCGCAGGAGAGGGAGGAGGGTATGCCGCAGACGGTTACGGGTATAGCGGGTGTCCGCATTGCTGGCGTCTTCCCGCCAGAGGATGCCGCAGCAGTGCAGCAGCTCTCTCAGGGCATGCTTGTCCGTGCGGAGCAGGGGACGCAGCAGATGCCGTTCCGCGTCCTCGGCCCGCATGCCGCCCAGTGCCGGCCAGCCGGTACCGCGCAGAAAGCGGAGCATCTGGTCTTCGGTCACATCGCTCCGGTGATGTCCCAGCAGGATGGCTGAAGCGCCGCAAGCCTGACGGGCTTGCTCCAGCAGGGCATAGCGCGCCCGCCGGGCCGCTTCTTCCGTACCCAGCCCCACCTGTCGTGCCAGCCGGGGCACATCCGCCGTCAGGATGCGGCAGGGGATGCGCCAGCCCCGGCAGAGCCCGGCCACGAAGGCGGCATCTTCGGCGGATTCCGGCCGCAGCTGATGGTCCACTGTCGCCACATGCAGCTGCCAGTCATGCTGGGGGGCCAGCAGGGCCATGATGCATAAAAGGGCTGTCGAATCCGCGCCGCCGGAAACGGCCAGCAACCAGGTATCGCCATCAGCCATCTTCAGGTTGTGACGACAAAGGCGCTCCACATCCAGGCACAGGCGGGCCAGCCGGGAAGGGAGCGCTTGCAGTTCGGGGACGGGGATCATGCCGCAGGGCATTCCGTTTAGTTGGGGATCTTGAGTTCTTTCAGGGTATCCGTGATGTAGTCCATCATGTGCCGCTGCAGTTCGGGCGACGCATAGGCCACACATTCGCAGCGGATGCGGCCCCGGGCGCGCACCAGCAGCTCCAGACGCAGGCTGGTCTCTTCGCATTCCAGCGCCATGACATAGGGGCCGCACTGGCTTTCGTGTTCCTTCTGCACGGCGCTGAGCATATGGGCAGGGATGGGCAGCCAGTAGATGCCGTCCAGACCGGCGCCCAGATCCATGGCATCCAGATGTTCGCACAGACGCTTGGTCTCTTCGGCACGCAGGTCATCGATGAGGAAATAGCGCATTATTCGTGCTCTCCGTTGTTCCGGGCACTACAGGTACAGCCCTGGTCAAGGTTGAAGATGCGGCGCATGAGGCTGATGCGCGGCGCACTGCCTTCCTGCGACATGGTGCCGCGCTTGAGGAACATGATGGGATCGTGGTTCAGCTTGCGGACCAGAGCCAGCGCCATGACCTCGATGGCCTCGCGCGTGGCGTCGTCCACATGGCCCAGACGCTTCAGGGTACGGGCCACTTCTTCATGGGCGGCGTTCTCGCCGTGCTGGATGAGGTCCACGATGGTGGGCTGCACGTCCAGACTGCACAGCCACTGCCGGAAAATGTCCACTTCCTCGTCCACGATCTCGGCGGCTTTCTGGGCCTCGTCGCGACGGGTGGCCAGGTTCTCTTCCACCACTTCCTTGAGGTCGTCGATATCGTAAAGGTAGACGTTGTCCAGGCCGTTGACGTCGGGGTCGATGTCGCGGGGGACGGCGATGTCGATGAAGAACATGGGCCGGTTCTTGCGCGCCTTGAGCACGCCGCGGATGTCACGGGCACGGATGACGGGATCCGGCGAACCGGTGGACGTGATGATGATGTCCACCTCCGTCAGATGGGAGGCCAGGGATTCAAAAGGCAGGGCCCGGCCATTGAACTGACGTGCCAGTTCCTCACCGCGCGAGAACGTACGGTTGGCCACCAGGATCTCGTCCACACCGGCCTGGAGCAGGTGGGTGGCGGCCAGTTCGGCCATCTCACCGGCGCCCACCAGCATGGCCTTGTGGTGCTGCATCTCGCCGAAGATGCGCTTGGCCAGTTCCACGGCGGCATAGCTGATGGACACGGCGCTGGAGGCCACGGCGGTCTCGGTGCGCACGCGTTTGGCCACGGAGAACGCCTTGTGCAGCAGGCGGTTGAGGATCACGCCGGTGGCGTGGCAGGCGGCCGCCTTGCGGTAGGCGCTCTTGAGCTGCCCCAGGATCTGGGGCTCGCCCAGGATCATGGAATCCAGGCTGGAAGCCACGGAGAACAGGTGCCGCACGGCATCCATGTTCTTGTAGATGTAGACATAGGGCCGGAGCTCTTCGGGGTCGGTACCGCGTGCGGTGGCCCAGCGTTCCAGGATACGGCCCGCCACATCGCCATGACCGGTGGCAAGCAGTTCCACACGGTTGCAGGTGGAAAGGATCATGGCTTCACCGATGACGTCGTCACACGGCAGGGCCCAGTTTTCCCGGCTGCAAAAATCCACAAGGGCGAAACGTTCGCGCACGTCCACACCGGCGGTGCGATGGTTCAGGCCAACAAGTACGATATCACAATCCATATCAACGTCGGTGGATTAAGGTTTGATGAAGGAATGATGCGTTTCCATCAGGGTATTGACGACCACGATGGAGAAAAGGCTCAGACCGAAGACCAGCACCATCAGGCGGGCAGGCTTGCGGCCGCGCCAGCCGGTGGCCAGACGGCCGTGGAACACATAGGCCATGAGCAGCCAGACGATGATGCTGACCACTTCCTTGGGGTCACCGGTAAAGGTGGCGCCGTAGACGGGCTTGGCCCAGAACAGGCCGGAGACCACACCCAGCGTGTACAGCGGGAACGAGGCCGCCACGCCGAAGGCGTTGATCTTGTCCAGCAGGGAGAGGGCCGGCATGTCCTGCCAGAACCCTTCCATGCGCTGCTTGCTTTTGATGCGCCGTTCCAGGAACAGGAACAGGGAGCTGGCGGCAAAGGCCAGGGTCATGAGGCCCATGCTGAGGAACAGCGCCCCCACGTGCAGGGCGTAGAAAGAGCCCTTGAGCTGGGGAGGCACCTGCACCACGGCGGAAAGGTACGGGGCGGAAACGGCGAACAGGATGAGGGCCAGCGGCGTGGCCAGCAGGAGCAGGGCTTCCTGCTTGTAGCGCAGACGGCTGACAAGGCCGCACAGCAGGACGAACCAGGCCAGCATCTGCAGATAGCCGCCAAGGCTCAGGCCCGTGGGCATGGTCTTGTGGAAGCCGAGCAGGAGGGAAAACGTCTGGCAGACGAATCCCAGCCCCGCCAGCCAGCAGCCCAGCCGCCGCCAGAAGGCATTGCGCAGCAGCATGCCGGCCAGACCGGCCACAGTGGCAGCGCCGTAACAACACAGGGTCAGTAGGGTGGAGGTCTCAGGCGATAACATCAAGCAACTCCGGGATGCGGTCGTGCAGCTTTGGCGGCAGCAGGGCCTGCAGACAGCGCAGGCACGCCTGCCGGTCGCCCTGTTGCAGATGATCCTGCAGGGGCGACTGGGCCAGAGCGCGGAACAGGGCCGTATTGTGCCCTGTCTCGTCGTGCAAGGCAAGGACCATGGGACGCAACCGTCCCATCAGACGGACCATTTTCTGGCGGGCCTCCAGCCAGGTCGTCAGCTCGCCCTTCCAGCGCCGGGAAAGGGCCGGGCTGGCGCCGCCGGTGGAAAGGGCCAGCGCCATGCTGCCGGAGCGGGCCACGGCGGGCACGATGAACGAGCCTTCCGCCGGGGCATCGATACAGTTGCACAGGATATGGCGTTCCCGGCAGAGGAGGGCGATATGCCTGTTGACATCGGCATTGCCCGTGGCGGCGAAGACAAGCTGACGACCGTCCAGATCTTCGTCACGGAAGGGCCGCTGCTCGAAACGGACGCAGGGCTGCTCCAGCAGCGGACGCAGCTCTGCGGCAGGGGCTTCCATGTCCAGGGCCAGGATCGAGGCCGGTGCGCAATGCAGCAGGCCCTGCAGTTTGCGACTGCCGACGCCCCCCAGACCGGCTACAAGGCAGTGCAGGCCGCTCAGGTCCAGAAAAAGGGGATAGAAATTTTTTTCAGGCGATTCGTGAGGCATGGGCAACGTTCCTGATAGCGGCCCGGACGCACGACAGCCAGCATGCCTCCCAGGAATGGCGGCACACTGGCTGTCGTATCGGCTAAAGCCGGATCAGTTCCATAAAATAGGGCAGGGTGAAGCCCATGGACAGCAGCAGGCCGATCACAAGGGCAGGCTTCTGGCGCAGCGGAGTGGCGCTGCGCGCGACCAAGGTCCAGAGCAGGGCGGGCACAAGCCAGAGCAGCACGCGGAGGCTCTGGAAGATGGCATCCTGCTGCATGAACACACCGGTGGTCTGCCAGGTCTGCCAGATCTCCAGCCCGCTGGATGCCACCAGCAGCAGCCAGAGCAGGGCCCAGGCATTGCGGGCCCAGCGCGTGCACCAGGGGACCATGGTATTGTAATAGTCCCGGCCAAAGTCATCGGCCTTGCGGCGCAGGAGCAGCCACACGGCGCCAAAGCCGCCGGCAAGGGCAAAGATCAGGGGCAGGGTATAGCACAGGGCGCTCAGGTAAGCCTGACCGAACTGGGGCGTGAACAGCTGCGGGATGGTGATGCTGCTGGCCTCAGGCAGGGAAAGGGCATTGTACAGGCGGGTGACGGCCATGACGCCCACACAGGTCATCAGGCCCTGCAGGAAGGCGATGGCGCCCAGGACGATGTGCAGTACGGGATAATTGGCCAGGAATTTCCAGAGCATGAAGTAGCAGCAGGAAACGATGGCCGCAAAACCGAACATCATCCAAGTGGCTTCGCTGAGCAGGACGATGATGCTGTAGGAGTCGAAACCGTCCAGCGCCATGATGAGCCACAAACGCCCCCCCAGCAGCATGAGCCAGCCCAGCAGCATGCTCAGGCAGGCCAGCTGCCGCGCACATTTGTTGTAAGCGGAACGCTTGCGCCGCAGGGCTATGATCTCGCCGCAGATGGCGATGAAGGTAAGGCCGAAATAGGCATAGAGCAGGGCAAAGGGCACAATGATGCTCCCCATGTCCAGCCCTGTCTGCAGCAGCGGATTGTCAGCGATGAAGGCGCGCACGCTCTCTAAAAAGTTCCCCATTGTTCCTCCAAAGATTCACCGGATCCCGGTTCTCCGGCAGGGAGACGCCGAGTTCGTGTTGGTTGTGCCTCAAAAATGGCTGTGCTGCAAGCAGCGCTTGCATTGCCGGAGCGCATCGGGCAGAAAAAAGACAGGAGTCTCCCATGAAAGCACATGCCCTTAGCCTGTCCTTTTTCCTTGCTGTCCTGCCTGCCCTGTCGCATCCCGTAGCTGTTCCGGCCGCGGAAGCACAGCAATCGCAGGAAAGCTGGCAGCTGCCGTGGTCCGGGAGCAGCAGGCCCGTGCATGCTTACCGTGGCCCTGTGCGTGAGGAGTTCTTGCAGTGTGATCAGGGGCAGTGCCCCTTGCCTGTCCATCATGGCGCCGCCCCTGCTGACGGCACGGCCGGAGGCCCGCCCCCGGCCGTGGAGCCTGGGCCTTCATCCCGTCAAAATGAGGCGGCGGTGCGGGACGATGCCGCAGAAGTGACGGGGCAGTCTGTTGCAAAAGGGCAGGAGGTGCATGCAGGTCACGAAAGCTCCTCCCGGGAAAAAACACCATCCGCGACCGCCGCGACCACCAGTCCCGCTGCTGCCGGGAAGGGCATGTCGGCCCGGGCAAAGGATGCCCCCTCCGCACAGACGTCCTCCGCGGATACGTCCGAAAAACGGCAGCCTGTGACTTCTGCCGCCGCTTCCAGACCGGCAGCAGGTACGGCGTCCGGGGCCGCGCGTGCGGAAAAGCCTGCTGCGGTCAACGATGCAGGGCCTGCGCCCGGCACAGACAGCCCGTCCGGTACGGCAACGGCGGACACATCCGCTCCCGTCACTGATGAAAAGGCCGCTTATCAGGCAGGGCTGGATCTTATATTGTCGGGCCGTCTGGACGAAGGCATGGCCCGTATGCAGGCCTTGCTGGAACAGCATCCTTCCGGGACCTATGCGGCCAATGCCGAGTACTGGCTGGGCGAGGCCCTGTCCAGCCAGGGCCGAAACGAAGAGGCCCTGACGCATTTCCGAAATGTGGAGGCCCGGTATCCCAGGCACCATAAAAATGCCGATGCCCTGTTGCGTACCGGGATGATCCTGAAGCAGCAGGGAGATACGGCAGGCGCCGGCAAGGCTTTCCGGCAGGTGGTGCAGCGTTTCCCTTCGTCCGCAGCGGCTGATCTCATTCGCAAAAAAGGACTGGTGCGGCCATGACGGATCAGGCTCCCGCAGCTCCCTTGTCTGCCCGCTGGATCGATATGGATGACCGCGCCCGGCGTGAATACTGGGCCGGTCTTGCCCTGCGCCATTGCCGCGGGTTGGGGGCCCGTTCCTGCTGCCGGCTGCTCCGCCATTTCGGTTCGGCCTTCGCCGCGCTGGAAGGTAGGGAAAGATGGGCCGATGCCGGGGTGGACAAAGGCAAGGCCGCCGAACTCTCCACAGGCTCATGGCGGGTCACGGCACGGGCGGAATGGGATGCCGTCCGTGATTTGGACGCTGTCGTCGTCCAGTGGCATGAAGCCGCTTATCCGGCCCTGCTGCGTACACTGCCCGACGCCCCTGTTTTGCTGTACTGCCTGGGGGATCTTTCTCTGCTGGCCAATCCGGCCGTGGCCGTCATCGGCTCGCGCAAGGCCACGCCCCGGGGGCAGGCCCTGGCCGGACATATGGCGGGAGCCTTTGCTTCCTGGGGTATCACGGTGGTCTCGGGCATGGCCTGGGGCATCGACAAGGCGGCGCATGAAGCCGCGCTGGGCAGGACAGGGAGCAGTATCGCCGTCCTGGGGACGGGCATAGATGTTCCGTATCCCCGGGCCAATACCCGTTTATATGACAGGATGGCGGCAAAGGGCCTGCTGGTCTCTGAATTTGCTCCCGGCACACCGGCCCTGCGGGAAAATTTCCCTGTCCGCAACCGCATCATCAGCGGTCTTTCTCTGGGCGTGGTCGTGGTGGAGGCCGCCAGCCGTTCCGGGACCCTCATCACCTCGCGCCTGGCGCTGGAGCAGGGGCGGGAAGTCTATGCCGTACCGGGAGCGGCCCTGTCCGGTCAGAGTCTCGGCTGCCAGGAGCTTGTCCGGCAGGGGGCCAAACCGGTTTTCGCGCCGGAAGATGTGCTGGAAGACCTTGCCGGCCCATTGCGTGACTTTGGCGTGCAGGCCGACCATCTGACACGGGAAGCCGCAGAACGTCGCCGCCGGGCTGAAGCCGAGGGCACGGGGCTGTCCCGTACGCTTTTTGCCTGCATGCCGCCGGAGACGGACACGCCGCCAAAGGCCGACTCCGGCAACGGGGAAGAGAGGCCGACGCAAGGAGCCGGGGATACGGACACAGCTGCCGCGTCTCCGGCACAGGATACTATCATCCCGCTGCTGCGGGAGCAGGGCCCTTTGCATGTGGATGCCCTGGGGGCCGCCCTGGGACGCAGCCCCGCAGAGCTGGCGCCGGTGCTGCTGGGACTGGAGATAATGGGACGCATCCGGCGCTTGCCGGGCGCACGCTACGAGGCCGTATAGATGGGACGACACATAGAAAAGGATACGGTGGAAGAG
This sequence comes from Desulfovibrio sp. SGI.230, assembly GCF_050313065.1. NCBI lineage: Bacteria > Pseudomonadati > Thermodesulfobacteriota > Desulfovibrionia > Desulfovibrionales > Desulfovibrionaceae > Desulfovibrio > Desulfovibrio sp. SGI.230. The sequence goes on along the minus strand of NZ_JBNPKS010000001.1, from coordinate 184,070 downwards.
GAGCTCGATCCCCGCACTACTCTGGAGATCGAAGCTTTCCTGGCCTGGCTGGACGTGCAGCGGGGCCTTTCGCCTACGACGCAGATCGCCTACGGGACGGACCTGCGCCAGCTGGCCCTTTTCCTCGCACAGCGCGGCGCCAGCCTTGCCCGTCCGGCCGAGGTGAGCAAAAAGCATATCCAGGCCTGGCTGGCCCGTCTGTACGCGCTGGGAGAGGCTAAAAGCTCCATGGCCCGCAAGCTCGCGGCGGCACGGACGTTCTTCCGTTATCAGCAGCGCATGGGACGCACGGAGAACAATGTGGCGGCCCAGGTGCGCAATCCCAAACAGGAGCAGCGCCACCCCCGCGTCCTTAATGTGGATCAGGCTTTTGCCGTGCTGGATACCCCCGATGCCCTGGCCGTGTCCGGTTCTCCCCGCATCCCCCCTGCCACCGGCGATGCCCTGGCGGCCCGGGATCATGCTCTGGCGGAGCTGTTGTACGGATCCGGCCTGCGCATCTCCGAAGCCCTGGGGCTCGATGTGACGGATTTGCGGCTGGAAGAGGGTGTTGTCCGAGTTTTCGGCAAGGGGGCCCGCGAGCGCATGTCACCGTTGTCGGATACGTCCGTGACGGCATTGCGGGCCTGGCTCGAGCAGCGGGGGACGCTGGCTCCCGAATATGAGAAAGCCCTGTTCGTGGGCGCGCGGGGCGGCCGCCTCGACCGCCGTGAAGCCATGCGCCGTATAGAAAGGCTGTGCCGTAACGCGGGCGTGGAGCCCGTCTCTCCCCACGCCTTGCGGCACTCGTTCGCGACCCACCTGCTGGATGCCGGTGCCGATCTGCGCAGTGTGCAGGAGTTGCTGGGGCACCAGCGTTTGACGACCACACAGCGCTATACGCGGGTCAGTCTGGAGCGGCTGATGCACCTGTATGATGAGGCGCATCCGAGGGCACAGAAAAAATAAAAAAATCACAAGTTCGTCATAAAAATAAAATATAAATAGAAATTAAATAGTTAAATATTGTTTTGCAGGAAAACGAGTCAGGTTTTTTTTTATGGGGGGCTTGGCAAGCCCCAGGTCTTGTGCTAAAGGTAACAAGCGTAAGGCAACTTACACACGTAACTGTGCAACGAAATTCCCAAAGAGGAGATATACCATGGCTGCACTCGTTCTTGGTCACATGAACCCCGATACCGACAGCATCATTTCCGCCATCGCCGCTGCTGACCTGTACAGCAAGCGTGGCTTTGAAGTCACCCCCGCCGCCCAGGGTGCTCCTACCCCTGAGACCGAATTCGTGCTGAAGAAGTTCGGCCTGACCGCTCCTCAGGTTGTGGAAGATGTGGCCGGTAAGGACCTGTACCTGGTCGACTACTCTGACCTGGCCCAGGCCCCCAAGGGCATGGACTCCGCCACCGTGCTGGGTATCGTTGACCACCACAAGCTGGGCGATGTGACCACCTCCAGCCCGCTGGAAGCCTGGATCTGGCCCGTGGGCTGCACCGGCACCGTGCTGAAAAACATGTACGACTTCTACGGTGTGGAACTGCCCAAAGCCATCGCCGGTGGCCTGCTGTGCGCCATCCTGTCCGACACCGTGATGTTCAAGTCCCCCACCTGTACCGAAGCTGACAAGAAGGCCGTGGAAGCCCTGGCCAAGGTCGCCGGCGTGGAAGACGTCATGGCCCTCGGTATGGAAATGTTCACCGTGAAGAGCGCTGTTGACGGCGCCTCCATGTCCGACCTGGTCTTCCGTGACTACAAGGACTTCGACATGAACGGCAACAAGGTCGGTATCGGCCAGCTGGAAGTCGTCGACCTGTCCATCCTCGACAAGGTGAAAGACGGCCTGAAAGCCGAAATCGCCAAGGTCAAGGGCGAAGGCCGCCACAGCGTGTTCCTGCTGCTGACCGACATCATGAAGGAAGGCTCTGAAATGCTGATCGTCTCCGACGATCCCGCCGTGGTCGAAAAGGCCTTCGGCGTGAAGCCCGACGGCGACAGCGTGTGGCTGCCCGGTGTGATGAGCCGCAAAAAGCAGGTCGTGCCCAACTTTGAAAAGGCCTTCAAATAAGGTTTTTGCTCAAAGCTGATATGGGGCCGCTCCTTCGGGGGCGGCCCTTTTTGTTTGGTCAAAGCATAACGAGCTACCGTATTGGGCAGGCAAAAGCTCAGGAGCAGTTCAAGGGGCTTGAGCAGGTAAAGACTGTTTGCCCTGCAGCCGGTCCTCCCCCGTTTGAAAAATATATCCTCTTGCAGCTGCTGGATGGACTCCCTGCAACTATTGTCACTGCTCCACAGAGGGGAAAAGGTCCTCCTGGCTCAAATATGGATCAGTCCTTCGGGCAACAGCACAAGCATGGCACGGCAGCGGCAGCTCTGAAGCTAACCGGTTCCCATAGCCCGGTGCTCATGGACGGTGTCTCAGGCAGCGGGAAAAAGATGCACAAGTACCATGAGGGCGCCGGGAGGTCGGCTATTTTTCGTCTCGATGGGGACAGTAGGGGAAGAGGGCAGGCATAGCGGCAGGGAAAGGAGGACAAAGGTATTTCCCTGTATGCGTTGGACAACGTCATTGCCTGCCGGGAAATGAAAAAGCGGCCTGCCCTCTCAAAAGAGCAGACCGCTTTTGCATATGCTTGCGGCGCAAAGAGCGGGATAACGGACGCAGCTCCGGGCTTTTCCGGCGTCTGTGTCGTTTCGCTCCGGCCCAGAGTTATTTATTGGGGAACAGTTCCCGGGCCTTTTCCGCGAAACGGCGGCCGAAGATCTCGAAATCGGCCTTGCATTCCTCATAATGGTTGCCCACGGCATCCAGAGCCACAGGACCCAGATGGATGTAGGGCTTGCCGTGGGCAGCGCCGCCGGAATAGACCAGCATGCCCTTGACCAGCATATGAGGCAGCAGGGTCATGATGGCCACATCGGCACCGCCCTGGGCATAGTGGGCGGTGGCGAAGACCCCGCCCAGCTTGCCGGCCAGCTTGATACCGCGGGAACCTTCATCGAACCACTGCTTCATCTGCCAGCAGGTATTGGCCAGGTACGTGGGCGTCCCGAAAATGACGCCGGCGCACTGGTCGATGTAGTCGGCATCCATGGCTTCTTCCACGGAAAAGAAGCGGGTCTCTCCACCTGCGGCAGCCAGACCGCGGGCGATGACTTCGGCCATCTCACGGGTATGGCCGGTCTTGCTGTAATAGACGATGGCAAATTTCATGTTCTGGATCTCCTTCAGGCAGCAGCCATAAACAGGTTGCCTGCCGGTTTACATCTGTCCCAGCATGCGCGGCACGAAGGTCGAAAGATCAGGGAAGATGATGATGACCACCAGGGCCAGCAGGGAGGCAAAGATCAGCGGCAGGGCCGCCTTGCTGATGCGTTCCATGCTGATGCCGCTGATATTGGCGCCTACATACAGGTTCACGGCCACGGGCGGCGTCACCTGCCCCACAGCCAGGTTGACTGTCATCATGATGCCGAACCAGACGGGGTCCCAGTTGAAGTGGGCCATGATGGGCAGCATGAAGGGCAGGAAAACGTAATAGATGGAAATGGCGTCCAGCAGCATGCCCGCCAGCAGCAGGATGATGTTGATCATCAGCAGGACGACCCACTGGTTGTCCGAAACAGCCAGAAGCACGGCGGAGCCTTTTTCCACCAGGCCCACAGTGGAGGCCACCCAGGAGAAGAGGCCCGCACAGGTCACCACCAGCATGACTACGGCCGTGGCCCGGATGCTGGCCGCGAAGATCTCGACCAGGATGCTGATGCTGTTGATGGTGCGGTAGATGAACACCCCCACGAACAGGCCGTAAAAAACGGCCACGGCCGCGGCTTCCGTGGGCGTGAACACGCCGCCGTAGATGCCGCCCAGGATGACCACAGGCGTCATGACCCCCCAGAAGGCTTCTTTCAGGGCGGTACCCACGCTCTTGCCGCTGGGCTGGCCCCTGTATCCCCGCTTGCGGGAGATGATGAGCACGGCCGCCATGATGAACAGGGCCACCACGATGCCCGGCACGAAACCGGCGGCAAAGAGCGCGGGCACGGAAACATCGGCCACGCTGCCGTACACGATGAAGGCGATGCTGGGCGGGATGACGATGGCAAGGCCGGAGGTGACGGAAACGGTGGCCGCGGCAAAGGCCTTGTCATACCCGGCCCTGGCCATGCCCGGGATCAGGATCAGGCCCAGGGCCGCCACGGTGGCAGGGCCCGAACCGCTGACAGCGCCCCAGAATGTGGCCACGGCTACAGTGGCCACTGCCAGACCGCCGGTCATGGAGCCTACAAGAGCTTCCATCAGGGCCACGATGCGCGCAGCGATGCCGGAACGCTCCATGATATAGCCGGCAAGGATGAAGAAGGGGATGGCCAGCAGGGGGAATTTGGCTATGCCTGCAAAAAAGTTGTAGGAAAGCATGCTGAAGCCCAGGTCCCATTGCCAGACGACGACCAGGGCAGAAAAGCCCAGGGCCAGCGCGATGGGCACACGCAGGATCAGCGGGATGGCGAACAGGACCAGCAGCCAGAAAGCCGGATCGTGCAGCAAGGATGTGGTTTCCACACGGGCCTCCTAATAGCTGCCGCTGCGCAGGTCAGCGCAGGCACGTTGCAACATGCGAAAAATGGTCAGTACGGAAAAAAGCGGGGTGGCGATGGTATACCACCAGACAGGGACGGCCAGCGCTTCGGAAATGACTTCCAGCTCGTATTCGTCCCGTACTTCCAGCCAGCCCGTCCAGGCCAGGGCCCCGAAAAAGCCGAGGCAGAGCGCCATGGAGAGCAGATAGCAGCAAAAGCGTAGCGACTTGGGCAGGGCATCGTACAGGATGCTCATGCCCAGATGGCTGCCGTCACGGAAAGAGCGGGCCGAACCGAGCAGGACGATCCAGACGAAGAAGTTGATGGTCAGCTCCTCCGTCCAGGCAAAAGAAAACGGTGTGCAGTAGCGCACGACCACATTGACAAAGGCGATGGTCACCATCACCGCCAGCAGCAGCGCGCCCAGCATCTCTTCCAGGCGCGTATCCAGAAAACGCAGCATCGAATCCATCCGGTGGTTGAAAGGGGAGGGCCGGGCCCTCCCCGCAAAACGAAAAAACAAAAATCAGCAAAGCCTGCCGTACGGGGATCGCTCCCTAACGGACAGAGGCCATATCCTCCTCGGCGGCCTTGACAAGGTCGGCACCGATCTTGGCGGTCCAGTCCTTGCGGACGCCTTCCGTGGCCTTGGCCAGGGCGGCGATCTGTTCGTTGCTCAGGCGGGATACCGTCATGCCGTTGGCTTCCATGACCGCGTAACAATCCGTGGTCTCGGGCAGCTTATTGATGCTCTTGAGGTAGGCCAGTGCGGAACCGTCGTCCATGCCCAGACGGGAAAGGGCCTTGCCGTACTTTTCCGTTTCGGCGGCGCATTCCAGCAGCAGCTTCTGGTCTTCAGGGCTGAAGGACTTCCAGACGCGGGGGTTAACGCCCAGCATCAGGGGGTCGATGATGTAGTGCCAGTCGCAGTGGAACTTGTGGTAATCCCAGATCTTGAGCGGGATGTTGATGCCGTTGGTGGGGTTTTCCTGACCGTCCACCACGCCCTGCTGGAAGCCGGTGGTGGCTTCGCTCCAGTTCATGTTGACGGGGTTGGCACCCAGGGCACGGAAGGTTTCGATGAAGATGGGACTGCCCACCACACGGATCTTCAGGCCGCGCAGGTCTTCAGGCTTGGTGATGGGGCCCTTGGAGGTGGTCAGCTCACGGAAGCCGTTCTCGGTCCAGCCGATGATCTTGACGCCCTTCTTTTCCACAGCCTGGGTCATCATCTTGCCGGATTTGCCGGCCAGGATGGCATCCATGGCCTTGTAGCGGTCAGGCTGCACGGCCAGGAAGAAAGGCAGGGCGGGCAGGTTCAGTTCCTTGATCTGGGGAGACCAGTTGATGGTCGAGGCCAGGGCAAAGTCGATGGCGCCGTTGCGCAGCAGCAAAAATTCCGAAGTCTGCTTGCCGGCCAGCAGCTGGCTGGAGTGATAGACCTTGATGTTGATGCGGCCCTGGCTGCGCTCGCGCACCAGGTCGGCAAAGAACGTACCGGTCATGCCCCAGCCGGAGGTGGCGCCGGGCACGACGCTCAGTTTGTACTCGCTTTTGTACGGAGCTGCCGTTGCCGGCAGGGCCAGCAGACAGGCGCACACGGCCATGACTGCCCAGCGGTAGAAACCTTTCATGAAACATCCTCCTCAGGATAGAACGTCCTGCCGTGGCCACAGGTCCCCACGACACGCGGCAGCATCTCACAACAGCGGCAGAACGAAATACAGCACAGGCAAAATGACGACCAGGGCCAGGGTGGAAAAGATCCACAGCGCATTGGCCATGTCCACGTCGAGTCCGAACAGGGCCGGAGGCACCAGGGCCGTCATGGCAACGGGCATGCAGGAAAGGACCGTCACGACCCGGAGCGGCAGCCCCCCGTCGATGCTGCCGAGCCCTGCCAGGGCGGCCAGCGGCACCAGCAGCAGGGGAACGCCGATGAATTTGACGATCGCCAGGGCCGCGGCCTCACGCGCGTAGCAGGATATGCGGGAAAGACGCAGCCCGAGCCCGATGGCAAAAAGAAAAAGTACGGTGGCAAGAAGCATGGCGGCCGCAGCCACGGAGCCCAGCGGCGCGGGACGGGGAACGCCCAGCATGTTGAGGGCAAGTCCCAGCCCGAGAGCTGTCAGGATGAGCAGCAGCACAGGATCAGGCCGGAAGGAGCGCAGACGGAACGCACCTTCGCCGCCCCCGAGACGGCGTGCCACAGGAAAGGAGATCCCGAAGTAGAACATTTCTTCGCAGATCCGGAACAATGCCACGATGGCGATGGCCTTTTCTCCAAAGAACATGACGGAGACCAGGGCCCCCACCGCACCCAGATTGGAGAAGGTCCCGCAGCAATAAAAACTGCCGGTACGCGGCGCATCCAGATGCAGGGCCCGGGCGACACGCAGGGAAAGGAGGCCGCCCCAGATCCAGGAGGCGATGCCCAGAAAGGGAAGGGCCAGCAAACGGGAATCCGGTGAGGGCAGACCCCACAGGGAAAGCATGGCCGAACAGGGAATGAGGCAGAAGACGGCGAAGGTTTGCAGGCGCTTCCGGATGCTTTCCAGCCGGGGACGAGGAATGCACAGCAGATGCTGCGCGGCATGACCCGCGGCAAGACTGAGAAAGATGAGGCAAAGGGAAAGGAGCAACCTGTCCATAAAAACGCGATCCGGATTCTGGCATCGGCGACATGAAGGCCATACATGTCATTTCTGATTCCGATGCCCCTGTCATGCTAGGCGCAGGTCTTTATCTTGTCAAAGCCTATCTGACTGCTTGGAAGATTGTCATGGAGCAGACGGGCGGGGTAGGCTGTTCGTGCGGGCTGCGCATATGGTCATCCCGGAAGATGCCTGGCCCTTTCCGGACAAGGCCGGCTCCGTCCGGGCGAAGTCCTTTCTCTTCAAGGAGATATCGATGCAGAAAAAACTGCTTGTTTTTCTTGTCCTGCTGCTGATCCTTCCTGTGGCCTGTATGGCCAGAGATTTCGACGGCTTCCGTGCCGATGTGCCCCCGGGATGGGAGGTCATGGAGGAAAAGGGCGCCATGGTGGGGTTCGTATCGCCCGACAGGGAAGCCATTGTGACCGTGACCGTGGCCTCAGCCCAGGATGTCGATCCGGCAGCCTTCGCTGCCGAGATGGCCCAGGGCCTGGGGGGGAGCGATATCATGGAAGAAGATGGTGTCTACAGCTTCGCATTCGGGGATAATGGTGTGACTGTCGTCCATGTTGCCGGTACGGATCTGCGTGTGATCTCCATCATCGGAGGACATCCTGCCCTGGAAGGGCTGATAGACAGTATCGAGTGGCGCTAATCTCCGGAAGGGGGAGCAGCCTTGCAGTATCGCATCCGCTGCAAGGCAGATCCTGGTATGTACGGTCTGGCCGGTCGAAAAGATCGCAGGTACGAGGTCGCTCGTGGCGCGTGGCGGTCTTTTGAAGACTCTCTGCCAGGACAGAAAAAGGCGGACATCCGTTCGTGAAGGGATGTCCGCCTTTTATATTGTCTTCAGCGGGAAAGGGAGCGAGAGGCGTGGACATCCTGTCCGGCAGTGCCCGGGGCCTCTCGTCGGGCCTATTTTTTAGTGGCCCTGTCTGGCCGTCAGCGCCCCCCGGTGCGTCCACCAGTGGATCATGCCGACGAACAGAGCACCGCCGGCGATATTGCCCAGGGTGACGGGGATGAGGTTGTGGATGGCAAAGTTGCCCCAGGTCAGACTGGCCAGCGCCTCGGCGGACAGGCCCGAAGCCTTGGCAAAAAGTTCGTTGCCTGCGGCCATGATGCCCGCCGGGATGTAATACATGTTGGCGACACTGTGCTCGAAGCCGGAGGTGATGAACAGCCAGATGGGGAAGAAGATGCCCAGCATCTTGCCGGTCTGGCTGCGGGCGCTCCAGCAGAACCAGACCGCCAGACAGACCAGCCAGTTGCACATCAGGCCCAGGTAGAAGGCGGGCAGAAAGTCCAGGGCGACCTTGCTGGCGGCGATGCGCAGGGTCACACCGCCAAGCATCCCGGCGCCGCTGGCGAGCTGGCCGGACGTGACGATCATGTGGGCAAGGAAGAGGCTGCCCAAAAAATTGCCGATGTAGACGAACAGCCAGTTGCGCAGCATGGCTGCCAGGGTGATGCGTTTTTCCGCAAGGGCCATGCACATGAGCGTATTGCCGGTGAAGAGTTCCGCCCCCGTCAGCATGACCAGCATCAGGCCCACGGGAAAGATGGTGCCTGCCAGACATTTGCCCAGACCGTAGGTCTCCGGCCGGGCGAGCAGGTTGAAGGCGGCCATGTTGGAACCTTCCGCAGCAAAGGCGATGAAGGCCCCGGCCCAGAAGGCGAGCACGATCTGACGCACCCAGCCGGCTTTGGCCTTTTTCTCTCCCATGGCTATCCCAAAGGCCACGGTTTCCGGTTGACTCAGCATAAGCGCATCCATGGTTCCTCCCGGGGATTGTGCTCTTCTGTACAGGGCAAAAAAAGATTGCCCGGTGAAAACACCGAGCAATCCTTGTTTCGCGTTTTTCCCTGATTGTCAACAGGTTGCGGAGGATAGAGCGTCAATCATCCTGTGGACCGGAGGCGCTGTCCCCCTGAGGGATGCCGTCCGCGATGTCGGCAAGGATGGCCATGACGGCAGCCGCCACTCGACGGGAAGCCTGACCGCTGGTCCCGGGCAGACCCGGATGCGGACAGGGCTGGAGTACGGTTTCTCCGGCGGCGGCCAGGTCTGCGGCAGAGGCGCAGGCGATATGCCAGCCGTTCTGCACGGCGGCCGACCCGGACGGTACCGGAGGAAGCAGCAGGGCGCGCTTGCCGGCATACAGGGCCTCCCGCTGCAGGGCGGGCGAGTCCGTCACGACGAAGGTGCTGGCGCATACGAGGGACAGGAAGGCGATGTGCGTCAGAGGCGGCAGGATGCGGATACCGTCCGGGATCTGCTGCTCCCGCTCCTGGAAACAGGCAAGGGCGGACGGATGCTGCACCAGCAGGACGGGACGCTCCTGCCGGGCGTGCAGGGCCTGCAATCCTTCCAGCAGGGAGCGGATGCCGTCGGGGCTGCGGAGGGCCGCTGGCCGGGAAAGATAGCAAAGGATGAATTCCCCGAAGGTCGCTCCATGACGCTCTGCCTCCTCAAAGGGCTGCAGGCGGGGGCGGTCCTGCTCGAACAGATCATAGAGGGTATCGCCTGTGACGCAGGTCCCCCGTTCCATCTGCCGGGCATGCAGATCCTGTTCATCGGCAGGATCGAGACAGCAGAGCAGACTGGACAGGCGGTCCGTGAGCTCGGCATGCCGCTCTTCCGGGCTGCTCATGCCTTCCGGGCATTGCCCGGCGCCCACATGGATGACCGGGATACCGTGTTCCGCTGCGGCCAGAGCCGCGGCCAGCGTCGTGACGGAATGGCCGTAGACAAGCACCGCGGCCGGGGCTTCCCGATGCAGCAGCAGACTGGCGCTGCTCATGATGTGGGCCAGCAGGCTCGCATCGGAAAGGGAGGCCGGGGCCGGGCCCAGCCGGTGGCAGGGCGTAACGCCATAGTCGTCGAGCAGGGGAGCCCAGAGGGCGTGATCCCCTCTTTCAGAAGAAAGGACGAGGCGGGGCTCCCAGGCACGGAAACTCCGTACCGTACGTTCTACGGGGATATGCTGCAGCAGCTGGGAGCGGCTGCCGGCAAAGACCAGGACGCGCATGCTCATGGATCAGGACTCCTGCATCACGAAAGCCGGTGGGGACGGCGCAAGCGGGCCCACACGCTGCTGAGGGCGAACCAGACGCAGGCCACAAGGATCATGGTGGCGCCGCTGGCCGTAGACATCCATTCCTGTGCCGAGAGCAGCAGACCGGCTACCCCGGACGTGACGGCCACGACCTGGGCCCACCAGAACATGCCGCCCGCCGTCTGGGCAAAGTTGCGGCCTGCCGCCGCCGGGACGATGAGCATGGCCGTGACCAGCAGCACGCCCACGGTCCAGACGCAAAACATGACGACCAGGGCCAGCAGACCGGAAAAGGCGTATTGCCACAGGCAGACATTGATGCCGTGGACACGCGCCATGACAGGATTGAGGGCGATATAGAGCAAACGGTTGTAACCGATGATCTGAAAGATCAGCAGGGCGACGAACAGAACGGCCAGACAAACGATCTCGCCCTGGCTCACGGTCAGCACGTCGCCGTAAAGGAATTGCTGCATGGTGCGGGCCATGCCCGGCTGGCGGCTGACAACGGCCAGACCGAAAGCCACGACGGCCGAAAAGACGATGCCGATGACCGTATCCGAGGAAAGGGCGCTGCCCCGGCGTACGGCCATGACGGCCAGACCCACCAGCACGCCGAACGCAGGCATGGACCAGTGCGGGTCAATCGAGAGCAGCAGGCCCAAAGCCACACCGGCAAAGGCCGAATGCCCGATGGCATCGGAAAAGAAGGCCATGCGGAAGGAGATGACCTCCACTCCCAGGGCGGCTGTCATGGGGGTGAGCAGCAGGACGGCCAGCAGGGCCTGCTGCATGAAGCTCAGCTTGAGGCAGTCCAGCGGCAGCAGGGAAAGCATATGGCAGATGGAGGAGATATCAGGCATGGCGCTGCCCCTTGTCTTCCCTGCCCGCAGGGGCCATGCGCAGGGCGTGGCACAGGGCGCCGCACTTGTTGCAGGCGGCTTCAGGGTGTTCGCACTGGTTGGGGTAAAGATGGATGGGCACGCCGAACAGCTTCATCAGGGTAGGGGCCAGCAGGGTCTGCTGGGGCGGCCCCTGGGCAATGACCTTTTTGTTCAGCCCGATGACGTGATCGGCGTAATGGGCCGCCAGAGGCAGGTTGTGGGTCACCATGAGCTGGGTAAAGCCCTGTTGCTGCCGGGCATTGTCGAGGACCTCCCAGAAAAGGCGTTCCCCCTGAAAGTCCACTCCCGCCGCCGGTTCGTCCAGCAGCAGGATCTCGGGCTCACGGGCCAGGGCTGCAGCCAGCAAGACGCGACGCAGTTCTCCGCCGGAAAGGTCGCTCATGCGACGGCGGATGAGGTGTTCCGCATGCACGGGCGCCAGAGCCGCACGGGCGCGCCGGGAAGCACTGCCCTTGATGCCGAGCCAGAGGGGACGACGCTGGTGCCCCAGGGAAAGGAATTCGGCCACGGTCAGGGGTAGGGCGCTGTCCATCTGCAGGTTTTGCGGCACATAGGCCAGGCGGGGTCTCCGGCCGCTTTTCCCCTGCATGCGGATCTCGCCGGTATAGGCGATCTCGTTGATGATGCAGTGCAGCAGGGTGCTTTTTCCCGCGCCATTGGGGCCGACCAGGACCGTGCTGCTCCCCTGGGGGACGGCAGCCGATATGTCCTGCAGGATGTGGAGATCCCCGCGGCGGACATCCACATGGGCGATGTCGATGGCCGCAGGCTGATTAGTGAGAGAGGGCATTTTCGAGGATCTGGCAGTTGTTGCGCATCTGCTGTTCAAAATGGTTCACAGGAGTATTTTCCGGCCCCGAGGCCATGGAATCCAGCTGGATGACGGGGATGCCCGTCTCGGCGGCCAGGGTCTCCAGGGGACGGGGCGAGAACTGGGGCTCGCCTATGAGCAGGGCGGGCCGTTCTTTCTTGATGTGCTCGATGCATTCCAGCAACCGGGCGGCAGAGGGGGCCTGCTCTTCGTTTTCCTGCAAAACGTCCATGACCTTCAGGCCTGCGGAACGCATCATGTACGCCAGGGAGTCGTGTTGCAGCAGCACGCAGGCACCGGGATGGGCGGCCCCCAGGGCGGCAAGCCGGTTTTCTAGATCCAGCAGGCCTTTTTGCAGGGCAGCGGCATTGCTCCGGACGGTTTCCGCCTGTTCCGGGCAGGCACGGATCAGGGCTTCGGCCATGGTCCCGGCCATCTGGGCCGCAGCAGCAGGAGAAGTGAAGACATGCGGGTTGTCATCGTGATGATGATCGTGCCCTTCTTCCTCATGGTCGGAGCGGCCGGCAAGCAGGGCGATGCCCTGGCTGCAGTCGGCTTTGCGGGCTTCGGCCTGGGCCAGGGCCGGGGCGAAAGCTGCCTCCAGTCCAAGGCCGTTCATCAGGATCACGTCCGCAGTCGCCACCTTGGTCAGGTCGGCCGGGGTCGGCGCGTAATCATGCGGGCAGCCGGTGGCGGCAGGGATCAGCAGGTCGAGCCGGACGTTTTCCAGACCGGCCACCAGAGGACGGGCCAGCTGCCAGACGGGGTAGGTTGTTGCCAGGACATGGACGGGTCGTGAGGCCGCCTGCAGGGACAGGGGCAGCAGCGACAGGAGGGCCAGGATCAGGAGGCTTGCAGCCGTTCGAGAGCTGCATCGGGGAGCGATTGCGAGCATAGGATGAATCCGAAAATGATTTTCAAAAAACTTAGTAAAGAACTCGGCTGTCTGTCAACCACAGACTTGCCAGCCTCTCCGGCGGGCATTATGCTGGCAGGAAGACGTCTTGGCAAGGCCTTTTGTGGCCGCCAGTGGCAGGAGGGAGCGTGGTACGGATCGCCGGTGTCGTTTTGGCGGGGGGGCGTTCCCGGCGTATGGGCCGGGACAAGAGCCTGTTGCGGCTGGGAGGGGATACTGCCCCGACCCTGCTTGAACGGAGCGTCGCCCTGCTGCGGCCGCTGTGTGAACAGGTCTGGGTCTCGTGCCGTGCCGGGCAGACGTATGCCCGGCAGAATTGTGTGCCGGATCTTCTGCCGGCTTCCGGCCCCATCTGCGGCGTCCATGCGGCTCTGGTCCGTGCCCGCGCGGAAGGTATCCCTGCGGTGCTGGCACTTTCGTGCGACCTGCCGCTCATGCATACGGGCATGTTGCGACGTCTGGTCGCAGCGTTTGCCGCCTCTCCCCGCCAGTCCCTGATGACGGCCTTCATGGCGCCCAATGGCTGGACGGAATCCCTGGCCGCCATCTACCGGGTGGAGGCCGCCCCTTTTCTGGAAGCTGCTGTGGCCCGAGGGCATCTCAAGATGCGGGAAGCCGTGCCCCTCGAACTGCAATGCTTCGAAAAGTACGGGGCGGAAGACGCCCGTGCTTTTTTCAATGTCAACACACCGCAGGATCTGCAGCAGGCAGCAACCGCCCTGGGGGGGACCATAGCGCAGGAGACGGGTGAGAAATTTGCCGAAATCCCTGACCGGGCTTGAATCTGCGGCCTGCTTGGGATATTATGCACAATATCCTGCAAATCGTTTTCCCGGCCTTCTGTAAAACGGCTGATCCTGCCGTCCCTTGTTTTTTCGGACGAGGAAGAGAATGTTTTTAAGCAAATTTTTCAAACGGTTTACCAGCGATAAAAAAGGCAGCTCCGCCTCGGACGGCAGCCCGGAACATACGTTTGCCGTCCGGCATCATCGCTTCAAACTGTTTTTGACGGCCTGGAACAAATTCCAGGAGAACATGACCTCACTGGAATATACCCTGTGCTGTGACCATCCCTTTGGCCTGCACAGGGTCCGGGCCCTGTGCACCAGCGTGGCCACGCAGGTGTACCAGTGCATCCAGCATCTCGAACGCCTCAATCCTTCCCAGTGCAAGGCCCTGTACGAACGCTTCGACCATTTGCAGACAGCGGTTGCCAGTGAGGTCTACCCGCATGTGCAATTACTGGAGGGACCGTACATCATCCCGCTGGAAGAGGCGGGCCGTGCAGCGGAGGCCCATCTGGCCGACAAATCCACGGCCCGTCTTGGCGAACTGCGCCGTCAGAGCCCCGATGTAGTCCCTGACGGTTTCGTGGTGACGGCCGCAGGCTGCATGAGCCTGTTTGCCGGTACGGGGATGCTGGAAGAGATGAACCGGCGCATCCAGGCCGCAGGGGGGTACCTCCCCGAGACCTTGCAGGATCTTTCGGAAAGCCTGAGCGAACTGACGGAAAGCACGCCGTTACCGGACAGGCTGGTGGAAGAATTTTGTGCCGCGCTGGCGGAGCTGCGCAAAAAATGTCCGGGCGAGATGCGCCTGCTGTTCAAAGGGCGTTTGTGGCCCTGCATGGATGACGGCGAGGACACGCCGGGCACGGATCCCGGGCTGCTGGTCTGGGGCCCCACAGTCTCCCTGCATGCGTCCGATATGGATATCCTGGCTTCCCTGCATACGACGCTGGCCCGCAAGCAGCAGGCCCAGGCCCTGGTTTACCGGCGTGCCCGCGGCCTGATGGAAGCCAATGCCCGCATCTGCATCACCTGCCTTGCCGTGGAGGAGGACAGCTTTGGCGGCATGGCCCATACGGCCAACCCCATCGACCTGAAGGGCGGTAACGTCCATATCTATTTCTGTAACGGGCTGCCGCAGGACATGGAATACTCGCTGGTGCCCGTCAACGTGATGCATGTTTCCCGGACCCCGCCGTACAAAGTCAGCGCCCGATGTATGCATGACGCCGAGGACGGCAGTTCCTTTTCCGATCAGGCCGCCGCTGATGTGGCGGCCCTGGCCATGGAGCTGGAAAATATGTCCGGCTGTCCACAGTCCATGGTCTGGCTGCGCACGCCGTCCGGCCGGACGCAGGTGCTCATGGCGCGCCCCATGGTCATCAAGGCCCGGACTCAGGAAGAGCGTGAAGACGAGGCCGAGTCCCGCGCGGATGACAACCTGCCCGCGCCCCTGCTGACCGGCGGCGTCACCACCAGCCGCGGCAGGGCCTGCGGCCCGGTGGTCATCGCCCGTTCCTGGTCTGATGTCCTGGATTTTCCTGACGGCGGCATCCTGGTGGTGCAGCGCGATCTGTACCAGTGGGCTTCGCTGGTGGACCGTGCCGGGGCCATCATCGCCGAGGACGGCCTGCTGGGCTCGCGCCTGTTCTCTCTGGCCCGCGAGTTCGGCATCCCGGCCATGTTCGGCCTGGCCGGAGCCATGGAAAAGCTGACCCCGGGCGACAAGGTGACGGTCTGCACGGAGATGGGCTGTGTCTTCACCGGCCAGCTGGACGAGCTGCTGGCCCAGGCCCGTCCGCCCCGCGACTATCTGCCCGGCAGCCCCGTGTATCGGGTGCTGCAGCATGCGGCGGAACATATCCTTCCCCTGACCATCGACGTGGACAGCGTGGATTTCAAGGCGGCCAACTGCCAGACCTATCACGATATCGCCCGCTACTGCCATGAAAAGGCCGTCAGCGCCATGTTCACCCTGGGGTCCGACAAACAGTACGCGGCCCAGCGCATCAAGCAGCTGCGGGACAAGGTCCTCAAACAGTTCTGGGTCGTGAACCTTAATGACGGCTTCGGCAAGGTCCAGCCCGGCCCGGTCATCGACGTGGAGGACATCACCTCCATCCCCATGCAGGCTATCTGGCACGGCATGAACGCCTATCCCTGGCAGGGGCCCCCGCCGGTGGACGGCAAGGGCTTCCTTTCCGTGCTGTTCGAGGCCACGGCCAATCCCAATCTGGATCCGGCGGCACAGACGGCCTACTTTACGGAAAAGAACTATTTTATGGTTTCGCGCGACTATTGCAGCCTGCATTCGCGCTTCGGCTTCCATTTCGTCTCCGTCGAAGCCCGGCTGGGGGACCGTACGCCGGAAAATTACGTGGCCTTCCAGCTGCGCGGCGGGGCGGCCAATATCGAGCGCCGCATCCTGCGGGTGCGCTTCGTGGCCGATCTGCTGTGGGAATTCGGCCTGACGCCGGTGGTCCGCAATGACGCCGTGACAGCGCGCCTTGAAGGCATGGATATGGAAGAAGGCCAGTGCCTGCTGGCTGTGGCAGGCTATCTGACCATCCATACCCGCCAGCTGGACATGATCATGCAGGATAGCGCCAAGGTGGCGGCGACCCGCAAGACCATGCTGAACCATTGCCGTATCTTGCTGACTGGTGGAGACCTTTCCCAGATTTCAGCCAAGGAGGAGTAGATGCCTTCCACACGGGAATACAGACGCATCTTCCGCCGTCTGTTCGTCACGCATCTGGGGCTTGCCCTTTTGCCGCTGGTGGCACTGGGGATCTTCAGCATAGACCGCATCAATTCCATCTATGATGAAAAGATCTCTGCCGGTATCGAAGCCGTTTGCAGCAGTAAACACCGGGCGCTGGATACCTTTTTGCATGAGCGCGTTTCCCAGATAAAAACGCTGGCCTTTACGCATGACCTTGCCGAATTGCGGGATCCCGACCGGCTGAGCCGTATCTTTACGGTCATGCAGCAGAGCGGGCGCTCCTTCGTGGACCTTGGCATCATCGGCATGGACGGCCGCCACATCTCCTATGTGGGGCCGTTCGACCTGCGTGATGCCAACTACGTCAATGCGCCCTGGTTCACCGAGGTTCTGCGCAAGGGCGTTTTCGTCAGCGACGTGTTCATGGGCTTCCGCAATGTGCCGCATTTCATCATCGCCGTCCTGCGTCATGAAGGGGGCGAGAGCTTCATCATGCGTGCCACCATCGACATGGAAGCCATCAACAGCCTGCTGCAGCGCGTGTACTCCGGGGAGCGCAGTGACGCCTTCCTGATCAACGAGCAGGGCGTGCTGCAGACCGATTCCCGCGATTACGGCCGCATCCTGGAGCACTTTGATGTCACCTTGCCCAACGTGCTGCGTCAGGGCATCGCCCTTGTGCCCCTGCTGTCCCAGCCGGGAGACAGCGGCAGCAAGGAGCCTTTGGCGGCCATGATGCATCTGGATTCCATGCCCTGGCTGCTGGTGGTGGTGGACGATGTGCGGGAAAGCCTGGCTCCGCTGCACCGCCTGCGCATCTATATTCTGCTTTTCGTGGGACTGGGTGCCGTGCTGGTCACGGTGGGTGCCTTCCTGGGGACGCGCTACATCGTCTCTTGTCTGACGGCCGCCGACCGCAAGCAGGCCCATATCGACGCCCGCATGCTGCAATCCAGTAAGATGGCGGCTCTCGGCAAGATGGCCGCAGGCGTGGCCCATGAGGTCAACAATCCTCTCATGCTGATCCAGGAGAACGCCGGCTGGATCCGTGACCTGCTGCAGGACGAGAACCCCAAGAACATGGTCAATTACGACGAGATCATGGAGAGCACGGACAAGATCGAAAAGCACGTGCAGCGTGCCAAGGGGATCACGCAGCGCATGCTGGGCTTTGGCCGGCGCATGAATCCCGGCCGCTCGGAGATCATGGTCAACGTTCTGGTGGATCAGGCGACGGAGTTCCTCAAGACCGAGGCCCGCGGCCGCAATATCACCATTGAAAAGGACTTTTCCGCCGATGTGCCGGTCATCCTTTCCGATTCGGCCCAGCTGGAGCAGGTGTTCATCAACATCATCGACAATGCCATCGACGCCATAGGCAAGAATGGCTCCATCGCCGTGCGCACCGAACCATGGGAAGATGGCGCACGCATCTACTTCAAGGATACGGGGCCGGGCATGGACGAAGAGACCATGCAGCGCATCTTCGATCCTTTCTTCACCACAAAGGCAGTGGGCGAGGGTACAGGGCTTGGCCTGGCCATCTGCTTTACGATTCTGGAAAAGCTTGGTGGCCGTATAGAGGTCAGCAGCGTTGTGGGGCAGGGGACGACATTCTGCATCAGCCTGCCCGCGGAACCGCCGAGCCAACCCCTTGAAACCAGCGAAGACGCTTAGGAGAATGCCATGCACGCACTCTTTGTTGATGATGAAGTGGAATTCCTGCAGCTGATGGAAAAACGTCTGTCCCGCCGCGGCATGACCATCGTGACGGCTCCTGACGGGCAGAGCGCGCTGGATATCGTCACGGAGGCCATGAAGCAGCCCGAGACCATGTTCCAGGTGGTGGTCATGGACGTGCGCATGCCCGGCATGGATGGGCTGGAAACGCTGCGCCACATGAAGAAGATCGCCCCCAAACTGCCTGTGCTGCTGCTGACGGGCCATGCCTCCCTCGGTGTGGCCGTGCAGGGCATGGATCTGGGGGCTTACGACTATATGCTGAAGCCCGTGGCCATCAACGAGCTGATCATCAAGATGGAGGAGGCGGTTCGCGCCGCTGCGTGATATGTCCATATTCACACGATTGCGACACTTGCTGGGCGGGCAGAAAGAGCTGAGCACCGAGGATCTGGCACGCGAGGAAGAGCTGAAAAAGCAGCTCCGCGAACGTTGTGCCCGGTTCCGTCGCCTGCTGTCCTCCAACAAGAACGCGCTCGAGATCATGAGCGAAGTGGAAGAGGCCCTGGCCGGTTCGCGACCCTTCGGCATGAGCTATGTTCGCGGTGCCGGTACGCGGGCGGCAACGGCCGTGTACCAGATGGTACGCGAGCTCAACGCGCTTTCCGACAACCAGTACGAAAGTCTGCAGACCGCTTTCAATGATGTCAGCGGCCGCATCACCGATGTGCTGGAGCGGAAGAGCCTGGTCACGGACGGCCCCCTGCTGCTGCCCCTGACGGACATCCGTCTGGGGGACATGCCGCAGGTCGGCGGCAAGATGGCCAATCTTGGCGAAGTCTCCGCCAATGTGGGGCTGGCCGTGCCGGACGGTTTTGCCGTGACGGTCAACGCCTATCATGCCTTCATGGAATACAACGGGCTGCGTGACGAGATCTCCCGCCGCATCCAGAGCGCGGACATGGATAGCATGGACGATCTGTTCAGCCTGTCGGCCGCATTGCAGCAGTGCATCCTCAACGCGCCCTTGCCGCCGCAGCTGGAGCAGGCCATCGAAGAGGCCGTGGCGGGCATGGTGGAACGTTGCGGCAGCGAGCTGCGCCTTGCCCTGCGCAGCAGCGCCGTGGGCGAAGATGCTCTGGGCGTGACCTTTGCTGGTCAGTACAGGTCGGAATTGAATGTCCTGCCCGAAGAAGCCTGCGAAGTCTGGAAGGAGATCGTGGCCAGCAAGTACGCGGTCACGGCCATGAGCTACCGTTTCCAGCGCGGCATCCCGGATGAGGCTGCGCCCATGAGTGTGGGCGTGCTCAGCATGGTGCAGGCGCTGGCCGGCGGTGTGGCCTACAGCCGCGACCCCGTGGCCAGCCGGCAGGGAAGGGGACAGGTGACGCTCAATGCCGTTCCCGGGCTGCCCCAGGCTGTGGTGGACGGGGCCGTCACACCGGACGTGTTCGCCTTCAGTCGCCAGAATCCGCCGGAACTGCTTGAAAAGCATATCGCCTACAAGGCGTTCCGCCTGGATTGCGCTCCCGAGGCGGCACAGGGCGTCAGCCGTTCCGATCTGGAAGGCGAGGCTGCTGTCCGTCCCAGCCTGACGGATGCCCAGGCCCGCGAGCTGGCGCAGGTGGCCCTGGCGCTGGAAGAATTCTACAACGAGCCGCAGGACGTGGAATGGGCGCTGGAACCCTATGAGGGCAACACGCGTATCGTGGTCCTGCAAAGCCGTCCGCTATTCGAGAGCGCGCCCGACCAGGTGGAGGAAGCCCCGGCGGCAGTGGCCGGAGAAGAAGACCCCGGCGATCTGCCCGTCCTGGCACAGGGCGGTATGGCCGTCAGCTCCGGGGTGGCTGTGGGACCTGTTTTCGTGGCCCGCAAAGACGCGGACATGCTTTCTTTCCCGCGAGGCGGCATCCTGGTCATCGAACGGGCGCAGCCCCGCTGGGCCACGCTGCTTTCCCGGGCCGCGGGCCTGATCAGCGAAACGGGCGGCATGGCCGGGCATCTGGCCTCTGTGGCACGGGAATACAAGCTCCCGGCCCTGTTCAGTCTGAAGGATGCCAGCCATCTGCTGGAAAATGCCGGTGAGGTCACGCTGCTGGCCGACCGGGGCACGGTACTGGCCGGGAGCCATCCCGAATTGATCCCGGCAGGGGCGACGCCCCCCAACCTTATGGCCGGGAGCCCCGTCTATCAGCGCCTCAAGGAACTGGCGGCCCTGATGACGCCCCTGCATCTGCTGGACCCGGATTCGCCGGATTTCTCGCCGGCCAATTGCACGAGCCTGCACGACATCACCCGCTTCTGCCATGAAAAGGCCGTGGGGCTGATGTTCGACAGCGAGGCGGCCCTCAACCGCAACATGGGCAAACAGCTCAAGGTGGGCGTCAAGCTGCAATACTGGGTCATCGACATGGATGACGGCTTCAAGCGCAGCGTCAACGGACCATTGGTTGAGCTGGGGGACATCGCCTGCAAACCCATGCTGGCCCTGTGGAACGGCATGGTGGCCGTGCCCTGGGCCGGGCCGCCGGCGACCAGCGCCTCTGGCTTCATGAGCGTCGTGTTCGAGAGCACCATGAACCGGGAGCTGGAAAGTACGGCGCCTACGGCCATGGCTGACAAGAACTTCTTCATCATCGCCTCGCGCTATATGATCCTGCAGGCCCGGTACGGGTATCATTTCTGCACGGTGGAATGTCTTGCGGGCGAGGATGAGCACGAGAACTTCGTCAGCTTCCAGTTCAAGGGCGGGGCAGCGGACGTCAGCCGCCGCATCCTGCGCGCCAGGATGCTGGCCGACCTGCTGGAGACCCACGGCTTCCGTGTGGACATCAAGAACGATTCCATGTTTGCCGTGGCGGAAGCGTACAACGCCGAAGAGACCCTGCGCCGGACGCGCCTGATCGGCTATCTGCTGATCCACAGCCGTCAGGTGGACATGATCATGAAGGATACCGTACGTGCCGCGGCCCTCAAGGAAAAGCTGGCCGGAGACATGGCAACGCTGATGGCAAAGCCCTTGCAATTCAGCTGATCGGCGGCTGCGGTTGACACACGTACGGCGTTATATTAGAAGACGGCATGCCTTTTCCGCTCTGGAAAAGGCAGCTTGGGCAGTTAGCTCAGCTGGTTGAGCACCGCCCTTACAAGGCGGGGGCCACAGGTTCAAGTCCTGTACTGCCCACCAAGGAAAATCAAAACCACCCGCTGTGCGGGTGGTTTTTTTGTTATGTACACTCATGGCTGAAGCCTGGTCAGGGGGACGGTATCGACCGTCCCCCTTTTTTTGTCCCATACCGCTTTGACGTATAGACAGGGCCGTAGCGTGGACATGATACGAGTATATCCCGACGGAGATGGAGAGGATGCAAACGATTCTCGCTGTGGGCCGCCGTATTTCTATGTAGGGAAATTTTGCTTTTTTCTTGTTTTCGTACTATCAAACCAAACAGAGGCGGGTACGCCGTGTCCATTCAAGGCAATATGGAGCGGATATGGCAGGCGATCCGTCTTTTTTTCAGCCGGATAGTTGCGAGGGAAACGATCTGGAGCGTCGGAGCATCTCCTGCTGCCGCGGTCCTGCAGTCTGTTCCGTTGCAGGCTGCCAGCATTGCCGGCAGCTCTTTGGCCGCACGGTGTCCTCCTCGTGGAAGGTTGTCAGGATCTTGGCAGTCTTCGATATACTATCCTACCAATATATTTTGTTTTTCAGATACTTTCCCTGAACGGGTGAAGCGTCATGTCGTTACAACGACAGCATGGAGTTTTTATGGAAAGAAAGTTCCCTCATTTGTGCAAACCCATCACTATTGGGCGTGTCACGTTCCGCAACCGCATGTTTTCCGCGCCCATGGGCGGTACGGACATTACCAACGACGGCTGCATCGGCCCCAAATCCACTGCTTTTTATGAGCTGCGGGCCAAGGGCGGCGCCGGTGCCGTCACCATCAGCGAATGCATGGTGCATCCGAAGACCGACGGCAGCCATGCCTATCATCTGGATACGGCCATTTTGAATTCTTTGGCCTCCTTTGCCTATACGGCGGACGCCATCCGCCGGCATGGCGCCATCCCCAGTGTGGAGCTTTCCCATTCCGGTATGTATTCCGGCACGTATATGACGGACAAAAGCCGACAGCATGGTCTTGCCCAGTGGGGACCTTCGGCCTGCGTACGCCCCGACGGCGTGGAAGTGGGGGAACTGAGCCACGAGATGATCGACGAGATCGTGGCTGCCTATGGGCAGGTCGCCGGTCTGGCCAAACGCGCGGGCTTTGAGATGATCATGGTCCACGGCGGGCACGGTTGGCTCATCAACCAGTTCTTGTCGCCCTGGTTCAACCACCGGACGGACGAATACGGGGGCAGTATCCAGAACCGTTGCCGCTTTGCCCGCCGGGTGCTGCAGTCCGTGCGCGAGGCCGTGGGCCCCGGTTTTCCCATCGAATTTCGCATGAGCGGCTCTGAGCTGTTCGAGGGCGGTTACACGCTGGAAGACGGCATCGCCATCGCTCAGGAACTGGAAGACTGCATCGACCTTTTGCATGTTTCCGCCGGTACCTACCAGCGCGGTTTTGGGGATACGCATCCTTCCATGTTCAAGGAACACGGCTGCAATGTTTATCTGGCGGCGGAGATCAAAAAGCATGTCTCCATCCCTGTGGCCACCATCGGCGGTTTGAACGATCCTGCCCAGATGGAAGAGATCATCAAGTCCGGCAAGGCCGACGTGGTGTATATGGCGCGTGCGCTGCTGGCCGATCCCTTCCTGCCGGAAAAGGTCATGGCCAACCGGGACGAGGAGATCGTCCGTTGCCTGCGCTGCTTTACCTGTATGGCTGAGCGTGCGGCCACGGCCACGCGTCGCTGTACGGTCAACCCGCTTATCGGGCGCGAAATGGAAGGCGACTATGTGCTGCCTGCGCCGGAAAAGAAAAAAGTCCTGGTGGCAGGCGGTGGCCCCGGCGGCCTGTATGCGGCCTGGGCGGCGGCCCGGCGCGGCCATCAGGTCATCCTGTGCGAAAAAGAGGACAGCCTCGGCGGCATCCTGCGCAGTGAACAGGCTCTTCCCTTCAAGTACGAGATGTATCAGCTGGCCGGGACCTATGCCCACCTTGCCCGCAAGGCTGGCGTGGAGATTCGCCTCAATACGGAAGTGACCGCGGAATATGTGGAACGGGAGGCGCCCGATGCCCTGATCATCGCTGTGGGGTCCCGTCCGCTGTTGCCGCCCATCCCCGGGCTGAAGGGCGATAATGTGGTCGTGGTCAACAATTACTATAAGGAAAAGGACAAGGTCGGGGAAGATGTGGTCGTCTTCGGCGGCGGCCTTGCCGGGTGTGAGTGCGCCATCCATCTGGGCCAGGAAGGCAAGACCGTCCATATCGTGGAGATGCGGGATGCCCTTGCGCCTGATGCCAACGTGCGCCACCGCCCCCTGCTGCTGAAGGAAGTGGAAAAATACGCCACTGTCCACACCGGCTGCCGGGGCCTGGAAGTCCGCCCTGACGGCATCTGGTGTGAAGACAAGGAAGGGCGGCAGTTCCTCGTGCCCGGCAAAAGCGTCATTGCGGCCCTTGGGCAGCGTTCGTGCTCGGATATCGTGGAAGAATTGCAGGATGGCGCGCCCTTTGTGCGCATCATCGGTGATGCCGCCCGCGTTTCCACCATCACCAATGCCGTCTACTGGGGCTATCACGCCGCTCTGGATATCTGATCCTGATTATGGTCTGTGCGGGGGCGCGTATGCGTCATGCGGGGCAGTGATGTTCGGAAAGGGAGTTGACAAACGTATTGGCAGATTTTTCCCTTCTGATGATTGTGGGATAAGACTGCAACTATGTCTGCTAGAGTGATGGTCTTTTAGGCAGCTGAGGACAATCCGATTTCCTTTCCCATCAGATGTCTATTTGAGTGCAAAAAACAAAGTCCCTGATCCTCTAAGAGGATCAGGGACTTTGTTTTTTGCTGGAAGTCATTTCAATAGTGAAAATATGGATTGAATACAATGATATTATACGAGTATATTTATTGACAAAATAGATATGCATTAACTTTTAACATGTGTAAGCATCTTTCCCTCAATATTTTTTACAGTTTTCATGATATCACTGGCAATAGTGTTTATCTCATTTTCATGTACCTGTAATCCGGACAATGTAACAGCTGCGACTACTTGACCACTATGGAAAATAGGTACGGAGATGCATGTCTGCAGAGCATTGAATTCGAATCTATCGACGGCATATCCACAGGATTTGACTTTTGACAGTTCTTTTAAAAACGATTCTTCGTCTGTAATTGTATTTTCTGTAAGTGCTGTAAAACTCAATTTTTTTAGTTCTTTCTTCAGTTTTGCAGGAGAAAGATAAGCAAAGATGGCTTTCCCTGATGCAGAAGCATGGATGAAACTGTAGCCGCTGGAAGCCCCTGATGAGACGATGGAATTTGCCGGGCGATATTCGAGCGCATAAACAAGTCCTTCTTCTTCATGGAAGACCAATGAAGCCGTCATGCCGAATTTGTCCCCCAAAGGCGGCAGCTCCGGCCGAACTATACCATAAAGGTCTCTATCCGGTTGATAGGAACGTCCCACTTCGTGCGCCATATACCCGATGCTGAAGCGTTTGTGTGTTTCCCGTAAAAAATGCTCTTGACGTAGGGTTTGCAGGATATCGAATGCACTGGTTTTGGGCATTTCCAGTTCCAAGCTTATTTCCGAAAGAGTCATCCCGTCCGGGCGCTTGGCTAGGAGGCAAAGGATTTGCAAGGCCCGTTGCGTAGTTCTGTTTGAAGACATGCCTTCTCCTATTTAGGGACGGTCGTGGGCAGCCGCATGAGCTGTGCGCGGCCGTTTTTTCGTTTTTACGGTATCTGAAGAGGGTTTTCAATATTTTATTCGTATATACGAATAAAAAATCGTATATACAAAAAAATTTGACAAAAAGACCAGGTCTGGCTACCCCTGAATCATCCTGCTGTGAGTGGGAACAGAGCCGCCTTCCCATGAGGAAAGGGAAAGACTCGATGCACAGGATAACGATGCAGCACAATATGGAGATAGACCATGGCTGAAGAAAAGAAGCGGAAAGCAAAGATGATACAGCATGTGGAACGCTGTAAGGAATGCGGTTACTGCGTCCGCAGCTGTCCTGTTGAGGCACTGTCGTTTTCTGATGTTGTGAACAAAAAAGGCTACCGGGTCGTGAGTATGGATGAGGAAAAGTGCACCTGCTGTGCGATCTGCTACACTGTTTGTCCTGACAATGTCTTTGAGCGAGTGGAGGATTAGGCGATGGCGATGAAACTGATGAAAGGCAATCATGCGCTGGCCGAAGCCGCTGTCCGCGCCGGCTGCCGCTTCTTTGGGGGCTATCCGATCACTCCCCAGACGGAGATCTTGGAATACCTGTCCGCCCGTCTGCCCGAAGTAGGCGGTGTCTTTTTGCAGGCGGAATCCGAGCTTGGGGGCGTCAATATGGTGTACGGAGCTGCCGCTGCCGGATGTCGTGCCATGACGAGCTCTTCCGGCCCGGGCTTCAGCCTGCTGCAGGAAGGTATCTCCTACATTGCTTCCGCCGAACTGCCCGCCGTCTTCGTGGACGTGCAGCGCTACGGTTCCGGCCTGGGCGACATTTTCCAGGCTCAGAGCGACTATTTTACTGCCACGCGCTGCGGTGGTCACGGTGACTACAAGCTGCTTGTTTATGCTCCTGCTTCCGTTCAGGAGAGCGTGGACTTGACCATGCTGGCCTTTGATAAAGCCGACGAATATCGCAATCCGGCACTCCTGCTTTCCGATGCCTCCATCGCTCAAATGATGGAGCCGGTAGAGCTGCCCGCAATGCGCGACGTGGACTTCGACAAACCATGGGCCATGCGGGGAAAGCACGGCGGTCCCAACAAGCGGGTCTCGTCCACCATGTACTATATCGAAGATTTCGATGCCTACATCAAAGCCAAATACGACACGATGATCGCCAAGGAACAGCGCTGGGAAAACGTCTGCGTGGAGGATGCTGATGTGGTCCTGGTGGCATATGGCATCAGCTCACGTATCTGCAAGGAGGCTGTGGCCATGGCCCGTGCCAAGGGCATCCGCTTGGGCCTGCTGCGTCCCATTTCCCTCTGGCCCTTCCCTGTCGACGGTTTTTCGGAAGTGAACCCCGCCGTAAAAGGCTACTTCACGGTAGAGCTGAGCGCTCTGCCGCGTCTGCAGGAAGATGTGCTGCTGGCTACGGGCCAGCGTGTGCCGGTGCATTATTTCCTTGGCGGGATGAATATCCCGGAACCTTCGGCAATCATTGAAAAAGCTGTCAAGCTCATCGCGGAATAGAGGTGCAGAACCATGGCTGAGAAAAAAACGCCCGCTCTTCTGATCGAAGACAACAGATATTGCCCCGGTTGTGGTCACGGGATCATCAACCGGATCCTGGCCGAAGTACTGGAAGAAATGGGCCTTGCCGATGAAACGATCGTGTCCCTGGCGGTCGGTTGCGGCGGCCTGATGATGTACTCCTTCGGTACGGACTGGATCCAGGCCCCGCACGGCCGTGCCGCTGCTGTGGCCACGGGCATCAAGCGTGTTCGCCCTGAAAATTGCGTCATCGCCTATCAGGGCGACGGTGACGCCCTGGCCATCGGTTTCTCGGAGACCATGTACGCCGCCATTCGTAACGAGAACATCACGGTCATCATCGTCAATAACGGTATCTACGGCATGACTGGTGGCCAGATGGCCCCCACGACCCTGCCAGGCCAGAAAACGGCCACCTCTCCAAAAGGGCGAGATGCCGAGACCACAGGCCTCCCGCTGGATGTCATTGCCTTCATGAAGGAACGCAAAGTGGGGTACCTGGCCCGCGGTGCTCTGCATTCCGCCAAGGAGATCAACAAGGTCAAAAAATACATCCGTGCTGCCGTAGAAAACCAGATGAACGGTGGCGGTTACGCCCTGGTGGAGATCCTCTCCCCTTGCCCGACCAACTGGTACATGACCCCTGAAGCGGCCATGAAACATATCGAGACCACGGTCGAATCCCAGTACCCCTTGGGGGAATTTGTTAAAAATGGAGTAAAAATCAATGCTTAGCATCACTTGTTCTGGTTTCGGGGGGCAGGGGGTTCTGACGGCAGGCCTGTTGCTGGCCAATGTTTCCATGGAAGCAGGGAAAAAGCTGACCTGGGTACCTTCTTATGGTTCGGAGATGCGCGGCGGTACCGCGAGCTGCCATTTGCGTATTGGCGACAGCGAGATCCTCAACCCTTTCTATTCTCGCATGGACGCCCTGATCGCCATGAATGAAGGTGCTGTGGACAAGTTCGTGGATCATATCGCGGAAGGTGGCGTGCTGATCGTCAACACGAGCATGGTCGCCGAGCGCGAGTTCCGCAAGGATATCCGCGTGGTCCGCGTAGCGGCTACCGAACTTTCGCAGCAACTGAAGAACCCCCGTGGTGCCAACATCATCATGCTTGGTGCGGCTATTGAAGCGACGGGTCTGTTCCCGGCCGAAGAATTTGCCGACGGTATCGATACCTTCTTCCAGCGCAAGGGGAAGAACAATCCCCTGAACCGTGAATGCTTCATGCAGGGGGTCCAGGCGGCCCGCAACTCCTAGGGGAGATTCCATTATGGATCTGAAAAAACTTTTGGCCCCCAAGACGGTCGCCATCGTCGGTGCCAGCGAGAAGGAAGGTTTTGGCGGAGATACCTGCCGTAATGTCCTGTCCTACGCGGACTGCGATCGGGTCTACTTCGTTAACCCCAAGCGCGATACCGTGTTCGGCAAGAAGTGTTGGCCTTCTCTGGATGCCCTGCCTGTGGACATCGATCTGGTCGTGGTCTGTACCCCTCAGAAGACCGTGGAAGACATCCTGAGACAGGCCGCTGCCAAAGGTGCTGGCGGGGCTGTGGTCTACGCCAGCGGCTACTCCGAAGTGGGCACGGAAGAAGGGCGTGAAGCCGACCGCAGCCTGCGAGCCCTGTGCGCAGAACTGGACATGGCGCTGATGGGTCCCAACTGTGCGGGATTCATGAACTATGTGGACAAGGTCGCGGCCTTTGCCTTTATCTCGGCGGAACGCGACAGGACCGGCGCCGTGGGCATCATCTCCCAGAGCGGCCAGCTGTGCCTTTCCCTGATGGACAGCCCTTCCATGCGTTTCTCGTACTCCATCTCGGCCGGTAACTGTTCGGTCGTGAGCATGGAAGACTACCTTTCCTATCTGGTAGAAGACGAGCACACCAAGGTCATCGGCCTTTACCTCGAAGGCGTGACCCAGCCTGCCAAATTCCTGGCGGGGCTGCGTGCCGCCGCCCTGAAGCGCAAGCCTGTGGTGGTGCTCAAGGCGGGCCGCAGTGAAAAGGGGAGCCGCGTAGCTGCCTCCCATACCGGTTCCCTGGCTGGTGCCGACCGCATGTATGATGCCATTTTCAAGAAGTTTGGCGTGATACGCGTCCGTGATGTGGAAGAGCTGCTGGCGACGACCCAACTGTTTGCCACGCTTCCGTCCTTGCCGGAGTCGACTGGTTTTGCCTCCATCAATCTTTCCGGTGGCGAGACGGGCATCTGCGCCGATACCGGCGACATGGAAGGGATTGACTTCCCCGACTTCCAGCCGGAGACCCTGGAAAAGCTCAAGGCTCTGCTGCCTTCCTATGCCAGCCCGGCCAATCCGCTGGATACCACGGCTACCATTTCTTATGACGCTGATGTCTATGCTTCCGTCCTGCGGGCCGTCATGGACGATCCTTCCATCGGCATGGTGATCGTCGGCTATACGTTGCTGTACGAAATCGCAGATCCCTGCATCCATTATATGGCCCGGGGTATCGAAAAGGTCATGGCCGAAGGGAACTGCAAGCCCGTGGCCATGCTCCCCTTCCTGGAGAGTTCCCGCAATCCCGAATATCTGGAAAGGCTCGCCGCTGCCGGTGTCCCGGTGTTGCCGCCGCCGGTCTATGCCTTTGCCGCGCTGCGCTATCTGAAGGAATTCATCAGCTATCGTCCGGAAGAGCATACGCTCGACCTCGCCATCCCCTCCCTCCCTGCCGCTCGCGAACGCCGGGCCCTGTCCGAATTCGAGAGCGGCAGGATCCTGCAGGAGTACGGTATCCCCACGCCTGAGGGCGTAGTGGCTGCTACTGCCGAGGAAGCCGCCGCTGCCGCAGAACGTCTGGGATATCCCGTGGCCCTGAAGATCGCCTCTGCCGATATCCTGCATAAGTCCGACATCGGCGGTGTGGAGCTGGGTATCCGTTCTCCTGACGCGGCTCGTGAGGCCTTTGGGCGCATCATGGCCAACGCGCGGGAAAAGGCTCCGCAGGCGGTGATAGACGGTGTTCTCGTTCAGAAGATGCTCAAGCCCGGCACGGAAGTCATCATTGGGGTGAACAACGATCCTCAGTTCGGTCCAGCCGTACTTGTCGGTCTGGGCGGCATCTTCGTGGAAGTGTTCCGCGATACCTCATTGCTGCCCGCGCCTTTCAGCAGAGAAGAAGCCCGGGCCATGCTCGATGAGCTCAAGGCCATTCCTCTGTTCAAGGGGTACCGGGGCAAGGCGCCGCTGGATCTGGAGGCACTCGCCGGCATGATCGCCAATGTGGCCCGTCTCGCGGCCGATCGTCGGGACGAGATCGTCGAACTCGATGTCAACCCTGTCTTTGTTTACGAGCAGGGGCAAGGGGTTTGTGCCGCTGACGCACTGGTCATCCTGCGCAAGTAAGAAAGAAGGCAGGCCGTCGCATCATTGACGGCCTGCCTTCAAAGGCATCAGGGAGGAAGATGCTGTATGAGTACGTTCCGACGCTATTTCGTCGTCATGGCGTTGTCTTTGGGGTACGCCGCGAGTTTCATGCTCCCCTATATCAAATATGTCTTTTATGATCAGCTGCTTGTGGGGATCAACTGCACGAACGAGCAGGCCGGTCTGCTGCTGACGATCTACACGATCATGAACCTCTGCCTGTATATCCCGGGCGGATGGGTCGCTGACAAGTACAGTGCCAAGTGGGTCATCGTCCTTTCCCTGGCCGGTACGGGCATCCTCAATATTTTCTTTGCCACCTACATGACCTTTTCCATGGCCATGATTGTCTGGGTACTGCTGGCCTTTACCA
The DNA here is from genome assembly GCF_050313065.1 of Desulfovibrio sp. SGI.230. Lineage (NCBI taxonomy): Bacteria > Pseudomonadati > Thermodesulfobacteriota > Desulfovibrionia > Desulfovibrionales > Desulfovibrionaceae > Desulfovibrio > Desulfovibrio sp. SGI.230. The sequence goes on along the minus strand of NZ_JBNPKS010000001.1, from coordinate 153,839 downwards.
CGGCATTTGCGTTCTGGTCGGGCGTCATCAAGGCCATCCGCCTGCTGGGGAGCGCCCGAGAGCAGGGGCGTCTCTACGGCTTCTTCAATGCTGGTGTAGGCCTGTTTTCCGCAGGCGTCTCGGCCGTAGGCATGTTCGTATACGGGCTGTTCGTGGCGGACCAGGTGGCCGGCCTCAAGGGGGTCATCTACGTGCAGGGCGCAGCTTGTCTGCTTTCCGCTACCGTAGTCATGTTTTTCTACGCTGAAAACAAGAATGGCGCGGAAGAATCCGAGGACGACAAATTCCAGACCAAGGATCTGCTGACCGTCCTCAAGGAACCCATGACCTGGGTCATCTCCCTGCTGATCTTCTGCGGTCACGGGATCTACACGAGTACTTCCTATTTCAATCCCTACATGACCAACGTCATCGGTGTGACCATGGCCTTTTCCGGTGTCCTGGCCATCGTGCGTACGCATATCCTGCGCGTTATCTGCGGGCCCGTGGGCGGTGTGCTGGCCGACAGAGTCAAATCTCCTTCGCTCGTGCTTATCTACTGCTTCGCGGCCATGACGGCCTTGCTGGCCATCTTCATCTTCATCCCGGCGGGTACCAGCGCGGTCGTCGTCATCGGTCTGCAATTGCTGCTCGCCGCCGTCACCTTTACCGCGTACGCCATCCTCTATTCCTGCATTGAGGAGGCGGGTATCCCGCGCAAGCTGACCGGCACGACCGTCGCCATGGCTTCCATGCTGGGCTACCTGCCCGACATGATCTACAATCCTCTGTTCGGCCGCTGGCTCGACCAGTACCAGAACACCGGTTACATCTATATCTTTCTGTTCCTTGCAGTCTCCGGCCTTGTAGGCATGGGCATGGCCTTCCTGGTGCGACGTCGCGGGAATGCCCGTCGATTTACTGAATCTGCCGGTTAGATGTTGGGCTTGGCCCCCCACAGTTGTGGGGGGCCGGAATGGCGGAGATGCCTATGGATATATGGGATTATGCCGTGCTTTTTGGCTACCTTGCCACCCTGGTGGTCATTGGCTGGCGTGCACGCCATCGGCAGAAGGATATAGACTTGTACTTTGTTGGCGGACGGAAAGCCGGGACATTTGCTGTCATGACCCTGTGGCTGACGGCCTGGGTAGGCGGAGCAACCATCCTGGGCACTGCGGAGCAGGCTTATGAGCTTGGGATACGTGCTTTGCTGTATCCTCTGGGCATGGCTGTTGGCTGCGTACTGTTTGCCCTGACGTTTACCGGAAGGATCAAGGAAGCCGGAGATGCCTACGGGCATATCACCTATCCGGATTTCATCGAGCGATCCTACGGGCCGGGTTGTCGCATCGTCAGTACAGTGACGGCCCTGTGTGCCAACATCGGCTACGCAGCCAGTCAGCTCCTGGCCACGGCAGTCATCTTGCACGAGTTGGCCGGCATTTCCATGCTGCTTGCCTTTATCCTGGCGACAGTTGTGACGGTCTTCTATACCGCTGCCGGCGGTTTCCTGGCTCTGGACAGGACGTGTCGCTTCCAGGCCATCCTGATCCTTGCAGGAACGGGGCTGATCGGTATGCCGCTCATGGTGTTCTATACAGGAGAGAGCGGCAGCAGTCTGGGCGCCCTGCCGGCGTCATTCACCGGGGTGGGAGATCTCGACGGAATTTCCCTGCTGGGCATGTTTATCAGCATTATTCTGACATTCTATACCTCCAGTGACAGCTACGTCCGGTGTTTTTCTGCACGCTCCCGGAACAGCGCCATCGTGGGAACTGTCCTGGCAGGTCTGCTCATCATGGGAATCGGGATTTCCGTCTGTATCATGGGGCTGGGTGCCCGTATTCTGTTCCCTGATCTGGGGGATGGCTCCAGCGCATTCATCACCGTGATACTGCGGCTGTTTCCCTCTGGCTTGAAAGGCCTGATGCTCGTGGTACTACTGGCAGCCATCATGTCAACGGCCTGTTCTTGCATCCTGACAGCCTCAGCCAACGTGACCCGCGATATATATCAGCGTTTTTGCACCCATCAGGTACAACCCCGACAGCTTGTTACGGTCGGTGTCCTCAGCTCTGTAGGCGTAGGAATCGCCAGCGCCCTGATCGCTTGGTATGTGCGGGATATCATCAATCTGCTGTTCATGGCCTTTACCGTCAATTCAGCCAGCCTGTTTGTGCCCACACTGGGTGCCTACTTTTGGAAAAAGGCAAGCTGCCGCGCTGCATTCTGGAGTATTTCCCTGTCATTGCTGACAGTCATCGCATGGTATGCGGGACGTATGTTACAGGTTGGCGGCATAGTATCATCAGTTGATCCTGTATGGCCTGGGCTTGGAGTTTCTGCTGTTTTGTTTGTTGTCATCAGCCTCATGGAAAATAACAGCAGTAACGTTGCTTCTTGAAGAGACTAATTCAACAATATGGAGATTTTTCACGATGCTTGACAAGGAATTCAAAGAAAAGATTGAGGCCCTGCTTGGCACAGATCGTTCTTCTTTCGCTCCCGAGGATCTGATTGCCTACTCGTATGATGCCAATACAGAAAAGCGGGCTATGCCCGAAGGTGTCGTGCTGCCCGAAAGTGTGGCCGAAGTTTCGGCCATCTTGAAATTGGCCAATGAATATGAAGTGCCGGTAACCCCCAGGGGGGGAGCCAGTGGCTATACCGGAGGCGTCGTTCCCGTTGAAGGGGGCATCATAATGGCCATGGATCGTTTCAACAAGATCCTTGAAATCGACAGGGACAATTTCCTGGCCATTGTTGAACCGGGCGTTATCACCAAGACGCTTCAGGAAGAGGTGGACAAGATCGGGCTGATGTATCCGCCGGATCCTGCATCTACGGCTTTTTCCACCATTGGCGGGAATATCGCGGAAAATTCCGGTGGATTGCGCGCCGTAAAGTACGGGGTGACCAAAAATTATGTCATGGGGCTGGAGGTCGTCCTGCCGACTGGTGAGGTCGTGCGAACCGGGTCCAAATGCATCAAGGACGTCGTGGGCTATAACCTGACGGAACTGTTCGTGGGCTCTGAAGGGACGCTGGGCGTCATCACCAAGGCAGTCATCAAGATCGTGCCCAAGCCCGAATCCGTGCGCACCATGACAGCGACCTTCCACACCCTCGAAGACGCCGCCGAGGCCGTAAAAGCTATTTTTGCCACGGGCGTCCGTCCGTCGACCCTGGAGTTCCTGGACCGCATCTCCGTTGAGGTCGTGGAGCGGGCCATCCATTTCGGTGCCCGCCCGGAAGAGGGGGCCCTGCTGCTCATCGAAGTCGATGGCCCGGACATCGCCCTTGACGGCGATGTGGCCAACATCGAAGCCGCCTGCAAAAAGTGTGGCGTGATCACCTTCCGCAAGGCGCGTACGGAAGAAGAGCGGGAAGAGCTTTGGAAGGCTCGACGTGCGCTGTCTTTCGCCGTGTGCGAGATATCTGAGGACTGGGAAGATGACGATATCTCCGTGCCGATCTCCCGTATCCCGCAGATGATTCGTAAGCTGGATGAAATTGCCGCGCGCCATGATATCATCATCTACAATTTTGGTCATTACGGCGATGGCAATATCCATGTGGGCATGACCACGGGCAAGAGTGGCCGCCCCTTCCCCATGGCAGCTAAAGATGAAGTCGTGGCTGCTGCCGTTTCTTTGGAAGGCCGTATCGCGGCCGAACACGGCATTGGCTGCGTCAAAGTCCATAACCTGCATTGGAATATCGATGAACCTACGCTGAAGATGATGCGTAGCTTTAAAAAGCTGCTGGATCCCAAGGGGATCCTGAACCCCGGCAAAGTCATGCCCAAGGAGTAGTCCATGAACAAGGACAAAAAAGCAGCACTCGATAACCTGAAGAAGGTTGTTAAAGAAGAGCTTTACAAATGCATCCGCTGCGGCGAATGCCGTACGGTATGTCCCATTTTCAAGGAAAGCCCGGCAGAACGCTATACGGCCCGTGGCAAGATGCAAATAGCCCAAGCTCTTGTTGATGGCCGCCTGGAGTTCACGGCCCATGTGCGTGAAGCCTTGGACAATTGTTTGTTGTGCACTGGTTGTGCTTCCCAGTGCGGCAGCGGGGCCCGTGCCGATCGTGTCATCATGGCGGCAAGGCAGGCCTTTGCCGAAGAACTGGGGCTGCCCGCCATCAAAAAGGCCATCAGTCTGGCTCTGGGCCAAGGCCAGGGGCTTTTGGGAGCGGAAGCCAGGATGGGCGCCCTGCTGCAGCCCTTATTCTTCAAGGGTGTGCCTCAGGATAGTGGTCTCTATCGTCGTTTTGCCATGCCGTTCGTGGATGACAAACAGTACATCCCCAAGGTGGCCACTACGCCGTTCCGCAGCCGGGTCTCCTTTGCTGGTGAAAAGGGATGGCCAGTGGTGACGTTTTTTACCGGCTGCATGACCAATTATGTCATGACGGAGATCGGTGACAGCCTCGTCAAGGTCCTTAATGCTTTGCATATCGCCGTCAGGGTCCCGTCCGCTCAGGGATGTTGCGGCATGCCTATGCTCATCAGCGGCGATCGCGAAGCCGTCAAAAAAGCTGCCAGACGCAATGTGGAGGCCCTGGAGGCAAGCAATCCCAATGAACCTGTGCTCGTCGTCTGTCCTTCGGGCGGACACATGCTGCGGCACGGTTACCTTGAGCTGTTTGCAGATGATGCCTCTATGAGGGGACGACTGGAATCTTTGGCCAGCCGTACCATGGATGTGACGGAATTCCTTGTCCACCGGGTCGGTGTGGAGCGGTTGGAACAGCTCGTCGGAAAGGGAAGGGCCCGGGCCGTCACCTATCACGATCCCTGCCATTTGCGGAAAGCCCAGAAGGTGACGCAAGAACCGCGTGAGATCCTGGCCGTTGCTGCGCACAGCGAAATCAAGGAGATGCGTCACCCCGAAGCCTGCTGCGGTATGGGAGGAACGTATTTTTTGACGCATCTGGACATGTCGAAAAAGATCCAATCGCGCAAGATAGAAGATATCATGGAAACATGCGCGGACTGTGTGGCGACGACCTGCCCGGGCTGCATCATGCAGCTGCGGGATGGTATCAGGCGGAGCAAAGATTCCGGTGTGGCCGTCAAACACGTCATCCAGATGCTTGCAGAAGCATTTTAGGAGACAATCCGGATTTCTATCGAAAGACGACTGATTAGTGTGGCACGAAGAAGCTGGCATGGAGCGGCAGGGATCGCTGTTCGATCCTGTGCGGTACGATGATTCTGTTGCAGAGGAAAGGATTGCTACTGCTGGAAAACGCCTACTTCCAAAAGATGCGCACGTTTGATCGTCGCGACATAAGTATGGAGGGAGCCCCTGTTGATGCCGATTCAGACAACGGCTCCCTCCCTTTAGGAGGTACATAATGAAAAAATTGATGATTCTGGCTCTTTCAGCCGCACTTCTCACGGGGATGTCATCCGCTGTTCAGGCCATAGACTTCAAAGCTAGAGGAGAGTGGCTGATGGGTTTTGGTGCTGGTGATGGGCAATTCACCAGTGATCGGCGTATCGGTGCCGACAGCAGGAAAACGGATACGGATGACGTGCTTGATGTCCGCCAGCGCGTCAAGCTGCAACTGGATGCCGTAGCCTCTGAGTCGCTATCCGGGACGGTCATCTTCGAGATCGGGGATCAGGTATGGGGCCAAAACCGCACCGGGGGAGCCTTGGGCGCGGATGGCAACGTCGTAGAGTTGAAGCATGCCTATATCGACTGGACGCCGCCCGATAGCCGACTCAATTTCCGCATGGGTATCCAAGGGATCGGCATGCCTGATGCCGCCGGCGGATCCTCCGTTTTGAACGATGACATGGTGGGGATCACCGCTTCGTACCAATTCAATGAAAACGTCGGGTTGACGGCTTTCTGGATACGGGCTTTCAACGACAACTGGGCGAATGACAGTACGTATTGGAAAAGCTCCGATAGCAAGTATGCAAATTTCAACGATAATGTGGATCTGTTTGCACTGACGCTCCCCCTGTCACTGGAAGGAGTTCGTTTGATCCCCTGGGTCATGGCCGGAATGATCGGGGCCAATGCTTGGGATGCCATGGATAACGATTTGCATAAAGCTAGCTATCCCGGATACAGTTTGCGTCCGTATCCTCTTGCCACTGCCTCCAGCCGCACAGGTATTCTTGGCGATACAGACAAAGCCTACGGGCTTGCCTTCTGGGCCGGTCTGCCTGTCGTCGTCAGCATGTTCGATCCTTGGAATATCGAGCTGGACATCAACTACGGCTCTATCGAGTCCATGGGGCGTTACATGGCTACGCGCTACAATACCGGCGAGAGCGTATGGGCCGGAACCAAGCGTGAAGGCTGGCTGGTCAAGGCGTTGATCGAGTACAAACTGGATTGGGGGACACCAGGGATTTTTGGCTGGTATGCTTCCGGCGATGACGGTAACGTCAAGAATGGATCTGAGCGTATGCCCACACTGTCCGGTTGCGCAAACTTCATGTCTTTCCATGGTGATGCTATTGGTTGGGGCGATCCTCGCCTTTATGATAAAGCCCTGACCTATGCCGGGACTTGGGGGATCGGTCTGCGCCTGCACGATATGAGCTTTATCGCTGACCTGAAGCACTCGTTCCGTGTTGCTTGGTGGGGGGGGACAAACAGCCCCTCGATGGCAAAATATGTGGAGCATTCCTACGGCTGGGACAATCAGACAGCGGAGGGGCCCTATCTGACGACCACTGATGGGCTGCTGGAATTCAATCTCGTCAACACTTATCAAATTTACGAGAACTTGGAAGCTTCTTTGGAGCTGAGCTATATCGCCAACTTCGTAGATGATTCCACATGGAAACGTTCTTACCGAGACGATTCTTACAGCAAGCAGGATGCTTGGAAAGCCCAGTTGATTTTCGCATACCGCTTTTAAGTTTATACTGTCTAGGTATCAGATGTATGTATCTGGCTATAGATAGTTATGTCTGATGCTGCTGTGCAATTTAAAGCCTGTCGGTATTTATTTATCGGCAGGCTTTCATTGTTTTTTAATATTGATATTTATAACAAATTAATAATCTTGAATAATATATTTAAAAGCTATGGATGCATGAGGGAAATATCAACGGAAACGTTCTTCACACAATAACAGCAAGGCATCAGGGCAGAACATCCCGTGGGGATGGTCTGTCCTGATACTGTTTTCAGCGGAACAGGAAGTCACTGAAGGGGAAGCCAAAGCCCCGTCAGGTGATATGGCAGCTACATGCTTCCCAGAAAATCTTGCAGTGGAAAGCGGGGAAATTTTGCTGCAACTGGTTGGGATAGAGGATGGAGACAGGTATCCTGACAAACAGGTTTCTTGGCAAATGGAGGAGTGAATCGTGTGGCCGGATATGCTGGTTGCCGATCACAAGTAAAAGAAGGAGCCGTGAAGTCTTTTGCATCTCCTGCATCCATACTGTTTGTGACCGTCATTGCTGGTGCTTGGGAAAAAGAGCAGGGCAGAGCCGTTTTTCGGGGACCACGTTTCCCGTATTCACTGACATCCTTTCCCTACATGGAAGACAGATGCCGGACAAGGATATGCCGCAGCGTGGGAAGATCAGGTACGCCAGGTAACGAAGCATGCAGCAGGACAAAAAGCCGGCAGGCAAGCAGCTTGGCTTCCTGACGGAAACATGTTCCCAGGCTCAGGCGTATCTCGGCATTCCCCAGACGTTTTTGGGCAGCAGCAGGCAGAGCACAACGAAAATAGAAGATGCGGCCCACGCAAAGAAGATGCTGGCCGGAACGGCGAGTTGTAGAGTGGGAGTGGGAAGTGCCGTGCGGGTGAGCGGAAGAAGCGGCAGCGGATGGCATTTGAGGCACCTTTTGTACCACCTGTTTGACCCAAATTCGTAAAGGCAGGAAAAACAGGGGACGGGCTGGGCTTGCAGCGCTGCTCGAAACAACAAAAAAAGAAAGGGTTGCGGCTACTTGCCACAACCCTTGATGTCTTGCTGGTGCCGAGGGCGGGAATCGAACCCGCACGGCGGTTGCCACTACCACCTCAAGATAGCGTGTCTACCAATTCCACCACCTCGGCACAAGTGGAGTGATACAGAAAACAGGGTGGCTTGGCAAGAACTTTTTTGCATTTTGGAAAAATTTTTTTGAGCAGCCCTGCCGGAAAGGCTGGGGACTTGCCTTGGGCCCGGCTAACCGGTACACCAAGAAACGGCAAACTTTGCTATTGTTTGGCCTGGAGAAAAACCATGGATGACGGTGTTCGTACTTTTTTACAAAAAACAGGTCCTGTCCTTTGTGTCGATATCGGCAGCGGCACCCAGGATGTCCTTTTGGCCCGTCCGGGACTGGAAGTCCACAACTGGCCACGCTTCGTCCTGCCTTCACCGGCCCGTCTGGCCGCGCAGCGCATTCGTGAGCTGACCCTGCTCAAGCAGCCGGTATGGCTGTATGGTGAAAATATCGGTGGCGGCTTTGGCCTTGCCGTGCGTGACCACATCAAGGCGGGGTTTGCTGTCTACAGTACCGCCAGTGCTGCCAGTGCCCTGCACGACAACCCCGAAGTCGTCCGCAGCATGGGCGTCCAGGTAGCGGAGCAGTGTCCGGCCGGTGCCGTGCCGGTGCCTCTTTCCGATTATTCCCCGGAATTTTTTGCCGGACTGCTGCGGCAGGCCGGGCTCCCGTTGCCGCATCTGGTACTGGCGGGCTGTCAGGATCATGGTTTTCATCCCAACGGCAACCGCATGGGACGCATGCAGGCCTGGACGGCCCTGCTGCAGGCATCGGCCCTGCCGGCCAACTGGATCTACGAACAGCCGCCGGCGGAGTGCACCCGTCTGCTGGCCTTACAGAAAAAAACTGGCGGCCCGGTGGCGGATACGGGGACCTGTGCCCTGCTGGGCGCCTTGTGCGTGCCGGAAGTCATGAAGCGGAGCTGGCGCGAAGGGATCACCATTATCAATGTGGGCAACAGCCACACGGTGGCGGCGCTGGTCTATCAGGGGCAGGTCCGCGGCATCTACGAGCATCATACCGGCATGCGTACCCTGCAGGAATACCTTGCGGATCTTGAGCAGTTCCGGCGTTCCTGGCTGCCGTGCGAGGAGGTCCTTGCACACGGAGGGCACGGGACGGCATTCGGTCCCTACTGTGAGGAGGCCGGAGGCTACGAACCCACCTATATACTGGGACCGAAGCGGGAATTTTTGCAGGGACAGGGACAGTTCCTGGCCCCGTATGGCGATATGATGCTGGCAGGCTGTTTTGGCCTGCTCTGGGGATGGGCGCACAGGGGCGACGCCGCCGGGCGTTTGTAATTCAAGATGGACAAGCAGCAATAAGGTTTTGACATGGAAGTTTTCGATGCAGCGGAATTGTGGAGCAGGGACCAGATCGAACACACCCAGCTGACGCGCCTCAAGGCCACCGTGGCCCATGTGCGCAAGAGCGAGTTCTATCGCCGCCGTCTGGATGAAGCCGGTGTGACGCCCGAGAGCATCACGTCGCTGGACGACATCCGGCGCATCCCCTTCACCACCAAGCAGGATCTGCGGGACCAGTATCCCACGGGGCTCCTGTGCGTACCGCGCAGCGAGATCGTGCGCATGCACTGCTCCAGTGGTACCACGGGCAGTCCTGTGGCCATCTGCCATACGCAGAACGACATCAATAGCTGGGCCGATCTGATGGCCCGCTGCCTCTATATGGTAGGCGTACGCCGTGATGACGTGTTCCAGAACATGTCCGGTTACGGCCTGTTCACCGGGGGCCTGGGGATCCATTTCGGTGCCGAGCGCCTGGGCTGCATGACCATCCCGGCCGGTCCCGGCAACTCGCGCCGCCAGATCAAGCTGGCCAAGGACTTCAAGACCACGGTCGCCCACATCCTGCCGTCCTATGCGCTCATCCTTGGCGAACATCTGCGCAATATGGGTGAGGACCCGCGCGACTTCCCCCTGCGCATCGCCGTGGTGGGGGCCGAGCCCTATACGGTGGAATTCCGGCGCCGCATCGAAGAACTTTTCGACATGAAGGCCTACAACTCCTACGGCCTCTCCGAGATGAACGGCCCGGGCGTGGCCTTTGAATGCCAGAACCAGAACGGCCTGCACGTCTGGGAAGACGCCTACCTGCCGGAGATCGTGGATCCCAAGACCGGCGAGCCCGTGCCCGACGGCGAGATCGGCGAACTGGTCATGACCTGCCTGTGCCGTCAGGGCATGCCCATCCTGCGTTACCGCACCCGCGACCTGACCCGCTTCCTGCCCGGGGAATGCTCCTGCGGCCGTCATCATCGCCGCATCGACCGCATCCTGGGCCGCGCGGACGACATGTTCATCATCAAGGGCGTCAACGTCTATCCCATGCAGATCGAACAGGTCATCATGACCTTCCCCGAAGTGGGGCAGAACTACTGCATCCTGCTGGAGAACGACGGTATCGGCGACGTCATGCGCGTGCAGGTGGAGATCCGCGACGAGTACTTCGTGGAAGACATGCGCTGCCTGCAGGGCCTGCAGAAGACCATCGCCCAGCGGCTGCGTGACGAGATCCTGGTTACGCCGCGCGTGGAACTGGTGCAGAGCAACAGCCTGCCCAGCAGCGAAGGCAAGGCCGTGCGCGTGTACGACAACCGCGTCAAGAAGTAGCCTGTATGGAAGGATTCATCGCGCTGGCCTCGTTCAGCCTGGCCTATGCGTTCATCGTCCTGCTGGGGCTGATCCTGCTGCTCAACATCCTTGGCCTGCCCGCCAACTGGGTGGTGGTGCTGCTGGTGGTGCTGTGGAAGTTCCTGCACCCGGCCGCCGGGGCCCTGGATGTCTGGTTCTGGATCATGTTCCTGGGCCTGGCTGTCCTGGGCGAGGTGCTGGAAATGGGCGTGCAGGTCATGAATGCCAAACGGCACGGCTCCAGCACGTCCGGCACCGTGGCCGGTATGGTGGGGGCCATCGCCGGGGCCATCTTCCTGGCACCGCTCTTTTTCGGGCTGGGGGCGTTCATCGGGGCTCTGGTGGGCGCCTGGCTGGGCTGCCTGGTCATGGAACTGCTGCGTGGCCGTCCCGGCAAGGAGGCCTTTGATGCGGCCTTCGGCACCATGATGGGGCGCTTTCTGGGAACGGTCTGCAAACTGGGCACGGGCAGCGCCATGGTCGTGCTGACGGCCCACCGCATCTGGCCGGATATGGCTCCGGTACCGCCGCCGTTGCGTCCTGTGGTGCCGGAACCCGGGCAGGTCGTGATGCTGCTGAAGAACTGGCTGTGTTGAGGTGATCATGTCACTGGATTTGTTGCAAGTTGTTTTGGTTCAGACGCGCTTTCCCGAGAATATCGGCATGGCTGCCCGCGCCTGTGTGAATATGGGCAGCCACAGCATCCGTCTGGTGGCGCCGGAACGCTGGGACAGGGAAAAAGCCCGTCCTCTGGCCACTCCCAAAGGGCAGGGCGTGCTGGATGACGTCCAGGTCCTGCCAGACGTGTCGGCTGCCGTGGCGGATTGCTCGCTGGTCATCGGGACGACGGCCCGGACAGGTGGCTGGCGGCGTTCCCTGCTTTCCCCCGAGCAGGCCGCGGGAGAAGTGGCCCAGGCCCTGGAGCGGGGAGAAAAGGTCGCCATCGTGTTCGGCCCTGAGGATCGGGGGCTGGATAATGATGCCATCCAGCATTGCCAGCGGCTGGTGACCATCCCCACCAATCCCGAGGCCAGCTCCCTCAATCTGGCGCAGTCGGTATTGCTGCTGCTGTATGAGTGCGCCAAGGCCGTACGGGCCCGCCAGCATGAGGCTGCCGGGGAAAAGGCTCCGGCGGAGGGCGGCTCCGGCCGCGTCATCTCCTCTGCCGACTACGAGCGTCTGCTGGACAATCTGAAGGACATGCTGCTGCGTCTGGATTGCCTGCACGGGGACAACCCGGATTATTTCCTGATGCCGTGGCGGCGCCTGCTGGCCCGGGCCCAGGTGCGGCGGCATGAATACGACGCGCTGATGGGATTGTGCCGTCAGGTCCGTAACAAGCTGGATGGCGGCAATAAGGCCTAGTCGCCCGACAGCTGTAACCATGCTCCATGAACAGCCCCTGAGAAGGGGCTGTTTTTGTATCCTGCATCCTTACAGGGTGCTCCGCGCGGCGGGCAAAAACAGCAAAGGATCTGACTGCCGGGCTCGCCAGTCCCCGGAGATTACGGAGCAGGGGCGGGGAGGGGCTTTTATCCGGCCCGGAAAGGACAGAAGGGGAGAGGAGGGCACGGCGGTCGTCTCCGGAACTTTTTATGAAAAACGGTTGACGAACGGGCCTTCAAAGAAGACCATCTGCCCGTTCACGTGGCCGGCCGCTGTCATCTGTCTGTGTCCCGGTCAGAGCCAAAAGGAGAAAGATCCATGAGTGGGAAAAAAGTCCTCGTCATTTCTTCCAGCCCTCGCCGGATGGGCAATTCTGATCTGCTGGCCGATGCCTTTATCGAGGGAGCTCGGGAAGCCGGTCATACCGTGGAAAAGATAAACCTGCATGACAAAAAGATCGGTTTTTGCAAGGGCTGTCTCGGGTGTCAGAAAACGCAGCACTGCATCCTCCGGGACGATATGGATGACATCCTGCCGCGCATGCAGCAGGCCGAGGTGATCGCTTTTGCCAGCCCCGTGTATTTCTATTCGTTGTGCGGGCAGCTGAAGACCCTGCTGGATCGCACCAACCCCCTGTTCGCCGGGGACTATGCTTTCCGCGACATCTATTTGCTGGCCAGTGCTGCCGATACGGACGAAAAGACCATGGAAGGCCCCAAGAAAGCCATGGAGGGCTGGGTGGTCTGTTTTGAAAAGACCCGGTTGTGCGGCGTGGTGCAGGCGCTTGGCGTGACGGAATCCGGCGACATCCGGAAAACGCCTGCGGCCCTGGACGCTGCCCGCGATATGGGCAGGAGCATCCGCTAGGGACTTTGCCTGTCTGCCGGATCCTCTGGCAGCAGAACAGGGCAGGGGACAGTGGCCTCCGTGTGTCTGTCTTGGCAGGCACCTTCAGGAGCGGCTGCTGTCCCCTGTTTTTTTTAGAAAAGACCTTGTTCAGGAACTGGCTTATTTGTCCGAAAGTCCTGTGACGCCTTCCAGCCACGCACCATCCAGACAGGCCTCTCGCAGGCTGGCCCCACTCAGATCGGATCCCCGAAGACTGGCGCTTGTCAGATTCGCACCGTCCAGCAGGGCATTCTCCAGGATGGCACCATTCAGCCGGGCTTCCCGCAGGTCTGCATCACTCAGGTCTGCTTCATTGAGCGCCGCTCCGGCCAAGTTGGCCCAGGAAAGATTGGCCTTTGCCAGCTCCGCGTTGACAAGGTTAGCCCCGGCCAGATCGGCCAGCTCCAGATTGGCGCCCCGCAAGTCGGCACCGGCAAAATTGGCTCCCCGCAGCTCGACGCCCCGAAAATCCTTGCCGGCCAGATCGGCATTGGCAAAATTTTTCCCCGCCATGCTTTGCGGGTGGGAATGCTGATGGCTCATCGGATCCCTCCTGAAACGGTTTTCGGTCATGATAGCCCAGAGGGCTACTTTGCTACAACTGTTTTGTCGTGACGGATGCCTTGCTGCTCCCGCGAAGGGGTAAAGCCAGGATCTTGCAGGCGCGTCCTTCCTGGGGGCGCAAGGGGGGAAGGAGGCTATGCAAGCAGGAGGGCGGGAAAGAAATACAGCAACGGGAGGACCGTGTCTTTATGCTTCCGGCAGAATGATGTATCCTGCATGGCATGGGCCGGATGCAGTGCTGTTTCGTCCGGCTGCGGATAGTTTAAAAAATATTTCGGAGAGTATCTGCCAATGAAGAAAATGCTCGCCATCCTGATGATCCTGGGGTTCGTTTGCTCTTCCTCCGGTCTCGCCCTGAGTGCGACTGCCCAGCAGACCGCTCCGGCGGCGGCCACGGCTCCGGCCCCTGCCGCCCAACCCGCCCCCAAGGCTGCGCCCAAAAATGTGGAGGCAGGCTATCGCGGCAACCCGGAAAGCAAGATCTATCACAACTCTTCCTGCCGCTATTATAAGGGCAAGAGCGTCAGCAAAACTTTTGCCTCCCCGGCGGATGCCAAGGCCGCCGGGTACCGCCCCTGCAAGGTCTGCAAGGGCTAGGGACACGCCTGGAGCTGGTCGTGAACGGCTTTTCCTGTGCGGGCGGATCCGTCAGGGGAAGCCGTTTTTAGCTATCTTCTCCGGCTGTTTCGCCGTTATCAATGTTGCGATAAGAGGCGTACAGGGCCTGGTCTCTTCTCTTGTGCTGGGATCAAGAGCAGGGGAAGGGGGAGGACAGCCCCTAGATTGGCGGGAAAGCCTGCCTCGTGGCGCATCAGGACAGGCCACACACGGAAGGTGTGAAAAAGAAAAAAGGAAGTTCTCGATTTTTTGCTTGACGGCGACCCGTCTTTCCCGTAGATACACCTCATCGCGTCCCCATCGTCTAGCCGGCCCAGGACAACGGCCTTTCACGCCGTCGACAGGGGTTCAAATCCCCTTGGGGACGCCAACAGGAAATCAAGGCACCTGCAGTGATGCAGGTGCCTTTTTTTATTGGTGTACTTCGTGTCGTAGTCATATGGCTGTTTTTTGTCTCGCTCGTGGGACCTCCTTCTTCTCCGTTAAAAAAATTCTTTTCCCCCCACGTAAATTTTGCTATCGTTCTTTAAATATCGTTTTATATTTGTGTAAGGATAGCCATGACACGCCCCAAAAAGAAAGATTACAGCAACATATTTCAATTGATAAAAAAGAGACAGTTATGGAAATTACCGTGATGCTCGCAAAATGTGTTCCATAGGATGGCTAGGAGCAGCTTTGGAGAATATAGGAGGTAATACTTTCAGATCATTCTGACTCCTGTCATAAGGGGCTGTGGTATCGGCTACGACGACAGGTCTATGGCAAGTCCATTGCTGTTTTTTTGATAATATTAATAAAATCGAGAGGTTATAATGGAGAATAAATTGTACTTCTCAACATATTTATTAGAGATTGACGGAAGTGAATTCTCTAAAGAAAACCTTGATCTTCTTTGGATAACAATGCCTTACACTAGTACGATTCAAGAAGAGAAAAAATGTAAGAAGTTCTATGTAGAGAGAAAAAATAATTTTCTTTTAATATCTATTACCGAAGGGCATTTTTTGCCTTTATCAGAAAATGTGTATGATCGCTTATTGAATCGAGAAGTGCCTAACAAGCGCAATGAAAATGAAGCAGAATGGCTATCACAAACTTTTGCAGTATACGATTTTAGAACTAAAATATTCTATTTATCAAATTCAAATAAAAAAGTAGATATAAAAGCGCTGTTTGAAATTATATTAAAAGATAGAGAAAAGATAACAGTAGAAATTCTTAATATATATAAAGATGTAAATGACTTTATTAAGGAGGTAAACCAGATAGGAAAAATTAAATTTACTAGGATTCCAGATCCGCAGATGAATATATTTTCTGACCGTAAGGAATTTGACCCTCGCTGGGCGGATGGAGCAAGCTCATTTTCTGTAGAACTGCGCTATAAGAATAAGTATGCTGCTGCTGAAAGGCTAAAGAAGTTGCTGTCTCGACAGCCTGGTGAAGAAGTGCAAGGATTGATGTGTATTGGCTACGGAGATGAAAAAGTAGAAAAAATATTTAAAGTTGATAGTTTTATAGAAAAATTAACTATTGATGCACAGCGTAATGAAAGAGGGCTTTATGAAGATTCACTAGTATTTTTCCAATTAATGGAAAAATTGAGATGAAGAAATATGTATTGTCTCTATTATTTATTTTTTCATTTATGGAAGTGAATTATATCGAATATATATCAATTTCAAACATTATTGTCTTTATAAGTGTATTGTTTGGTTTTATAACAGCAAGTTATACTATACTACTCTTTCTACCTATAACAAAGAGGATGTATTTAAGAAGGTGTGGAGGCTCTAATCAATTAAACAAATTTTTTTCTATTTTTCGGATGTTCTTTACTATACAGCTAGTTTCTTTAATGTATTTTGTTCTTATTGAAAATCATGATGATTTATTTTTTTATATATGTGTATGCTTTTCTGTAAAGTTACAGCATGTAATTATTTGTAATAATTTTATATTGATTGCTATTTTGTTAGCTAATATCATAATTTTTTACCGCATCATAAATTTCCTTGAGAATATGTGTATTGCTATTATAAAAAACAAAACATAGTCGAGATTAATCTTTCTGAAAAATGAAAGATTAATCTCGACTTGTTATATAAAAAATCCCTTTATTCTACAGCGACCGTTCCTGAAGGCCGGAGCGGGGCGTGCTGTCGGGGCGAGGAGGCTCGGTCACGCCTTCCATGCCGGGCAGGGCATCATGCACGTCCGTGGGGGGCAGTTCGCCTTCGCCCACGCGGGGGATGGCGCGACTGTCGCGCACGGTGAGCTTGCAGGCCAGGCCGTAGCACTCGTACACCGCGGCCACAGTGGCCTGCAGGGGCTCGCCCTTACGCAGCGGCGGTGGCACCAGCACATAATAGGTGCGGCTTTCGGAGCCCAGGTGCGGGCGGACATCACAGGCAATGAGCCATTCGTCCTTTTCGTCTTTGTTCCAATCCACGATGCCCAGCATGGCCAGATTGATGGTCTGGGTGGGGTGGACGATGGTGAAGCCGGTCTTGCGCACGGTGGCATGGCTGGACGGCGTGCGCGTGGCGGCAAAGGTGCTGCCCAGATAGACGTGGCCCCTGTCATTGAATAAAAATTCAGGCGAGAGCTGGCGGAAAAGGATCTCGCCATAGTTCTCGCCCCCGCCACCGGGCAGGGAGATATAGCTGCCATTGCCGGTGAGCAGGCCGCGGGCTTTCATTTCCTGGGGCATACGCTGGCTCATGGTCATGAAGCCGGACTTGTCCACAACGGTCACGCCCTTGGCGCCGCAACCGGTCAGCAGGAAGGCCGCGCAAAGCAGCAGAAGAAAACGGGTCATTGGGTACCTCGGTAAAAAATCGTATCAGGAAAAAAGGTGTACGCGTCCCGCCCGGGCTTGTAAAGCCGCTTTCCCCCTGTCTTTTCAGGAAACGGAGAGGGCTCGGCAGCGGTCGTCAGGTCAGCCTGAGAGGATGAAAAAGGGAGAAAGCCCTGTACAGGACTTTCTCCCCGTAGTCATGGAATGCGGTAATACTTAAAGCGATGCTTTAAGTTCTTCCAGATGCGTGCGGGCAAAGTCCAGCGAAGGATCCACTTCCAGTGCGGCCGCCAGATGCTCCATGGCGGCTTCCTTCTGGCCCAGGAATTTCTCGCACAGGCCCAGATTGGCCAGATCCATCACCGAGCCCTTGTCCACCTTGAGCACGGCACGGAAGGCGGCAGCGGCTTCTTCATAACGCTTGAGCTTGAACAGGCAGACGCCCAGCAGGTTGCCGTATTCCTTCATGTCCGGGCACAGGGCCACAGCGTCACGCAGGGGGGACAGGGCACTTTCCCAGTCGCCGGTCAGTGTGGAGACATAGCCTTCATAAAAGGCGGCCAGCCCCTTGGCGTCATTTTCGGGCTGCAGGGGGCGGGCCTGGGCGAAAAGGTCGCGAGCTTCTTCAAAACGTTCCGCACGCAGGGCCAGCATGGCCCGGAAAAAGGGCAGGAAATGCGCGTTGGGGTAGCAGCGTTCCAGCACGGCCAGCCCATGCAGGGCCGTTTCCTCGTCCGCTTCTTCAGCCAGCTTGCGGCCCACGAACAGACCGATACTCTGGTTGCGGTCACGCTCGCGGAAGGAGAGCCCCGGAGCGATGCAGTAGTGGGCCGGGACGCCCAGATCGGGATGCGTGGTCTCCACAGCGTAGACCTGTACCGGTTCCAGACCATGCAGCGCCCGAAGCAGCTCGTCGCGGATGTCGGGCGCTTCCACGCTGGGCAGCTCGGACAGGCGGCAGACAGGCCCTTCCAGCAGCCACTGGATATCCTCCAGGCGCTCGAACTTGGAAAGGCCGGAGGCCTCGTAGCAGGCCTGCGTGCAGAAGTCACCGCCCAGCTGGGCGATCTCCGTGACGGCACGGATGGCGGCCTTGGCCGGAGAGGCTGCGGTGCCGGCCGTGAACACGATCTCGGAGCGGGCCGGGAAGGTGGCCGGGTCCCAGGCCACCGCGCCGACAGTAGGCAGCGGCATGCCCAGGGAGAAATCCTTGAGCACGATATGGATGCCTTCCCGCTCAAAGGCGGCCAGCAGGTCGCGCAGGGTGGGATCGTCCACCTCATGAGGATCGATGGTGGGGGTGGTCAGGCGTTCCCGGTCGATACGGCAGCAGACATGCCGCTCCACCAGTTCGGAAAGGCCCTGCAGAAGCGATTCCTCCGGGCTGTTGCCGGCGGACGTGCCGTTGAATTCGCCCAGCAGCTTGAACCAGTCCAGCGGCAGCCAGACAGTACGACCGTCAGCCAGATGCGTGGCAGGGAAGAAGTTCCAGCGCAGAGTGCTCATGGCTTCGCGGGCCTGTTCCGGGGAAAGACTGTCGTCCACGGAGCGGCAGATCTCCTCGATGGGCAGCAGATCCTTGCCGAAACGCTCCTCGGCCTCGGCCCAGGTGGCGCTGACCATATGCGGCAGGCGCTGCCAGAAGCTGAAGAAGGCAAAGCGTTCCATCAGCTCCATCAGAGCGGAAGCACGGGCTTGTTCCGGCGAGGAACCTTTGCCCATCTGTTTGCGGGTGGGCATGATGCCGCGGGCGTCCCTGCCGCAAACGCTGAGGTAGACCGGGATGCCCAGACGGCCCACGTCCACGCGGCGGACTTCGGCCAGGATATCCAGACCGGCGGCCTGCATGCGGGCCTGCACGCGTTCATAGGTCTCCTCGGGCGAGATGGTCTTGTCCAGGTCGCGGGTATAGCCCTTGGGGCAGGACTGCAGACGGATGACGGGAAGAGTGGTCGTGCTCATGGCTACTGCTTGCGCTCCAGGATATGCAGGACGTAGATGCGGCGCTGTTCCTTGCCGTCGGCATCCTGGCTCTTGACGCCGATATGGCCTTCCTGCACCTGGAAGGTCTTGGCGGCCAGCTTGGCAAAATGCGGTTTGGCGCGGGCCATGTCCGTGCAGAACACGGCCTTGCCGCCCGGGGCCAGATGACGGTCCACAAACTTCAGCAGCGGCCGGTGCAGGTCATCGAGATACAGGAGCTCCGAAGCGACGATGCGGTCGAAGCCTTCGGGGAAGCGCTCGTCCTTGCCGGGACGGGAAACGTCCAGATAGCAGACGTCGATCAGATCCTGCAGCTTGTTGTGCAGCACGTTGGCCCGGGCGAACTGGAGGGCATCATTGACGATGTCGCTGGTCACGATATGACGGAAGCCGTAACGGGAGGCCACCAGACTGAGCACGCCACAACCGCCGCCCAGCTCCAGCATGGTCTTGCCCTCGGGCTCCAGCTTGCGCAGGAAGCGCCCCAGCACGAAGGAGCCCGGCCAGACCTTGGCCCAGAGCGGCAGGTCTTTCAGCGGGTCATGGATGGCGTGCCGTGCCAGCAGCCCGTCCAGATGGCTTTGCATATTGTTGATGTTCAGGACCTCCAGCTGGCCGTCATCCAGCTGCAGGGGAACAAAGTCCACATCGAAGGTCTTGCGGATGTCCGCAAGGATCTGGTCCAGCATCGTCGTCTCCCGTATATTTTTCCGTCTGGGCCGGATACGTTCCGGCTGGCCGGAAAAGGCTTGTAGAATTCTCAGGGGATCACTAGGAAAATCTGAAAAGCTGAAAAAAAGGAGGCGCCCCGCCCGGGGACGCACTCACGAAGCAGACGGCAAAAGGCCGATGCCGACAATCCATACAGGCATTTGCGCCGCAAATCAACATGCCGTCTTGACAGGGCCCGGTGTGCGGGCTAGGCAGAATGCATGAAAACCATCCATCGCCTCGAAATTGTTGTTGCGGAAAGTGATTACGACTGCGCCACCGGCCTGCTGGCCCTGGAAGTGCCCTTTGGCTGGGAAGAGCAGAGCCTGCCCACCGGCGAGACGCGCTTCCGGGTCCACTGTGAGCAGAAGGATTTTCTGGAACGGCTGCAGCAGCTGCTGAAGCAGACCGTCCCGGCTGCGGAAAGCACGCTTTCCGAGCTGGAGGAGACCGACTGGCTGGCGGCCTGGCGTCAGTTCTTCACGCCTGTGTGTTGCGGTAACCATTTTGTGGTCCTGCCGCCGTGGCTGGCGGATACGCAGGACTTTCCCGGCCGGACACCCATCCTCATCGAGCCCAAGAGTGCCTTTGGCACCGGCCATCATGCCACCACGGCCCTGTGCCTGCGTGTGGTCAGCGACCTGCTGGAAGCCGGACGCCTGCAGCAGGGACAGCATTTCCTCGACCTGGGCACCGGTTCCGGGGTGCTGGGCATCGGCTGCTGCAAGTTCGGCCTTACGGGCGAAGGTCTGGACATCGATCCGCTGGCCGTGGACAACGCGGTCGAGAACCGTGCCCTCAACGCCATCGCGCCCGAGAGCTTCACGGTGGCCGAAGGCAGCATCGGTGCCGTGGCCGGCAAGCAGTTCGACCTGGTGCTGGCCAACATCCTGGCCCGTCCGCTGACCGAGATGGCGGCCGATATCGTACGTGCCTGCCGCCCCGGCGGTTGCCTCGTCCTTTCCGGGCTCTTGGAGATTCAGGCTGACGGCGTGACCGCGGCCTACAAGGCCCAGGGACTGCCCGAACCGCGCCGTATCATCGACGGCGAATGGGCCGCCCTGGTCTGGGATTCCGTTAAATAGGAAATGTTCTTGACAAGGACAGGACATCCTGCTACATAAGGGCATCTTGAACGCAAAAGCCGCAAGGAGCTTTTTATGAATACTGTCACTTTCATGGGTAATCCTCTCCACCTCGAAGGCAACCTGCCCGTCGTTGGCCAGGAGGCCCCCGAATTCACGGTGTGCAACAACGGCCTCGAACCCCGCAGCCTGAAAGACTACGCGGGCAAGATCGTGGTCCTGGTGAGCGTGCCTTCTCTGGATACGCCCGTGTGTGATATGGAAGTGCGCCGCTTCAACAAGGAAGCCGCTGCCCTGTCCGACAAAGTGCAGATCCTGGCCCTGAGCTGCGACCTGCCCTTCGCTCAGGCCCGCTGGTGCGGTGCCGCCGGCGTGCAGGCCGTGGAAAGCCTGTCCGACTACAAGGACGTGG
Source organism: Desulfovibrio sp. SGI.230 (assembly GCF_050313065.1). Taxonomy (NCBI): domain Bacteria; kingdom Pseudomonadati; phylum Thermodesulfobacteriota; class Desulfovibrionia; order Desulfovibrionales; family Desulfovibrionaceae; genus Desulfovibrio; species Desulfovibrio sp. SGI.230. The sequence goes on along the minus strand of NZ_JBNPKS010000001.1, from coordinate 132,768 downwards.
ATTTCGGCAAGAACTACGGCGTGCTGATCCAGGAACTGCGTCTGCTGGCCCGCGCCATCTTCGTGGTGGCGCCCGACGGTACGCTGGCTTACAGCCAGCTGGTGCCCGAAGTGACCAACGAGCCTGACTACGACGCCGTTCTGGAAGCGGTGAAGAAGCTGGCCTAACCGGCCCCATCCATTGCTCTGATGCTTCCGGGCTCCCTTCGGGGAGCCCTTTTTTTGTGTCGTCGCTCGCCGGAGTCCTTCCTGTCCTTGCCGCTTCCCCGCGGATGCAGGCCAGGGAGCACTGTCCCTGGCCTGCAAGATCATAGAGATGTTGATGGTGTGGCACAAGAAGACGGCAATGTCCCTCGGTAAACACGGACTGGCAAATGCTCCAAGGGAAGTGTGCCGCGTCACGAGTTTTTCTGGATGACTCGTGGAAAAAAGAAACGGAGCAGGGGAGAGCGGATGTATGGGCCACAAATCAAAACCGCCCATCAAAAAACACCCAACGCGTGTCTTTTCATTTCGCTCTGTGGCGTTCAGCAGGGCAAATAACAAAAAAGGCGCTCCGAAGAGCGCCTTTCTGAAAAGCGGATACGTTGTTGCTATTTGCCCATGGCGTCCATGAAGTCCTTGTTGGACTTGGTCCCGCGCATCTTGTCCAGCAGGAATTCCATGCTGTCGATGGAGGACATGGGAGCCAGGATCTTGCGCAGGATCCAGACGCGGTTGAGGATATCGTCGGAAAGCAGCAGGTCTTCCTTGCGGGTGCCGGTGCGGTTGATGTCGATGGCCGGGAAGATGCGTTTTTCCGCCAGGTGGCGGTCCAGATAGATCTCCATGTTGCCGGTACCCTTGAATTCTTCGAAGATGACTTCGTCCATGCGGGAGCCGGTGTCGATCAGAGCCGTGGCGATGATGGTCAGGCTGCCGCCTTCTTCGATATTGCGCGCGGCACCAAAGATACGCTTGGGGCGCTGCAGGGCATTGGCGTCCAGACCACCGGAAAGCACGCGGCCAGACGAGGGGGTCACGGCGTTATAAGCGCGGCCCAGACGGGTGATGGAGTCCATAAGGATGACCACGTCCCGCTTGCGTTCCACCAGACGCTTGGCTTTTTCCAGCACCATTTCACAGACCTGCACGTGGCGCTGCGGCGGTTCGTCAAAGGTGGAGCTGATGACTTCGGCCTTTTTCACGGTACGTTCCATGTCCGTGACTTCTTCGGGGCGTTCGTCGATGAGCAGGACGATCAGATAGACGTCGGGATTGTTGGCATTGATGGCGTTGGCCAAAGACTGCAGCAGAACAGTCTTGCCGGTACGCGGCGGGGCCACAATGAGACCGCGCTGACCACAGCCGATGGGCGACATGATGTCGATGACGCGGTTGGAAAGATTTTTCTCGCCGTTTTCCATGATCAGCTGGTGATCAGGATAGATGGGCGTCAGGTTGTCGAACAGAACGAGATTTTTGGCATTTTCCGGCGGTTCGAAGCCGATCTCCGTCACTTTGAGCAGGGCAAAGTAGCGTTCGCCTTCTTTTGGGGGGCGGATCTGGCCGGAAACGATATCGCCTTTACGCAGGGAAAAGCGGCGGATCTGGGAGGGAGAAACATAGATGTCGTCCGGGCCGGGCATGTAGCTGCACAGGGGAGAGCGCAGGAAGCCGAAGCCGTCGGGCAGGATCTCCAGGACGCCATCCCCGTAAATGGCACCGTTTTGGGAGGCACAGGCCTGCAGGAGGGCGAAGATGAGTTCTTGCTTGCGCATGGAGCTGGCATTTTCGATCTCGTACTGCTCAGCCAGTTCCATCAGGGCCTGCATGCTGCGGGTTTTCAGTTCTGTCAGGCTCAGGCCGCTATCTGAAAGTAAGGCGGGTGCAGCCTTTTTTTTACGGACGTATTTACGGGGTGCTTTTTCCATGGGCGTAGAAAGCACGCATCACCGAAAAACGGCAATGCGATGCAAAAAGATGTTATGGGATTGGAAGAAAAAAGGCGTGTGAAAAGCGTGTAGCCTATCTTGTGGCCGGAAGCAAGTAAAAAATAGTTAATGCGCAGTGGTCGCAGGCTGCTTGGCAGGCGGGGAATAAAGGGAGATGAGCTCGGACTGCAAGTCCCGCTGTTCCGTCTTGAGGACTTCGCCCAGTTCACCGGTCACAAGGCTCATGGCCTGTTCCAGGAGACGCCGTTCACCAAAGGAAAGATCCTTGGTACGGCCGATGAGGAGGAGTTCGCGCAGGACGTTGGCGACGATGGAAAGGTCAGGACTCTTGAGGCGTTCGGAATACTCGCGGAAGCGCCGGTTCCAGTTCTGGCCTGTGTGGACGGTCTGCTGGGGGTTGTTGCGCAGCGCTTCCCAGATGTGTTCTGCTTCCTTGGTGCTGACCAAAGTGCGCAGACCAACATTAGAGGCATTTTTGACAGGTACCATGAGGGTGATACTGTTGGCCCGGATGCGCACGATGTAGAAATCGCACGCCGAACCACCAATATTCTGGCTGTCGATGCGCTCTATCTGGCCCACTCCTTGAGCTGGGTACACTACAAGCTGTTCGGATGTAAACATTTCCGTCCAAGGGTTGAAGTGCCCGCGCCAAACGCGAAGAAAAATAGCAAATGTGGAAAAGATTCAGGTAATCTTTTCCACTGTTAAAAGAACATAACGTACAACCAATCATTAGTCCAGCAAAAATTTTTTTTACTGGAATCATGACAAAAAAAGCCGGCCACAGGCCGGCTCATGATCAGGAACGGGTCGCCCGCACAGCGGCTTCCAGTCCTTTTTTTGCAAAAATTTCCAGTACTTCAAGCGCCTTATCAGTCGCTGTCCGTATCTTGTCGGCATCTTCACTGCAAGGACGCCCCAGCACCCAGTTGATGACGTCCCCTTTCTGGGGAGGCCGCCCGATACCGATACGCAGACGGTAGAAGTCCGGCGTCCCCAGCAGCTGGGTGATGGACTTGAGCCCGTTGTGCCCGGCGTTGCCGCCCCCCTTCTTGAAGCGCAGCTCTCCGGCGGGGATATCCAGTTCATCATGCACCACCACCAGCTGATCGGGGCGGATCTTGTGCCAGGCCAGCAGGGGCTGGACACACTGGCCGCTCAGATTCATGAAGGTCTGGGGCATGGCGGCCAGCCAGTCTCCGGGCAGCCCGTCATAGCGCAGCCGCCACAGTTCACAGGAGAATTTGCCTCCGTTCTGGCTCTGTACCTGGCCGCCTTCCCGGCGGGCATGATCCAGCAGGCTTTCCACAAAGGCAAAGCCGCAATTATGGCGCGTTCCGGCATACTGGTTGCCGGGATTGCCCAAACCAACGACGACACCACCAAAATCCATGACAGTTTCCTTACAGGTGAAGAGAGAGTGGCAGGCCGTGACCACTGGCCAGCGCCGCCACATGGGCGGCTGTCCTGGCGGCCACGACGGGGGAGAGGATGGCCAGATGGCCACCCCGAGGCAGCCAGATACAATGTTTTTCCGGGGCCGTCACCGCGGCGAACGTCTCCTCGATCAGAGGTCTGGTGAACAGAGCGTCGTCGAGAGCATTGAAAAGATAGAACGGGCAGTGGACCGTGGACGCTACCGAGGTGCTGAACAGGGAGTACAGGTACGCCAGGGGATAGCTTGTCCTGGCCTGCCGGCGATCAAGGGGAAGACGCAGGCAGCCGGCAAGGATCTTTTTGACCGACAGATAGCTGAATACGGGCAACGGCAGCCGGGGCAAGCAGGTACTGAGTATCTTCAGCCCGGCCAGCAGACGATCACGCTGCGCTGCCCAGGGAGCGAAGCGGGTCAGTTCTATGGCCCGGCGGCTTTGCGGGAATATCCCGCTGAATGCGAAACAGGCACGCATCCGCTGACTGCGGGAGGCGTGGGCCATGGCCAGGATCCCTCCCTGACTGTGACCGGCAAGGAGCAGAGGCCCCATGCCGTGACCATGCAGCCAGCGTTCCGCATCCAGGCCGTCCTGCAGCAGGTCGTCAAAACTGAACAGACGCCGGTGCGGGTTGCTGCCATGTCCGGTCAGGTGCAGGGCCGCGATGGCAAGTCCGTTTTTCCAGAGGCAATGCAGGAACGTCCGGTACTGGACCGGACAGAACATGGTCCCCGGATAAAAAACGAGGCAGGAGGCGCCCGGTCTGGGCCACAGCTCGATGCTTACCTGCCGGTTTCCGTGGCGCAGGGTATGATACTGCAGGGGAGGAAGGCTGGACATACGTATAAAAATCAGGCCGGCCTCAAAAGAGACCGGCCTGAAAAAAACTGCGGTGAAAGGCGCCTTATTCGGCGGCTTCGGCAGCGTCCTTGCTCTTGGAGAACACGCTCACGATGGCGAAGTTCTTGTCGAACACGGCCTTCACGTTTTCGGGGAGAGCCAGGGTCTCCACGGTCACGCTGTCATTGATGCCCATGTCGGTCACGTCGATGGTCACCTTCTTGGGCATGTCCAGGGGCTTGCTGCACAGACGCACGCTTTCGCGGTAGGTTTCCATCACGCCGCCCAGCTTGACGCCGCGGGCAACACCCACGAATTCGATCGGCACGTCGACCTTGACTTCCTTGTCCAGATCCACACCGTAGAAGTCCACATGGGTGAAGGCCTTCTTGTAGGGGTGCTTCTGCACTTCCCAGAACATGACGGGATGCACGGTCTTGGTGCCGTTGTCGTCGATTTCCAGGTTGAACACGGCGGTACGGCCCATTTCGGCGTACATCTTTTCCAGAGGCAGAGCAGGAGCCTGCACGGCGATGTTGTCACCCTTGGCGGTGTAGAACACACCGGGGATCATGTCCTGCGTGCGCGCACGGCCCGCAGGGCCTTTGCCGCTACCTTCACGCTTTTGCACGCTCAACGTCTTTTCAATGGTCATGTTTAACTCCTTACCTAGTGCCGCATGAAAGTGCGGGAAGTTTTCTTATTATGGAGTCGGGAAAACCCGGCATTATACAAAGAGAACGCTGACGGAGGAACCCGTGTGGATGTTGTGGATGGTCTTGCCCAGCAGGGCAGCCACAGACACCACCTGCAGCTTGGGACACTGTGCCAGCTTTTCACCCAGCGGGATGGTATCGGTCACGATGACGCGATCCAGAGCCTCGGTAGCATTGATGCGGTCGATGGCGGGGCCGGACAGCACACCGTGGGAAGCACAGGCGATGATCTTCTTGGCGCCGTACTTGAGCAGCACGTCGGCACCGGCGCACAGGGTACCGGCAGTATCGATGATGTCGTCAACGATGATGGCGGTCTTGCCTTCCACGTCACCGATGACGTGCATGGCCTGGGCCTGGTTGGGCTTGTCGCGACGCTTGTCCACGATGGCCAGAGGAGCATTCAGGCGCTTGGCGTAGGAACGGGCGCGTTCCACACCGCCGGCGTCGGGGGAGACGATGACGATGTCGCCTTCGATCTGGCGCAGGGGTTCCATCATGACAGGAGCGGCATACAGGTTATCCACAGGGCAGTTGAAGAAGCCCTGGATCTGACCGGCATGCATGTCGATGGTCACCACACGGCCGGCACCGGCCACGCTGATGAAGTCGGCCACCATCTTGGCGCTGATGGGGGCGCGGGGGCTCACCTTGCGGTCCTGACGGGCATAGCCGTAGTAGGGGATCACAGCCGTGATGCGGCCGGCGCTGGCGCGCTTGAGGGCGTCGAGCATGAGACAGAGCTGCATCAGGTTGCGGTTGACCAGCGGGGGACAGGTGGGCTGGACAACGAACACGTCATCGCCGCGCACGTTGTCGCCGATTTCAATGCGCAGCTCGCCATCGCTGAAGGTGGTTGCCAGAGTAGGAGTAAGCTGACAGCCGAGGTGGTCGCAAATGGCTTTGGCCAACTCGGGATTGGAAGAACCCGTGACAATCTTGAGATCGCTGAACATGGTCCGTTCACCTTGCCGATAGCGGCAGCAGTTATGGTTTGGGTGTGGCTGGGATGGAAGGGCTCGAACCTTCGAATGACGGAGCCAAAACCCGTTGCCTTACCACTTGGCTACATCCCAGCATTCATGGGCAGCACAAAGACCTTCCCGTACTGTGACTCCAGGCTTTGCGCTGCCGCCTCGGCTGCGTGACGGGCTGAGAACAGGCCGAACATGCTCGATCCACTGCCGCTCATGCGTGCACAAGCGGCCCCGGAATGGAGCAGATGTTGGCGGATTGTCTCTAATTGCGGGTATTCACGCACAACGGCGGGCTCCAGATCGTTACGGATTTGGAGCACGTTTTCTGTGGTGATGCGGAACGTCGTTCCCGTCCCGGCATATTTACCCATCACGAGAAGCGTTTCATTATCCTTGCTCTCCGGATTTGTCAAGCCTTTACCACCAGCTTTTTCCGCTTCCGCCATCAAATCGTCATAGGCGCGGTAGGCCCAGGGGGTGGAGACCGACACGGGCGGACAGACCAGCACCAGCCACCAGCCGGGCAGATCCACTGCCGCGGGCGTCAGCACCTCGCCGATACCGGTCACGCGCCGGGGCTGCCCGTGAAGGAAAAAGGGGACGTCCGCACCGACCTTGATGGCGGCTTTTTCCAGCTCTTCCAGCGGCAGAGGCGTCTCCAGGCAGCTGTTGAGCCACAGGAGCAGGGCTGCGGCATCGCTGCTGCCGCCCCCCAGGCCTGCGCCGTGAGGGATACCCTTGCGCAGGGTGACATCCACGCCCGGGCAAGCAACCTGTTCCGGCAGCAGGGCCGCGAAAGCGGCATGGGCCTTGGTCAGGGTGTTATGCTCCAGGTCGATGCCGGGGGTATCGCAGAACACGCGGATGCCTGCCGCTTCCCTGCGTTCCACTTCCAGGACGTCGAACGGCCGGGCCAGCGGATAGAACACGGAATCAAGGGTATGATAGCCGTTGGGCAGGACGCCGGTTATCTCCAGCCCCAGATTGATCTTGCAACCGGTGCGGATCTCCACGTTGTCCCCCCTACAGGGTCTCGACCACGAAATGGTCGTTGGTGTAGACGCAGATCTCCGAAGCGATCTTCATGGATTCCAGGGCCAGCTCCCGGGCGGGGAGGCTGCTGTGGCGCAGCAGGGCGCGGGCTGCGGAAAGGGCATAGGGGCCGCCGCTGCCGATGGCCGCCACGTCATCGTCGGGCTCGAACACGTCCCCGTTACCGGAAAGCAGCAGGATATGCTCGCCGTCAGAGACCAGGAGCATGGCTTCCAGGCGGCGCAGGTATTTGTCCTTGCGCCATTCCTTGGTCAGCTCCACAGCGGAACGCTGCAGATTGCCGCGAAATTCCTTGAGCTTGGCTTCGAACAGTTCGAACAGGGTGAAGGCATCGGCCGTAGCACCGGCAAAGCCGGCCACGATCTTGCCGTCATACAGGCGGCGCACCTTGCGGGCGGTGTGCTTCATGATCATGGACTGGCCCAGGGTGACCTGGCCGTCCCCGGCCATGGCAACCTGTCCGTCCTTCTTGACTGCCAGAATCGTCGTCGCGTGCGTTTCTATCATCGGTCTTCCCAGATTTCCTTGCGTTCTTTGTACACCGCATCCAGCTTGCGGAAAGCCGCACTGTCGGCGGATTTTTCCGTCTTTGCCTTGGCCTGCTTGAAGTAGCGCTCTGCCAGCTTGCGGTTGTTGGAGTAAATGGCACTGTAGGCCATGTGGATGTAGGCCAGTCCGGTCTTGCCTATGGAGCCCAGCGAACGGGCATAGGCTTCATGGACATCGGCGGCTTCCGGCACGGCCCGCAGGACTTCCGTATAGTACGGCTGGGCCTGCTGGGCGCGGCCGGTCTCATCCAGCATGCGCGCATAAAAGAATCTGGCCATGAAATCGTTTTTGTCCAGCTGCATGGCCTGACGCAGCAGGCCTTCCGCCCTGGCCATGTCACCTTTGCGGTAGTGGAAGGTCCCGGCTTCGCGCAGCACCAGCGGGTCCTTGGGGGCCAGCTGCAGGGCCTGATCGAAGGCGGCGGCAGCTTCGCGCACGTTGTTCCTGCGCGAAAGGACCATGCCCCGCCCCATGCAGGAAAGGGCGTCCTTGCCGGAAAAACGCTGCAGGGCCGCCTGGCTGTCGCCGTAGCGTCCCCAAAGGACGGTCTGGACCCTTTTGAAGCGGCGATTGTCGAAGGACCGGTTGCGGATAGAAGCGGGGAAGGAACTCAGCCGGGCCTGGATGCCGTTGATGCGGTCACCGATATCCGGGTGGGTGGAAAGATAGGCGGGCACGCTGGCTCCCGCCATCCAGCTTTTCTGGCGCATGATCTTGAAGCCGCCCACCATGCCGGAGGGCGGATAGCCCGCTTTGGTCAGGTACTGCAGGCCGATCTGGTCGGCTTCGTTCTCGTCCAGACGGCTGTAATTGAGCATGGCGGACTGACCTGCGCCCAGGGCCCCGACGGCCACGGCGCCGCCCGCAGGCCCGCCGACGGCCACGCCGGCGATGGCCAGCAACAAACTGCCCACGGACAGATACTGGGCCCGCTCCAGACGCGAGGCCACATGGCGCTGGGTCACATGGGCCAGCTCATGCGAAAGAACTCCAGCCAGCTGGCTCTCATCCTCGAAGTTCATGATCAGTCCGGTAAAGACATAGACATGGCCGCCGGGGATGGCAAAGGCGTTCATGGCGTTATGCAGGATGACGCCGGACGTGAAAGTGAAGGGCTGGGGCGGGATGGCCTTGACCAGACGACGGACAAGGCCATCCACATATTTGCTGACTTCGGGGTCGTCGACCATGGGCAGGCTGGAGCGGATGGCCACATCGAATTTGTGCCCCATCTCCTTCTCGTCCTTGAGGGAGACCCCTCCGAAGAAGAATGCCCGGGCCGTCAGCGGCAGAAGCAGCTGGGCGACCAGGAAGACACTCAACATCACCAGCGCCACAGGGCGACGGAACTTCCCGAAACGATGCAGCATCGTCACCTCGCTAAGCTATATCCCAGACCTGCCCTTCCACGGTGTCGCGCACGGCCACGCCCAGTTCGGCAAGCGCGGCGCGCAGTTCGTCGGAGCGGGCAAAGTCCTTGGCGGCACGGGCCGCGGCACGCTCGTCCAGCAGGGCCTGCACGCGCGGCACGTCGATGTTCAGACGGGCCGCCCGCTGATCACGCAGAGCCAGCAGGAAGGTGGCCGGATCCTGGCCGAACAGGCCCAGCTGGGCCGACCAGTCATTGCGGCGCTCGAAGAACTCTTCCAGCAGACGGCGGGCGCCTTCGCCCGCGCGCAGGGCCTTGTCTTCCAGCACGCGGTTGACCAGGCGCACCTGGGAGAAGATGTGGCCAAGGGCCTGGGCCGTGTTCACATCGTCGTCCAGAGCGGCATTGAAGCCCTGGCCGTGTTCGTCCCATTCCTTGAGGATGTCGGCGGGCAGATCGACTTTCTTCCACTTGGCGCGCTCCAGAGCCTTGCCGGCTTCCAGCTGGCATTCGTAGATGCGCTGCAGGGCCTTTTCGGACTCGTCCATGATGTCGGCCGTGAAGTCGATGGGGCTGCGGTAATGCTTGCCCAGCAGGAAGAAGCGCAGGGTCTCGGGCAGGTAGCTGGCCAGAATGTCGCGGATTGTCTTGAAGTTGCCCAGCGACTTGGACATCTTTTCGGCATTGACCTGCACGAAGCCGTTATGCACCCAGAAACGGGCCAGCTGGCAGCTGCAGGCGGCTTCGGTCTGGGCGATCTCGTTCTCGTGATGGGGGAAGATGAGGTCCTGGCCGCCGCCGTGGATATCCAGGGGCAGATATTCCTTGCTCATGGCCGAGCATTCGATATGCCAGCCGGGACGCCCCTTGCCCCAGGGGCTTTCCCAGAAGGGCTCGCCGGGCTTGGCCGCCTTCCACAGGGCAAAGTCCAGGGGATCCTGCTTTTCTTCACCGGGAGCCACGCGGGCACCGGCCTGCAATTCGTCCAGGCTGCGGCCGGAGAGCTTGCCGTAAGGCGGATAGGCACGCACGCGGAAGTACACGTCGCCGGACGGCACGGCATAGGCCTTGCCCTGGGCGATGAGCTCGGAACAGAGATCCTGCATCTGCTGGATGTATTCGGTGGCGCGGGGCTCATGATCGGCACGCACCACGTTCAGGCGATCCATGTCTTCATGGAAGGCATCGATGTAGGTCTGTCCCACTTCACGCCAGTCGCGTTTTTCTTCATTGGCGCGGCGGATGATCTTGTCGTCCACGTCGGTGAAGTTGCGGACAAAGGTCACATCCAGCCCCAGGGCGCGCAGATGGCGCACCAGCACGTCGAAGACCAGGGCGGACCGGGCATGGCCGATGTGGCAGTAGTCATAGGCGGTGATGCCGCAGACATACATGTTGACCTTGCCGGGCCGGACAGGGACGAATTCTTCCTTTTTACGGGTAAGGGTATTGTACAGCTGCATGACAGGTCCCACAGACTAGGCGTTGAGGAGGTCGATGCGGCGCTGATGGCGGCCGCCTTCGAATTCGGTGGACAGGAAGGTATCGACGATGGCAAGCGCCAGCTCCACGCCCGTGACCCGGGCCCCCAGGCACAGCACGTTGGCATTGTTGTGCAGGCGGGTGAAGCGGGCATGCAGTTCCGTGGTGCACAGCGCCGCGCGGATACCCTTGTGACGGTTGGCCGCTATGGACATGCCGATCCCCGTACCGCAGATCAGGATGCCGGGCACATCTTCGGCTTCGACAGCATTGCACAGGGCGTGGGCGAACACGGGGTAATCGCAGCTTTCCTTGCTGTAGGTGCCGTGGTCGGTGACCGTATAGCCCATCTTTTCCAGATGGGCGCGCAGGGTTTCCTTGAGTTCGATACCGGCGTGGTCACAGGCCATGTGGATGGATTTCATGATCTCTCCTTAGGGTTATTGCTGGGGAGCCGTGTAGCGTTCCAGGGGCAGCACCGGGGTGCTGTCCGGCAGAAGCAGACTCAGCTGTTCGTTATTGAAAGGAGCCGGGGCCTGACGTTCCTTGACCAGCAGCACGGCCGTCTGGCCGTCGGGGTGGCGCAGGCTCACGCGACGGGGCAGACCGGCCTCGTCATACGCGATGGCCATGCTCCAGCCGCGACTGCCGTTTTCCTGCCAGGCCACAGCCTGGCCCTGGGCGTCGATCTCCAGAAGGCCGCCCACGGCAGAAGAAAGGGTAAAACCGACATGGCCGTTGGCAAGGGCCTGGCTGTCGGAGTAGCGGTCACCGAAGACCGTCACGAGACGGCCGTTGAGCAGGGCCGCCAGCTCATCCAGGGCAAAAGGCACCGGTACGCCGACGCGCAGCAGGGGCTTGTTGCTGCCCTGATGGAAAAAGGCCCGGTTTTCCGTGGGACTGTACACGAGGAACTCATCGCCGGATTCCCAGATCTTGGCCACTACGGCCCCGATACCGGCCATGACGTCCATGCGCAGGCTCCGGCTGTCATTGCCCCAGAGCAGGGCCGTGACACGTCGGGTATCGCCCTCCGTACCAAAACGCAGACTGGCGTTCAAAAGATAAGGGGCTTCCTTGACGGCTCCGCTGCGGGCCACGAAGGCCTGCCAGCGGTCGGCGCTGTCGGCAGGCGGCACGGTGGAAGGCTGGCGGGCACAGGCCGAAGCCATGAACATCAGGACGATGAGACAAAGGATCTTTTTCATAGGTCCCCCAGACGCTGGCGCAGGGATTCCGCATTGGCGGGTTTGAGTTTCAGGGCCTGTTCGTAGGCCTTGCGGGCTTCCTCTTTCTGGCCCGCGGCGGCGGCGATGTCGCCGTAATGTTCCAGTATCTCGGCTTCGGGCGAGGGGACGAGAGCCACCGCGCGCCGGATGTTCTGCAGGGCCTCTTCCGTACGGCCCAGGCGGAACAGGGCCCAGGCCAGGGAATCCACGATGAAGAACTGGTCAGGGGCCAGACGGTCGGCCCGCTGCAGCAGCTCCAGGGCGTGTTCCAGATCCTTTCCCTGTACGGCCAGGCTGTAGCCCACATAGTTCAGGGCCTGATAGTGCTCCGGATGGCTGGCGATGATGCCCTGCATGACCTTCATGGCTTCATCGCGCTTGCCGAGGCTGTCCAGAAGGCTGCCGAGGGTAAAGGCCAGTTCCGAACTTTCCGGGACGATCTCCACGGCCTGACGGGCCCTGGCCAGGGCCTCGTCCATGGCCTTGAGACGGGCCAGCAGACGGACCTCCAGCAACAGCAGGGTCTCGTTGCGGGCATGGCGCTGCTGCAGATTGCGCACGGAGGCCAGCGCCTCCTGTTCCTTGCCCGCATCGGCCAGGATCTGGGCTTTCAGCCCTTCCGCCTGTACGGCCGTGGGACTGCTGGCCGGGATCCGGGCCAGCCAGCTCAGGGCCAGCTCCGTGTCACGGCGCTGGTCGCGGGCGATGCCGGCCAGCATCAGGAAAACGTCAGGCGGTACGCCCGGCTCGTCCAGCATCTCCTTGAGCAGCCGCTCTGCCTGCAAATAATGGCGGCTTTCCAGGAACATGCTGATGGCGGTGAGCTTGAACGCCGCGGCATCCGGGCCCTTGCGGAAATATTTCAGGGCCTTTTCCGGCTGGTTGAGACGCAGCGAAAGGTGGACGAGGCGCAGGCATACATCCTGCTCGGAGACCTGGAGCTTGAGCAGCTTTTCGTAGATGGTGCGGGCCTCGTTCCATTGCTTTTGCTGTTCGTAGGCATAGGCCAGCTCCACCAGGGCCTCGACAAAGTCCGGCATGGCCTGGATGGCCTTCTGGAGCAGCGGGATGGCTTCCGCACGGCGCTGCATCCCGATCAGGGCCCGGGCATGGTAATAATCCACCATGGGCGTCCGTTCACCGGCAGCGATACTGCCGATGTGCTTTTCCGCCTCATCGAATCTTTTGGCCTTGACCAGCAGCAGGATCAGCTCCATGCGGGCATCCAGGGAGTCGGGATGCCGCGCCACGAAGGCCCGGATCTGCTCCAGGCCCTGTTCCGTCTTGCCGTGGGCCGCCAGGGCCTCGGCGCTGAACAGATTGAGGGGCAGATCGTCGGGCCAGACCTGCAGGCCCAGCTCCAGCAGGGGCAGCACCTTTTCCGAACGACGGCTGTCCAGCCACAGGGCGCCTTCCAGCCAGGCCTTGGCAGGCAGGGTGCCGCCGGTCATCTGCTGGGCCGCCTGCAGGAGCAGTTCTTCATCCTCGTCGGCAAGGGCCTGCATATAAAGGAGATAGGCGTAGGTATCCTTGGCGGCCGGCGAAAGCTCTTTTTCCTCGGGCAGGATCTCGATGCCCTGGAAAGAGGGGGAAGCGGCCCCGCTCCGGGGCTGGGTGGAGGCACAGCCGCCGCATCCCAGCAGGGAAAGGGACAGCGAACCGCTCAGCAGGGCAGAGCAGAGCAGGAGGATGGTCTTGTTTCTCATAGATTATTGAATCCAGGCGTCGGAAAAGTCCTTGATGTCCAGGGCCAGATGCTGGCGGATCTTCTCCAGAAGACGGGCTTCCAGCTGGCGCACGCGTTCGCGGGTCACGTTATATCGTTCACCGATCTCGCGCAAGGTGACGGGGTCATCTGTCAGCAGCCGGTTCTGCAGGATATAGAGTTCCTTCTCGTTGAGCTTGGGCAGGATGGTCTTGAGCTTTTCGCGCAGCAGCTCCGCCACTTCGGAATCCCCCAGACTGTCCTCGATGCCCGGTCCCAGGGCCGGAAGGAAGTCCATACGTGTGGCGCCGCCCGCATCTTCCCCCACCTGGGCGTTGAGGGAAAGGTCGTTGGCGGCAAGGCGCTGATCCATCTCCGTGATCTGTTCTTCACTGACGCCCAGACGCTCGGAGAGCATGGCGGCGTCGGGATCGAAGCCCTGGGCGATCAGCTTTTGCCGTTCACGATTGAGATTGTAGAACAGCTTGCGCTGCACCTGGGTGGTGCCGATCTTGACCATGCGCCAGTTATCCATGATGAACTTGAGGATGTAGGCCTTGATCCAGAAAGAGGCGTAGTAGGAGAACTTGATGCCCTTGTCGGGGTCGAACTTGTTGACGGCCCGCATGAGGCCCACATTGCCTTCCTGCACGAGGTCGAGGACGTTCTGCATCCAGCGGCGCTGGAAGTCCATGGCGATGCGCACCACAAGGCGCAGATGCGACGAGACCAGCCTGAAGGCGGCGTCGGGGTCGTTGTGATCGCGCACCCGCACGGCCAGCTCGTGTTCTTCCTCGGGCTTGAGCATGGGGAAGCGGCTCACCTCGCGCAGGTAAAGCTGCAAACTGTCCCGGCCGCCGGTGGACGGCAGGCGGGGCATGGACGGCGCAGGGAGGCTGGATTCGTCATGGCTGCCTTCGGTAAGCAGCATGGGGCCGTCGTCGCCCACATCCAGTATCTCGCCCTGGTCGAGGCTGTCCTCATCGAGTTCTTCCAGCGAGTCCAGAGAGCTGTCTTCGTCTGCGGCATCCAGGACTTCCACGTCCGCCACAGGCGCGGAAGAAGGGTGATCGGGGACATTCTTGTTGTTTTTCTTCATTATTTTCCTCAGGGGGCTGATGACATCCCTGATGTCGGTGTAGCCCCATGCTATAGTTTTGATTTGTCCTTTTCAATGATTTTCAGTAGTAAAAGCCTTGCGGCTGCCTTGCAGCCGGCCCTTTGACGGGCAGATGCCACATTTTATTACAAAGGCTGGGTACAGGAATGAAATTTGTTCAGCGCCTTGCGGAAAGGCGCCCGTTGTTGCTCGATGGCGCCATGGGGACCATGTTGCAGGCTTCCGGCCTGCCGGCCGGGGTGAGCCCGGAAGAGTTCTGCATGGAGCGACCGGATATCCTTCAGGGTATCCACAAAGCCTATCTCGATGCAGGAGTGGACATCATCACTTCGTGCACGTTCGGCGGCAATCCCTGCAAACTCCCGGCCTCCCTGGATGTTTTTACGTTCAACAAGCGTATGGTGGAGACCGCGCGCGCCGCGGCCGCCCAGGCCGGGCGTCCTGTCTTCGTAGCCGGCAACGTGGGCCCGAGCGGTCATTTTGCCCGTCCGCTGGGCGATATGGAGCCTGAGGAACTCATCAAGGCCTTCTCGGAGCAGATCCGCGGCCTCGTGGCCGGCGGGGCGGACCTCATCTTCATCGAGACCCAGTTCGACCTGGCCGAAGCCAGGGCCGCCGTGACGGCTGCGCGTCAGGTCTGCGACCTGCCCGTCATGGTCTCCATGACTTTCGAGCAGGGCGTCAGCCTGACGGGCTCTTCGCCCACCATCTTTGCCGAGACCATGCAGAACATGGGCGTGGCGGCCCTGGGCACCAACTGCAGCCTGGGGCCGGATCAGATGCTGCCCGTGGTGGAAGAGCTGCTGTCCGTCTGTTCCTGCCCCGTCGTCGCGGAACCCAATGCCGGTCTGCCGGAGCTGCGCGGCTCGGAGACCGTCTTCCCTCTGGGGCCGGAGGCCTTTGCCCAGAAAACGGCGGCCTTCGCCGCCCGCGGAGCACGGGTGCTGGGCGGCTGCTGCGGCACCACGCCCCAGCATCTGGCGGCCCTGCGTCAGGCCCTGGAAAGCGTGACCTGCGACGAGCGTCCGGTGGTCAGCCCTTCGGGCATCTGCCTGACCAGCCGTTCGCAGCTCCTGCGCCTGGGAGAAGGGCAGCCGTTCAGCGTCATCGGCGAGCGCATCAATCCCACGGGCAAGAAGGAACTGACCCGCCAGCTGCAGGCCGGGCAGTTCGATGAAGCCTTCCGCCTGGCCGATGAGCAGCTGCAGGCCGGGGCCCGCATCCTTGATGTGAACGTGGGCGCCTCTCTGGTGGACGAGACCGTGCTCTTGCCCGATCTGGTGCAGCGTCTGGTCTCCCGGGTGGACGTGCCCCTGTCTCTGGATTCTTCCAATGCCCAGGCCATCGCCCGTGCCTTGCCCTACTGTCCGGGCTCCTTCCTTGTCAATTCCATCAGCGGCGAAGCCGGGCGCATGGAGCTGCTGGGGCCTGTCTGCCGCGATTTCGGCGCGCCCTTCATCCTGCTTCCCCTGCAGGGGACGAAACTGCCCGTCCGGGCCTCCGAGCGTATCGCCATCGTGGAAAAGCTGCTGGAGCAGGCCGACTCCCTGGGCATCCCCCGCCGTCTGGTGATGGTGGACATCCTGGCCCTGTCGGTGTCCTCCAAGCCTGAAGGCGCCCTGCAATGCCTTGAGATGGTCCGCTGGTGCCGCAGCCAGGGCCTGGCGACCACACTGGGACTTTCCAACGTTTCGTTCGGCCTGCCTGCCCGCGACCTGCTCAATGCCACCTTCATGGCCATGTGCGCGGGCGCCGGTCTGTCCTCCTGCATCGCCAATCCTTCCGCTCCCCGTCTGCATGAGGCCTGCGATGCCGTGGCCGTGCTGCAGGGGAGCGACAGCAATGCCGGGTCGTTCATCGCCTCCTATGCCGGCTGGAAGGCCAGCGGCGGTGTGGTCAGGGCCGGCAAGGGCCCGGGCGCCGCTGCCGAGACCCTGGGGGATGCCGTCCTTTTCGGCGATCTGGAAAACGTGCTGCCCCTGCTGGAAAAGGAACTGGCCGCCGGTGCCGAGCCTTTCGCCCTGGTGCAGGACGTCCTGATCCCGGCCATCACCGAAGTGGGGACGCGCTATGAGCGCCGGGAGTACTTCCTGCCGCAGCTCATCCGCGCGGCGGAGACCATGCAGAAGGCCTTTGCCCACCTCAAGCCCCTGCTGGAGAAGAGCCGCGGCCCCGAGGAACGTCCCGTGATCGTCATGGCCACTGTGGAAGGGGACATCCACGATATCGGCAAGAACATCGTCTGCCTGCTGCTGGGCAACCACGGATTCGACGTCATCGACGCCGGCAAGGATGTCCCGGCGGAGCAGATTGTCGCTTGCGCTTTGGAACATAAGGCGCGTATCATCGGCCTGTCGGCTCTGATGACCACGACCATGGTACGGATGGAAGATACCATCCGTCTGGTGCGGGAGCGCAATCTCCCCATCAAGGTGCTGGTGGGCGGCGCTGCCGTGACCCAGGCCTTTGCCGATGCCATCGGCGCGGATGCCTATTGCGAAGATGCGGTCAGCGCAGTGCGGGCCGCCAAACAGTTTGTCACAGGATAATCCCATGAAGCGATTTATTTTGCCCCTGCTGCTTCTGACCCTGTTCCTGCCCTGCCTGGCGCAGGCCCAGGAGTACAAGACCGTGGGGCTCAAGGACCTGACCTCCATAGTGGCCCAGAACAAGGGCAAGGTCGTCATGCTCAACTTCTTCGCCACCTGGTGCCCCCCCTGCCGTGAGGAGATCCCGGATCTTGTCAGCCTGGCGCCCAAGTACGAGGGCAAGGTCGTCATCGTGGGCCTTTCGGTGGATGAGGACGCGAGCACACTCCCGGCCTTCCTCAAGCGGCTGAAAGTCGACTACCCTGTGTACAGGGCCAGTGAAGACGTGATCCGCGCCTTCAACGTGCGCACCATCCCGCACAATGTTTTTTACGGCAAGAACGGGCGTCTGGCCCTGATGGGGTCGGGCATGGTCTCGAAAAAAGAACTGACGGAAATCTTTGATTCTCTCGGAGAGCAAAAATAATGAGCGACACCTACACGGTACGCCGTGCGACCATGGACGATGTGAAGGATATCCATGCCCTGCTGATGGAAAATGCGCGCAAGGGCCTGCTGCTGCCCCGTGCGCTGATCTTTCTGTACGGCCATGTCCGTAATTTCCTGGTCATCGACGACCCCCGGGGCGGCCTGGCCGCCTGTTGTGCCCTGGCGCCTGTCTGGGAGGATCTGGCCGAAGTCTGCTCCCTGGCCGTGCGCGAAGATCTGCGCAAGCAGGGCCTGGGCCGCAAGATCGTGATGGCCTGTGTCGATGACTGTCGCATCCTGCACCTCAAGAAGGTCTTCTCCCTGACGTATCAGGCGGCTTTCTTTGAGCGCATCGGTTTCCATGAGGTGGACAAGGGCGTCCTGCCCCAGAAGATCTGGGCCGACTGCGTGCATTGCGCCAAGTACCCCGACTGCGACGAAACCGCCATGTTCCTGGAGCTCGATTAAGATGAACGCCATCAAGGAACGCAAGATCGTCTATACCTCCGGCCAGATCGCCGAACGCGTGCGTGCCATGGCCGCCGAGATCGATGCCTTTTACGGTGATGAGCCCCTGGTGGCCGTATGCGTCCTCAAGGGCGCTGTGTTCTTCTTCACCGACCTCGTCCGGGCCATGCGCTCGGAGAACCTCGAACTGGATTTCGTCCGTCTGTCCAGCTACGGCAAGGGGACGTCCAGTTCCCGCCATGTGGTGTTCAGCAAGGACGTGGACTGCGACATCACCGGCAAGCATGTGCTGATCGTCGAGGACGTGGTGGACAGCGGCCTGTCCATGCAGTTCCTGATGCGCCAGTTCGAGGCCCGCGGGGCCCGCAGCCTGCGTCTGGCCGCGCTGGTGGACAAGAACGAACGCCGCGAAGTGGACGTGCGCGTCGATTTTGCGGGCTTCAAGCTCGAGGAAGGGTTCATCGTCGGCTACGGCCTCGACTATGCTGAAAAATATCGGGCCCTGCCTGATGTGGAAGAGCTGGTCTTCGAATCCGCCGGGGACTAGCACCTGCCCGCACCTGGAGCCAAATGATGGAAATTCAATGCCCTCACTGCGCCAGCCGTTTCAACCTGCCGGAACATCTTGCCCGGCCGGGTGCGAAATTGCGCTGCTCCGTATGCAAGACGGTCTTTGCCCTGCAATTGCCTGAGCCTGCCCCTGCGCCCATCCCGGATCTTCTGCCGGACGATGTGGAGCAGCCCCGCCCCCGGCGCCGCTGGCTGTTCTGGCTGATGCTGCTGCTTCTGCTGGCCTGCGGCGGTGCCGCCGTCTACTGGTACTGCTGGCATGAGCGCCCCCTGACACCTGTCCAGGGAACGGCAGCCACCGCTGAGAACATCGCCCTGCTGACCATGAAGGACGTGCGCCAGTACTATGTGAACAACGAAAAGATGGGCAAGATCCTGGTCATCGAGGGCAGGGTGGTCAATGAATTCCCCCAGCCCGTGAGCATGATCACCGTGGAAGCCGTACTTTACGGTCAGGATCAGAAGGTCATCGCCTCCAATCGTCAGACCGCCGGCAACCAGCTGACCCCCTTGCAGCTCTCCGTACTGGACAAGGAAGCCATGGCCAGCCGTCTGGCCGACCCCGAGAAAGAGCAGGGGGCCAATGTGACCCTGCTGCCCGGTGCCAGCGCTCCCTTCATGGTCGTGTTCGACAGCCCGCCCAACGATGTCAGCGAGTTCTACGTCGCCATCGTGGATGCGCAGAAGGGAGTGCCCCTGCCCCGCTAGACATCCCGGCCAAACTGCTCTCAAGCCCCGCAAGGGGCTTTTTTTATGCCCTTGGGATACATCGGTGATGCCGGAAAGCGGGGCGGATAGGCCCCAGAAACTCTGCAATGCCGCGAAAGGGCGCATCGGAAAGAACTATGGGAGTCATGTGATAAAAAACACAAATAGTGATGCACAGTCATGACGCAATTCCGCATCATGACTGCATCCGTGACGGCGCGATATTGCAACACACCGAACACAAGAGCTGAACTTTGCTGCACATGCTTGCATGGGCTGCACTTTTTTTTTATTTTTATGCCATGGCTAAAACGAGAGAAGTCTTTATCTGTTCAGCCTGCGGCGCGCAGACCCTGCAATGGCGTGGTCAATGCCCCGGCTGCCATGAGTGGAACACCCTTCAGGCCGCGGCACAGCCCAAGGCCCTGTCCCGCAGCAACACCAGGGTATCCGTCCCTGCGGGCAACCGGCCTGTTCCTCTGCAGGACGTAGCCGAGACCGGGCATCATCCCTATCCCAGCGGCATCGCCTCACTGGACAGGGTGCTGGGCAAGGGTCTGGTGCCGGGTGCGGCCATCCTCATCGGCGGCGAGCCGGGCATCGGCAAATCCACCCTGCTGCTGCAGGTGGCTGGGCTGGTCGCTGCCCAGGGGGGCAGAGTGCTTTATGCCAGCGGCGAAGAATCCCTGCCGCAGATCAAGGCGCGGGGACAGCGGCTCGGCATGCTGCATGACAACCTGCTGGCCATGTCCACCTCCAGTGTGGACGAGGTCATCGCCGCCCTGGAGCTGGCTCCGCCCCGTTTGCTGGTGGTGGACTCGGTACAGACCATGAGCAGCGTCGATGCCGAAGGCCTTCCCGGCAATGTCAATCAGGTGCGTGCCGTGAGCATGGCCCTGCTGGAAGCCTGCCGCCGTCTGGGCGTCACGCTGGTGCTGGTGGGCCATGTGACCAAGGACGGTGTCCTGGCTGGTCCCCGCCTGCTGGAGCATATGGTGGATACCGTCATCTCTCTTGAAGGCGACCGCCGCCAGATGTTCCGCCTGCTGCGCGTCTTCAAAAACCGTTTTGGCCCCAATGAAGAGCTGCTGGTCTTCCGCATGGGGGGCCGGGGCATGGAAGTGGTGGATGACCCCTCCACCTTTTTCCTGGGCGATCGCGACGCCTCCCTGTCCGGCACGGCGGTGGTCATGGCCGTGGACGGGCAGCGCCCGCTGGCGGTGGAAGTGCAGGCCCTGGTGGCCCGGACCTTCCTCAGCATCCCCCGGCGTGCGGCCCTCGGCTTCGATGCCAACCGTCTGCATTTGCTGCTGGCCGTGCTGGAAAAGCGCCTCAAACTCAATTTCGGACAGGTGGACATCTATGCCAAGGTCGGCGGCGGCATGAAGCTGCAGGAGCCCGGGCTGGACCTGGCCCTGGTGGCGGCGGTGCTGTCGTCGTATTATGACGTGCCGCTGCCGGAAAAGTGTGTCCTGTGGGGCGAGGTGGACCTCAACGGTCAGGTGCGGCCCGTGGCCGCCCACGACCTTCGTCTGGCCCAGGCGCGCCGTCTGGGCTTCGAGCCCGTGATCCATCCCGGCAAGGGCGGCATCGCGACCATCGCCGACCTGCAGCAGAAACTCTTTCATCGCAAACAGTGAGCATGCCATGGCTCTTGAAATAGAACGCAAATATCTCGAGGTCGATTTCGACAGCTTGCGCCGTCGCCTGCGCCAGTATGGTGCGCAGGGAGGTGACGTCCATCTGGAGCGGAACCGCATCTATGACCTGCCTGACGGCTCCTTGCGGGCCGGGCATCACCTGCTGCGCCTGCGCTCGCAGGAATGGCCGGACCATGCGCAAAACGTGCTGACGCTCAAGCTGCCGCCCGTCTCCGCGCCGGATGCGGCCTTCAAGGTCCGTGAAGAGCGGGAGACCCCCGTCACCGATGCCGCGCAGATGCACAGCATCCTGGAAGGCCTGGGCTATGTGGTCCGTGCCTGCTATGAAAAGATCCGGGAGACCTGGACGCTGGAGCATACCAGTATCGACATGGATATCGTCCCCTTTGCCCGCGTGGTGGAGCTGGAGGGGCCCGAGGAAGAGATCCTGCGTCTGGAAGCTCTGCTGGGACTTGACGATGTCCCGGTTAGTACTCAAAGTTATCATTATCTTCATCAGGAGTGGCGGCAGCGGAATAATCTGCCGCCCGACCTGTCGTTTGTGTTCACGCCCGAAGAACTGGCCCGCTGGCGCCGGGATCTGGGCCTGCCTACCGTGGAGGATAGCCCTCATGGCCGATGAAACCTGGAACGAGCCGGGAACGGATACTGCCACCATCGTCAAGAAGAAGGTCAAGGAACCGGACCGTTATGTGGTCCTGCTCCACAACGACGATTATACGAGCATGGATTTCGTCGTCGGCGTCCTGTGCGATATTTTCCACAAGACACCGGAAGAAGCCACGGCCATCATGCTGGCCGTCCATCAGCAGGGCATCGGCCAGTGCGGCGTCTACACGCATGAGATAGCGGAAACAAAGGTGGCGCTCGTCAGGCGGCGGGCCCGCGCGGCGGGCTTCCCCTTGCGCTGCACCATGGAAAAATATCGTTGAGGATCATATGCTCAGTGCTGCTGTTCAGGAAGTTTTGAAGGTTGCCGTCCAGGAAGTGCAACGCCGCAGGCATGAATTGCTGACGGTGGAGCACATCCTGTTCTCACTGACGACCGTGGCCCCCGGCCGTCTGCTGCTGGAAGGCAGCGGGGCCAGTGTGGCGGTGTTGCGCGAACAGCTGGAAGGCTTTTTCCGTAACGAGATGCAGGTGCTGCCGGATCAGGGCGAGCACGAAGTCCATCAGACCGCCGGCGTGCAGCGGGTGCTCGAACGGGCCCTGGGCCATATCCACGCTTCGGGACGGAGCCAGGTGGAACTGGGCGACCTGTTCGTGGCCATCCTGGATGAAGAGGACAGCTATGCCCACTACTTCCTGACGCGTCAGGGAGTGGATCGTCTGGACGCGCTGACCTTCATCTCGCACGGTATGCCGGAAGGAGGCGGATCCCGGGGCGTGTCCCCCGATGCCGCCAGGGAGAAGGAAGAAGGCGAAGCCGGGGAGAACGTTCTGGAAAAGTACGCCACCGAGCTCACCGCCCGTGCCCGTGACGGCAAGATCGACCCCCTGGTGGGCCGTCAGGAAGAACTGGACAGGGCCATCGAGGTCCTGTGCCGCCGCCGCAAGAACAATCCCCTGTTCGTGGGCGATCCCGGCGTGGGCAAGACAGCTCTGGCCGAAGGTCTGGCCCTGCGCATCGCCCAGGGCCAGGTCCCCAAAAAGTTCAAGGACGTCAAGATCTACGCCCTCGATATGGGCCTGATCCTGGCCGGTACCCGCTATCGCGGCGAATTCGAAAGCCGCCTCAAGGCCATCGTGGAAGAGCTCAAGAACATCCCGGATGCCGTGGTCTTCATCGACGAGATCCACACCATCGTGGGCGCCGGGGCCACTTCCGGCGGTTCCATGGACGCCTCCAACCTGCTCAAGCCCGTACTGGCCAGCGGGGAGCTGCGCTGCATCGGCTCCACCACCCATGAGGAGTTCCGCAACCACCTGGAAAAAGACCGGGCCCTGACGCGGCGCTTCCAGCGCATCGACGTGGGGGAACCCAATGCCGAGGATTGCTTTGCCATCCTCAGCGGCTTGCAGTCCCATTACGCGGGCCATCACCGCGTGCGCTACAGCGAGACCGTGCTGCGCAGCATCGTGGACCTTTCCAACCGTTATGTCCGTGACCGTCTGCAGCCTGACAAGGCCATCGACGTGATGGACGAAGTGGGGGCCGCCGTGGACCTGCGCCGCAAGGATGAAAAGCGGACGGCCGCCGTCACGGTGTCCGACGTGGAACGCATCGTGGCCCGTATGGCCGGCGTGCCCGTGAGGACGGTCTCGGGGCAGGAGCGGAACCGCCTGGCCAATCTGGAAAAGAACCTCAAGCAGATCGTCTTTGGGCAGGAAGAAGCCGTGGAGCAGACCGTGCGCGCCATCCTGCGTTCGCGTGCGGGCCTGGGGCAGCGTCAGCGGCCCACGGGCGCCTTCCTTTTCTATGGCCCCACCGGGGTGGGCAAGACGGAGCTGGCCCGCGGGCTGGCCCAGACCATGGGCGTGGAGTTCCTGCGCTATGACATGAGCGAATACATGGAACCGCACACGGTCTCGCGCCTCATCGGTTCGCCGCCAGGCTATGTGGGCTTCGACCAGGGCGGCCTGCTGACCGAGGCCGTGCGCAAGGCCCCGTATTCCGTGGTCCTGCTGGACGAGATAGAAAAGGCCCATCCCGACATCTTCAACATCCTGCTGCAGGTCATGGACTACGGTACCCTCACGGACAATTCCGGCCGCAAGACGGACTTTTCCCACACGGTGCTCATCATGACTTCCAATGCCGGGACGTTCGAGATGTCCAAGGCCAGCATAGGCTTTGGCAAGGCCGCGCCCGAAGATGCGGCCCGCAAGGCCCTGGGGGCTGTGGAACGGTTGTTCACGCCCGAATTCCGCAACCGTCTCGATGCCATGATCCCGTTCCGGGCCCTCACGCCTGCCATGATGCAGCGTATCGTGGACAAGTTCCTGCGTGAGATCGGGAACAGCCTTGCGGAACAGCAGGTCACGTTGGCCTCTACGCCCCGTGCCCGTGCCTGGCTGGCGGAAAAGGGCTATGATCCCGCCATGGGCGCGCGTCCGCTGCGGCGTTTGCTGCGCAGCCGGGTGGAAGACGCCCTGGCCGGTGAGCTGCTCTTTGGCCGTCTGCGCCACGGCGGGCTCGTCCGCCTGGGGGTCAAGGACAATGAACTCGTACTCCAGTTCCCTGACGCGGCCCCTGCACAGGGCGCGGAAGCGGAGGAGGGGGATGACGGCCGCAACGATGCGTAAGCAGATAGCCCTGTATGCGGCGCAGTTCCCCTCGCCGGGATGCTGCACCGCGGAAGGGATATTGTGTGCCGGTGGCGATCTGCTGCCGGCACGTCTGCTGGCAGCCTACAGCCGGGGCATCTTTCCTTGGTACGGTGAGGACATGCCCCTGCTGTGGTGGTGTCCTGATCCCCGTTGCGTGCTGCCGCCGGATGCCTTCCATCTGCCGCGCCGCAGTGCCCGGGCCTTGCGCAACCATCCGTTCGAGCTGCGCATGGATACGGCCTTTTCCCGCGTCATCCGGGCCTGCGCGGCGCCCCGTCGCGACAGTGGAGGGACATGGATACTGCCCGAGATGATAGCGGCCTATGAGCGCCTGCACGCCCTGGGCTATGCCCATTCCGTGGAAGCCTGGCGGGATGGGGAGCTGCTGGGTGGCCTGTACGGTGTGGCCTTAGGGCGAGCCTTTTTCGGGGAATCCATGTTCCACCTCTGTCCCGAAGCTTCGCGGGCGGCCCTTACGGGCCTGGTGGCGTTCCTGCGCGAACGGGATTTCCTCCTGCTGGATTGTCAGCAGGCCACGCCCCACATGCTGGCCATGGGCGCGCGGGAGATCCCCCGCAAGGAATTCCTGGCGCTCCTGCGGCAGGCTGTGCCCGTCCCTGATCCTGAACCTGTCTCCCAGCTGCCGTGGCGGCCGTGGCGGATGTCTTTTCGCCATGATGCTGCCCTGGGCTGGCTTCCCGACGAGCGATGATGAACCAGTCTCCTTTCAAGCTCCATAGCGCCTATGTTCCCACAGGTGACCAGCCGGAGGCCATCGATTCCCTGGTGGCCAATCTGGAAGCCGGCGTGCCGGAACAGATCCTGCTGGGCGTGACCGGCTCCGGCAAGACCTTCACCATGGCCAATGTCATTGCCCGCTGCGGACGCCCGGCGCTGGTGCTGGCCCCCAACAAGACGCTGGCCGCCCAGCTCTACAACGAGTTCCGCGAATTTTTCCCGCAGAACGCTGTGGAGTATTTCGTCAGTTATTACGACTACTACCAGCCGGAAGCCTATGTGCCCGCCTCGGACACCTACATCGAAAAAGATTCGTCCATCAACGATAATATCGACAAATTGCGCCATGCCGCGACCCATGCCCTGCTGACACGGCGCGATGTGATCATCGTGGCTTCGGTCTCCTGCATCTACGGCCTGGGTTCCCCCGAATTCTACGCCCGCATGATCATCCCGGTGGAAGTGGGGCAGCATATGTCCATGGATGCCCTTATCACCCGTCTTGTGGAAGTCCAGTACGAGCGTAACGACTATGACTTCCATCGCGGGACCTTCCGTGTGCGCGGGGACGTGCTGGAGATCATCCCCGCTTACCATCACGAGCGGGCCCTGCGCATCGAATTTTTTGGGGATGACATCGACTCCATGCGCGAGGTGGATCCCCTGACCGGGGACGTGCTGGCGGAAGTGGGCAAGACCGTCATCTATCCGGCCAGTCACTTCGTTTCCGCCCAGGACAACCTCAAGCGGACCACGGCCGACATCCGGCAGGAGCTGCTGGAACGACTGACGGCCTTCAAGACCAGCGGGCACCTGGTGGAGGCGCAGCGTCTGGAGCAGCGGACCCAGCTTGATCTGGAGATGATCGAGGAGCTGGGCTACTGCAACGGCATCGAGAATTATTCCCGCCATCTGGACGGCCGCAAGGCCGGGGAACCGCCTTCCTGCCTGCTCAACTATTTTCCCGAGGATTTCATCCTGTTCGTGGACGAGTCCCACATCACCGTGCCGCAGGTGGGCGGCATGTTCAAGGGTGACCGCTCGCGCAAGCAGACCCTTGTGGATTATGGTTTCCGCCTGCCCTCGGCCCTAGACAACCGTCCCCTGCAGTTCGACGAATTCCGTTCCCTGCTGCATCAGGTGGTCTACGTTTCGGCCACACCGGGCAAATACGAGATGGACCAGTCCCAGGGCATCATTTCCGAGCAGATCATCCGGCCCACGGGGCTGGTGGACCCGGAAGTGGAGGTGCGTCCCACCAAGGGACAGATGGAAGACCTGCTGGGAGAATGCCGGGAACGCATCCGGCGCGGGGAGCGGGTGCTGGTGACCACCCTTACCAAGCGCATGGCCGAAGACCTGACCGAGTATTGCTGCAATATGGGCGTCAATGCCCGCTATCTGCATTCGGATATCGACACCCTGGAGCGTTTGCAGATCATCAGGGCCCTGCGGCAAGGGGAATTCGACGTGCTGGTGGG
Source organism: Desulfovibrio sp. SGI.230 (assembly GCF_050313065.1). NCBI lineage: Bacteria > Pseudomonadati > Thermodesulfobacteriota > Desulfovibrionia > Desulfovibrionales > Desulfovibrionaceae > Desulfovibrio > Desulfovibrio sp. SGI.230. Next base: position 106,446 of record NZ_JBNPKS010000001.1, on the reverse strand, counting down.
CATCAACCTGCTGCGCGAAGGTCTGGACATCCCCGAGGTCTCGCTGGTCTGCATCCTCGATGCTGACAAGGAAGGCTTCCTGCGTTCCACCGGATCGCTCATCCAGACCTTTGGCCGTGCGGCGCGCAACGTCCACGGGCATGTCATCCTGTATGCCGATACGGTCACGGCCTCCATGCGCGCGGCCATGGACGAGACCGAACGGCGCCGGGCCAAGCAGACCGCCTATAACACGGAGCACGGCATCACGCCGCGGAGTACCCGAAAAAGTCTTGAATCTCCGCTGGATGCCTTGTATGTGGATACCAGTTCTTCATCCCGGGGCAAGGGCAGGGGGCGTGCGTCCCGTCAGGACGATGCCGTGCCCCTGACTGCCGAAGATACCGCGGCGCTGGTCCAGCGTCTGGAAAAAGAGATGCGCGAGGCGGCCCGGGAACTGGAATTCGAGCGTGCCGCCGCCCTGCGGGACCGTATCCGGGCCCTGCGTGAACGCCTTATCGCCCTGCCGGAGTGATCATGAGTCCAGAACAGCTTTCCCTTTTCGGTGCCCCTGCCGCGCCTGCCCCCAAAAAACGGGCCGAGAAAGAGGCTGCGGAAAAAATCGTCGCGCCGTCTGCCGCATCCGCAGCCCCGGCGTCTGTGGATCCTTTGAGCTTGCCCGAACCGCCAAAGGACAGGCCCCAGGAGCGGATGGCCTGGCTGACGACCATCCTGGAGCACCACAATTATCTGTATCATACGCTGGACAAGCCGGTCATCAGCGACGACCAGTACGATGCCCTGTTCCGGGAGCTGAAGGCGCTGGAGGAAGACCATCCGCAATGGCGCAGTCCCCATTCGCCCACGCTGCGCGTGGGGGGCGGTTTGCTGGGCGGTCTGCCCAAACAGCGCCACCGTCAGCGCATGTACGGTCTGGACAACGTCTTTTCCGCCGAGGAGTGGCAGGAATTCGTGGCCCGCATGCAGCGCGCCCTGCCCGAAGCGCCGCTGGCCTTCTGGTGTGATCCCAAGCTGGATGGTCTTGCCCTGGAGATCATCTATGAGGATGGCGTCCTGCAACAGGCGCTGACCCGCGGTGACGGGGAAGAGGGCGAAGTGGTCACCGAGGCCGTGCGTACCATCCGTACGGTCCCCTTGCGGCTGCGCGGGGCCGGACCCTTCCCGGAACGGCTGGAGGTGCGCGGCGAGGTGGTCATCTACAAAAAGGATTTTGCCGCCATCAACGAGCGTCGGGAATCCCTGGGCCAAAAGCTTTTGGCCAATCCGCGCAATGCCGCTGCCGGGGCCTTGCGCCAGCTGGATGTGGCCAACACCCAGCAGATGCCCCTGCGATTCCTGGCTTACAGTCTGGGCGAGGCCCGCTGGGGACAGGCGGAACCCTGTCATTTCCAGCACGAGCTGGCGACCCGGCTGCGCGATTACGGCTTTTTGACGCCGCCCGACGGCAAACTCTGCGCCGATCCGGCCGCTGTGGAAGCCTATGTGGAAAGCGTGCGTCAGGGCAGGGCGGATTTTCCCATGGAGATCGACGGTGCCGTGGCCAAGCAGGATGATCTGGAGGCACAGGAGGCCCTGGGCTTCACGGCCCGCGCGCCGCGCTTCGCCATCGCTTTCAAGTTCCCGGCCATGCAGGTGCATACCCGTCTGACCGGTATCGAGATCCAGGTGGGACGTACCGGTGTCCTGACCCCTGTGGCCCAGCTGGAGCCGGTGGCCGTAGGCGGGGTCATGGTCACCCGCGCCACTCTGCATAATGAAGACGAGATCCTGGCCAAGGACGTGCGGGTAGGAGATACGGTCATCGTGCAGCGGGCAGGCGATGTCATCCCCGAAGTGGTGGGCCCGGTGCTGGAGGAACGCCCCTCGGGTGCAAGGCCGTTCGAATTTCCGCATATCTGCCCCGTCTGCGGCGAGCCGGCCCACCGCGAACCCGGTGAAGCGGCCTGGCGTTGCGGCAATATCTCCTGTCCGGCGGTGCGCTTGCGCTCCATCTGTCACTTCGTGTCCAAGGCCGGTCTGGATGTGCAGGGCGTGGGACAGAAATGGATAGAGCAGCTGGTCAGCAGCGGGCATGTCACCAGCCCGGAACAGCTGTTTCGGCTCACGGTGCAGGATCTGCTGCCCTTCGACCGTATGGGCGACGTGCTGGCCCGCAAGATCGTGGATGCTTTCGACGATGCCCGCCACAATGCCACGCTGGCCCGCCTCATCAGTGCCCTGGGCATCCGCCATGTGGGCGAGCAGACCGCCCGCATGCTGGCTGCGCATTTTCACGATATGGATGCCCTGGCGGCCGCCGATACCCAGCGCCTGCTGGAGCTGCCGGATGTAGGGCCCGAGGTGGCCAGCTCCATCCGCAGCTTTTTTGAAAGCCCGGCCAACCAGCATATGCTGGCCGGATTGCGCGAGGCAGGCCTGTGGCCCGTGGCTGCGGCAGAGCCTGCCGAGGCAGTCGGGGAGGGCGGTCCCTTGCAGGGGAAGAACATCCTCTTCACCGGCACCCTTTCCATGGCGCGGGGCAAGGCCAAACAGCTGGCCGAGACGGCCGGCGCCGTAGTGCTGGGCAGTGTGAGCAAAAAACTGGATATCCTTGTGGTGGGCGAAAATCCGGGCAGCAAACTGGAAAAAGCCCAAAGCCTGGGGATCACCGTCCTTGATGAAGCAGCTTTCTTGAATCTGCTCGCTGACAGGATGGACGCATAACTTTCAACAGAACAGGACAGGTGAAGCAATGAGCACGCCGATCATCGTCATGGGTGCCAATGGCCGTATGGGCCGGACCATCTGCACGCTGGTGCAGGAAGACCCCGCCTTCACGCTTGCGGGCGTGGTGGAACGCAGCGAATTTGCTGCCGGTCTGGCCGCGTTGTCGTGCCCGGTGAGCCAGAATGTGGAAGAGCTGCTGCAAAGTCTGGACGGCAAAGCTGTCGTCGTCGATTTCACCGCTCCCGAGGTCAGTCTGGCCACGGCCCGCAGTGTGGCCAAGTTCGGTGCCGCTCATGTGATCGGCACCACCGGCTTCACCAATGAACAAAAGCAGGAACTGGCGAAGCTGGCCGAAAGCTGCCGCATGTTCTGGGCGCCCAATATGAGCATCGGCGTCAATGTGCTGCTCAAGGTCCTGCCCGAACTGACCCGCGCCCTTGGGGAAAAGTACGATATCGAGATGGTGGAGCTGCACCATAACCGTAAAAAAGACTCCCCCAGCGGTACGGCCCTGCGTCTGGGCGAATGCCTGGCCGATGCCCGGGGCTGGGATCTGGACGACGTCCGCTGTTCCGCCCGTGACGGTATCATCGGTGAGCGTCCCAAGGCGCAGATCGGCATCCAGGCCATTCGCGGCGGGGATGTGGTCGGTGTTCACACGGTCTACTTCATGGGCCCCGGCGAACGCATCGAAGTGACGCATCAGGCCCACTCGCGCGAGACCTTCGCTCAGGGAGCCCTGCGGGCCGCTGCCTGGCTGTGCGGACAGCAGCCGGGACGCCTGTACGGAATGCAAGACATTTTCTAGAAAATGTCTTGAACTTTGGCGGGGCCTGCGGTAGGCTTCCTGTAAACAACGCAGGAAAATGGCGTCGCAGACGCCTACGGGGGCCCCATGCCACAGGTAGCAGCACGCATCAACGACGAGCAGGAACGCTGGCTCAAGGATTACTTTCGTACCAAGAGCGCCGGAGCTGAATTCATCCTGCCCTGGGCCGTGGATACGTTTTTCCGCGCCATGGCCAATATCAAGCAGATGTTCACCGCAGGCGAACTGAAGACCATCGTGGAAGCGCACAAGGATACGCGCCTGCTGCCTGACCACACGCGTTTGTCCTATCTGCTGCTGCGGGTCAGTGATGCCTGTGAGCTGAACAACCTGCACACCCGGCATGGCGCCAGCCGCTCCAGCCTGGAAAGCAAGCTCAAAAGTCTGGACGACACCCAGGCGACGGCCCTTATGGTCTGGGCATCCGCTTTCTGGGTGAGCCGGAACTGTTCCGCCGGCAGCCTGGACGAATACATCAGCGCTTACTAACAAGGACGCCCTGCGCAAGCAGGGCGTTTCTTTTATGTTTTTTCTTCATTACCGGGCCTTCACAGGCCTTTTTTTCGGCCTTATAACTGAAAAAGACCCGCCGCATGGCGGTCATTTTTTCTCCACTGCCGTATCCGGCATCAAACCGGCCTTCATCTCATGCGCGTACTTCATACATCGGACTGGCATCTTGGCCGCTCGCTTTTCGGCCAGAAACGCTACGAGGAATTTTCGGCTTTCTTGGACTGGCTTGCCCGTACTTTGCAGGAAAAAGAAGTGGATGTCCTGGTCGTTTCCGGGGACATCTTCGATAGCGGCACGCCCAGCAACAGGGCCCAGCGCCTGTATTATGATTTTTTGCGGCAGGTCTATCTTTCCTCCTGCCGACATGTGGTCATCACTGCCGGCAACCATGATTCGCCCTCCATGCTGGGGGCTTCGCGCGAGATCCTGCAGGTGCTGGATGTCCATGTGGTAGGCAACCTGCCCGAAGATCCCGCGGAAGAGATCAAAGTCCTGCGCGATGCCCAGGGCAAGGTCGCGCTCATCGTCTGTGCCGTTCCCTTCCTGCGCGATGCCGACATGCGTCTGGTGGAAGAAGGGGAGAGCAGCGGCGACAAGGAAAGCAAGATGCAGGAAGCCATCCGCCGGCACTACGCGCAGGTTTTGGAAGAGGCGGCGGCGCTGCGGGACCGCCTGGCACCTGACGTCCCCCTGCTCTGTATGGGCCATCTGTTCACTGCCGGAGGCCAGACCGTTGATGGCGATGGCGTGCGTGACCTCTATGTGGGCTCGCTGGCGCATGTCCCGGCGTCCATCTTCCCGCCGTGCATCGATTATCTGGCTCTGGGCCATCTGCATGTGCCGCAGCGGGTAGGAGGCATGGAGCATATGCGCTACAGCGGCTCGCCCCTGCCCATGGGCTTTGGTGAGGCCTCGCAGCCCAAAAGCGTCTGCCTGGTAGATTTTACCGGGCGTTCGGCCCGTGTGGAGCTGCTGCCTGTGCCGGAATTTCAAAAGCTGGAGCGCGTGAGCGGCTCCATGTGCGAGATACTCGGCCGCCTGGCAACACTGCGGGACAGCGACAGTTCCGCCTGGCTGGAAGTTGTCTATATCGGCGATGATCTTGAGGGCAGCCTGCGCCAGCAGGTAGAGACGGCTGTGGCCGGGAGCGGGCTGCGCGTCCTGAAGATCCGCAATGCACGTCTGCTGGACAGCCAGCCAAGCCTGGACGATACGGGCAGGAACCTTGAAGAGCTGAGCGAGACGGAAGTTTTTTCGCGCTGCCTTGCAGCCCGGAAGATAGAAGGCGCCCAGGCCGACTTGCTCATGCGCCTGTACGGCGAGATCCTCACCGCCATGCACGAAACCGACAGTAACGCCGAATAGGGGCCGCCATGCGTATCCAGAACATACGTTTCCAGAACCTCAATTCCCTGACCGGCATCTGGGAGATAGACCTCACCAGGCCGGATTTCGTATCCGCCGGTATCTTTGCCATCACCGGCCCCACAGGTGCCGGTAAAACGACCATCCTGGACGCCATCTGTCTGGCCCTGTACGGGCGGACGCCGCGGCTCAAGACCCTGAGCGACAGCGAGAACGAGATCATGTCCCGCCAGACCGGGGAATGCATGACGGAGGTGGTCTTCCAGATCGCCTCCGGGCGTCGTTACCGTTGTCACTGGAGCCAGCGGCGGGCCAGGAAATCCCCGGAAGGCAGGCTCCAGGCGGCACGGCACGAGATCGCGGATGCGGACAGCGGCCAGATCATCTGTGCCCAGAAAAGGGATATGGCCAGAGTGGTCACCGAGATCACCGGCCTGGACTTCGACCGTTTCACCCGTTCCATGATGCTGGCGCAGGGCGGTTTTTCGGCTTTTCTGGATGCTTCGGCCGACAGCCGGGCGCCCATCCTTGAAAGCATCACCGGCACGGAAAAATACAGCCGTATCTCCATGCTGGTGCATGAACGGCACCGGCAGGAAAAGCTCCTGCTGGAGGATATGCGCAAGGAACTGGCCGGCAAGCCCCTGCTGCCCGCGGACGAAGAGCAGGCCCTGCGGCAGCAGCTGTCCCGGCTGGAAGAGCAGGACCGTCAGTCCAGGAGCCAGGCGCAGCAGCTGCAGCAAGCCTTGCAGTGGTTGCAGGGGCTCGATACGGCCCGGAGCCAGCTGGCCCAGGTAGAAGCGGAAGAAGAAAAATTGTCCCTCCGGGAACAGGCATTCCGCCCACAGGCTTTGCGGCTGGAGCAGGCCCAGCGGGCTGCCCGGCTGGAAGGCAGCTATTCTGCCTTGCTGCAGTTGCGCCACCAGCAAAGTCTGCTGACAGAGCAGCGGCAGAACCACGCTACGGAGCTGCCCCGTTTGCAGGAAAAATTGCAGGAAGCCCGGCACAAGCAGGAGGAGTACGCTCGTCAGCTTGAACAGGCCAAAGCGGAGCAGACCCGCCAGACGCCGTTGCTGCATCAGGTCCGGGCCCTCGACATCCAGCTGGAAAGCTCGGAAAAGGAAGTGCGCCGCGTCCTGCTGGAAGTGCGCCAGCAGGAGCAGGCCCTTGCCTCCTTGAAGGCCCGTCGCGACAGTCGGCGGCAGGCTCTCGACGACCTCCTCCGGGAGCAGGCCGCCGTGGAGAACTGGCTGGGGAGCCATGCGACAGATGCCGGACTGGTAGAGCAGCTGAGCGGCATCGAGGCCGGTATCCAGCGGGTGCATGATCTTGAGCAGAAGCAGCAGCAACGGAGTATGGCCCTGCAACAGATCAGCCAGCAGCTGGAGAATGGAAAAGCCCGGCTGGCGGAACGTCTTCGTCATCAGGAAGTCGCCGCTGCCGAACTGGCGCAGCTAGAGAGCCGGCGGCAGCAATTGCTTGAAGAAAAAGAAAAACTTCTGGAGGGGCGTTCCCTGCTCCAGTGGCAGGAGGAATACAACGGTATCCAGAAAAAGATCCTGCTGTTACAAGCTGTTGAAAAATCTCTGAAGGATGTTTTCCTGTACCATACCGAGGTGCGGCGCTGGCGGCAGAAGTTGCAGCAGTGGCAGGAACAGCACCAGCAAAGCAAGGCTCTTCTGGAACAGCAGCAAGCTTTGCGAGATGCACTGGAGATCTCGCTGGCGAGCCTGGAACGTGAACGTATGCTGGCCCTGCGTATCGCCAGCCTGGAACAGCATCGTGCTTCTCTTGAGGAAGGACATGCCTGCCCGCTGTGCGGCTCTCTGGAACACCCCTACCTCCTGCAGGGCCTGCCGGCTTCCGACAACTGGCAACAGGTGGAAGATGTTCGCCGGCGCTTCACGGTGACGGATCAGCAGTGTGCCGCCTTGCGGGAACGGTTGACGGGCCTGGAGCAAAGTCTGCTCGTTGGAATGGAGGATGCCCGGTCGCTTCAGAACAAGCTCCAGGAAGCGCAGAATTATCTTGCCCAGCTGGCAGAGAAGGCCGGGTTGCCTTCCCTGCTGCGGGAATCTCCGGAAAATGCCGTCACGTTCGTGCGGGAACAGCAGGGCAGGATGGACGAATTCCTTCGGGAGCTCTATCAGCGGATCTCCACAGTAGACAAGCTCGAAAAGGCCTGCCAGATGCTGGAGAGCAATCTTCCCCGTCTGCAGGAACAAAAGACGATGCTGGATCAGACCGTCGAACGGCTCAAGCATGAGCTGGACATGGTCACTGCCGAACAGCAGCGAGTACGGCAGGAAGCCGGGCAATTGCAACAAGAGGAAGAGCAGGGGAAACAGACGCTTGATACGATGCTGGCTGCCTACGGTCTCGGCACAACCGATACCGAACTCTTGTCCATCTTGTCTGTCTTGAAGGCCCGCCGTGCGGAATGGGAACGCCGGACGGCAGAGATGACGCGCCTGACCGCTTCGCGGCAGGAGCTCGAGCTGTCGGCAGGCCAGCATGATCAGGAAGTGAAATCGCAACAGGCTCATCTGGAGTCGCAGCAACGGGAAGCCCGTGAAAGGGAAGGGCAGTGGAAAACGCTGCACGAGCAGCGTCTGGCGCTGTTTGCTGAAAAAGATGTCCAGGAAGTCGAAGCCGATCTGGCCCAGGCCGTGTCACGGCATGAACAGCGGCTTGCCGATCAGACCGCCGCAGTCAGCAGGATGTCGGATGTCGTCACCATGACGGAATCCGCCATCAGAGAAAAAGATGCCCTGCTGGCCAGCATAGCCGAACAGAGCGTGCATGCCGGGCAGGCCTTTGCACAGGGCTTGGAGCAAGAAGCCTTTGCCGATGAGCGGAGCTTTTTACAAGCCTGTCTGCCCGCAGAGGAACGGGAAAGCCTGGAGCGTCTGTCACAGGAACTGCACGCAGCCCGCATGGAACTGGCAGGGCGGGGCAGGGCGGCCAGGGAACATCTGGCCACCGAGACCGCGAAGGCCCTGACGACAAAGGACAGGGAAGAGCTGGGGCAGGAGCTGGCAGTACTGGAGCAGCATCAGGCAGCGTTGCAGCAGGAACAGGGCTCCTGCCTGCAACGACTGGCTGACAATGAGCGTTTGCGGCAGGAGCAGCGCGTACTCGTGGAGCGCATCGAGCAGCAGGAACGTGTGTTCGAACAGTGGTCCGCGTTGCAGGAGCTGATAGGTTCCGCTGACGGGAAAAAATTCCGGAACATCGTCCAGCAGATGAATCTTGAGTTGATGGTCGCCCATGCCAATCGGCAACTGGTCAAAATGACTGACCGTTATTTGCTGGAAGTGGGCAACGGGACGCTGGAGCTCAATATTCGCGACAATTACCAGGCCGGGGAGCTGCGCAGTACCAAGAATCTTTCCGGTGGAGAAAGCTTCCTTGTCAGCCTGGCCCTAGCCCTGGGGCTCTCCCAGATGGCCAGCCGTACTACCCGGGTCGATTCACTGTTCCTTGATGAAGGTTTCGGCACGCTGGATGAGGATGCCCTGGATACGGCACTGAGTACCCTGGCCAGCCTGCAGCAGCGAGGGAAACTCATCGGCATCATTTCCCATGTGCAGGGATTGAAGGAGCGGGTCCCCACCCAGATAGAAGTCCTTCCCATCGGGGGTGGCAGAAGCCGCATCCTTGGTCCCGGGTGCCGGAGCAAAACAGATCTTGATAATTGATAATCGCTCTTGCTTATAGCAATAAAAATGACAAAACTCCAGAAAACGGCCCAAAATCGATTTTAAGCCGTTTTCTGGAGTTTACGATTATTGGGTCGAAAAAAAATTTTTAAGGGCTTAAAATCAAAATTTGAGCTATGTGTTTTTGAGAATGGTTCCGAAAAATTTGTTTCCTGCAGCACGTGAGATATGGATACCGGACATATACGGTCGGCCTGCTCTTTTAAATCCCTTTTTCTTAAAGTTCTACATTAATTTTTTGCAAGAATTGTTTTCTCTGCCGTCCTGTCAGAGAGCATCGTCCAAAAATTGTCCACCTGTCCAAAAATTAGCCATATCCTGTGCCGGAATTGCTGCCAGCATCTTTGTTGTTTTCTGGCGGTGAATGCGCTATACAAGGGAACTTCACAGGAAATTATTTGTTTAAGGAGCAAATATACCATGACTGACGAAAAGAATCTGTCCACCTTCGAAGAAGGCAGCGAAGACTTCGCCGCCATGTTCGCGGCCCAGGAAGCCGGCACTGTGCGCCTGCAGCCTGGTCAGAAAGTGACGGGCACCATCATCACCATCACCGGTGACTCTGTCTTTGTGGATGTGGGCATCAAGCTGGATGGTATCATGGACCGCAAGGACATCCTCGATGCCGAAGGCAACGAAAGCGTTGCCCCCGGTGACAGCATCGAAGTCTATGTTGTGGGTACCTCCGCTGGTGAGATCCGTCTGTCCCGCTCCATGAGTGGCGCCGGTATGGCCGCCCTGGAAGACGCCCGCGACGCCGGTGTGCCCGTGGATGGCCGCGTGACCGGTACCTGCAAGGGCGGTTACACTGTCAGCGTGATGGGCAAGAATGCCTTCTGTCCCGGCAGCCAGATGGACAGCGTGAGCGTGGCTGACGCCGAAGCTCTGGTGGGCCGCACCATGCAGTTCCTCATCATCCGTGTGGAAAACCGCGGCCGCAACATCGTGGTTTCCCGCCGCGCCCTGCTGGATCGCGAACGTCAGGAAAACCTGGAAAAGGTCCTGGCTTCCCTCAATGTGGGCGATACCGTGGAAGGCCGCATCACCCGTCTGGCCTCCTTTGGTGCCTTCATGGAACTGGCCCCCGGTGTGGAAGGCATGATCCATCTTTCCGAACTCTCCTGGTCCCGCGTGAACAGCGCTGACGAAGCTGTGGCCGTGGGCGACATGGTGCGCGCCAAGCTGCTGTCCGTCAGCAAGGACGACAAGGGCCGCACCCGCATCTCCCTGTCCCGCAAGAAGGCTGAAGGCGATCCTTGGCTGCAGGCCGCTGACCGTCTGGCCGCCGGTACCGTGGTGGAAGGCAAGGTCGTGCGCATCGCTCCCTTCGGTGCCTTCGTGGAACTGCTGCCCGGCGTGGAAGGCCTGGTGCACCTTTCCGAAATGTCCTGGACCAAGCGCGTGAACAAGGCCGAGGACGTGGTGAACGTGGGCGACGTGATCTCCGTCAAGATCAAGGAGATCAATGTGGAAAGCCGCCGTATCTCCCTGAGCCTGCGTGACGCCGAAGGCGATCCCTGGCAGGATGCCGACCAGCGTTTCGCTGCCGGTACCGTGGTGACCGGTACGGTGGAAAGCCGCAGCCAGTTCGGTCTGTTCGTGAGCCTGGCTCCCGGCATCACCGGTCTGCTGCCCGCCGGCGTCATCAAGAACGCCAAGAACAGCGGTGAATTCTCCAAGCTGGACAAGGGCGACAGCGTGACCCTGGTCGTGCAGTCCGTGGATACCACTGCCCGCCGCATCAGCCTGGCCCCCGAAGGCATGGAAGAAGCTTCCGCCGCCGAAGACAAATCCTGGAAACAGCACACCAGTTCCGCTCCCAAGGATGCCGGTATGAGCATCATGGCACAGGCTTTGCAGAAGGCTCTGCAAAACAAACGCTAAGGAGTGTGCCCTGTATGAGGATTAAACACTTTCTCCCTGCCGTGCTGACTCTTGTCCTGTTCACGGCAGCGCAATTCGCCCAGGCGGCCAGCCTTCCTGAGTTCAGTGAACTGGCTGCCAAATGCGGCCCGGCTGTCGTCAACATCAGTGCGGAGCGGACCTCCCCGGCTGCGGCCGGTCCTGAGGAATTCTTCGGCGAGATGTTCCGTGGCATGCCGCCGGGAGCGGACCGCTTCTTCGAATTCTTCGGCGGTCCCAATGCGCGCGGAAAGCGTCCTCCGCAAAAACAGATGTCGCGTGGTTCCGGTTTCATCATCTCGCCTGACGGCTACATCGTGACCAACTATCACGTGGTGGCCGATGGCGACAGCATCCAGGTGACGCTGGACGAAAGCAACGGCAAGACTGCCCCTCTGACGGCCACGGTCGTGGGGACGGACGAAGATACTGACCTGGCTCTGCTCAAGGTCGAGGCCAAAAAGGATCTGCCTTTCCTCAAGTTCGGTGATTCCGACGCCCTGCTGGTAGGGGAATGGCTGCTGGCCATCGGCAATCCTTTTGCTCTGGACCACACGGTCACGGCCGGCATCCTTTCGGCCAAGAACCGTAATATCCATGCCGGTCCGTTTGACAACTTCCTGCAGACGGATGCCTCCATCAACCCCGGCAACAGCGGTGGTCCGCTGCTGAACATGAAGGGTGAAGTCATCGGCATCAACACGGCCATCATCGCCAGCGGGCAGGGGATCGGCTTTGCCATCCCCAGCAACATGGCGGCTGGCATCGTGGAACAGATCAAGAGCGGCAAAAAGGTCAGCCGCGGCTGGATCGGTGTGACCATCCAGGATGTGGATGAAAATACGGCCAAGGCCCTTGGCATGGAACATCCTTCCGGTGCCCTGGTGGCCAGTGTCCTGGACGATGAACCGGCGGCCAAGGCCGGCATCGAAGCCGGTGACGTCATCACCAAGGTCAACGGCAAGAGCGTGGAAGACGCCTCGGCCCTGCTGCGAGCCATTGCGGCCCACAAACCCGGCACTTCGGTGACCCTGGACGTGTGGCGCAACGGCAAGGCCGTGACCATGGATGTGACGCTGGGCGATCGTCAGACCGGCGTCAACAGCGGCAAGCCTTCCGAAGCCGGCCAGAAGCAGCAGAATCAGGGCCAGCTCGGCCTGACGGTGCGTCCCATCAAGGATGAGGAACGCCGCGAACTGAAGCTGGAAGGCAAGGGTGGCCTGCTGGTCCTGGATGTGGATCCCAGCAAGCCTGCTGCCGAAGCCGGTGTCCGCCCCGGTGATGTCATCGTCAAGGCCAACCGTCAGGCGGTGTCTTCGCCCGAAGACCTGTCAAAGATCGTGGCAGGCGAGGGCAGCAAGCGAGGCGCCGTCATGCTGCAGATCAACCGTCGTGGTGAGAACATCTTCCGCGCGGTTCCTGTCAGCAGCGGAAAATAATCCGGATATGCAATCGAGAGAGGGGGGCTTCAAGCCCCCCTCTTTTTTTGCCCGGGGCTTGCGGGCCGACAGGGTAAACGATAGAAAGGGGCAGGAGGATACATCATGGCAGTACATCCCCATGCCGGCAAACTGCCGGCGCCCGAGACTCTGGAGAATATCCCCGCGCTCGTCAGTGCCTACTATACGGAATCGCCTGACCCGCATCAGGCCGCACAACGTGTGTCTTTTGGAACGTCCGGGCATCGTGGTTCTTCGTTGAAGCAGACCTTCAACGAACGCCACATCCACGCCATCACCCAGGCCGTCTGTGATTACCGCAAACAACACGGCATCACCGGTCCGCTGTTCATGGGCGGAGATACGCATGCCCTGTCGGAGCCGGCCTTTCGCAGTGCGCTTGAAGTCCTGACGGCCAATGATGTACAGGTCCGCATCTCCCACGACGGTTCCGCCACAGCGACCCCTGCGGTCTCCCATGCCATCCTGTGCTGGAACAGCGAGCACGGCGGTCAGGCTCTGGCTGACGGCATCATCATCACGCCGTCTCACAACCCTCCGGCTGACGGTGGTTTCAAATACAATCCGCCGCATGGCGGCCCGGCCGAAACAGCGGTGACCGCCTGGATCGAAAAGCAGGCCAATATCTATCTTGATCACCTCAATTGTGACGTCCATCGCCTGCCGTACAGCAGTGCCCGACGGTCTTCGCTGGTGCAGGGCTATGATTTTACCGCCCGCTATGTGGAAGACCTGCCGCGCATCCTGGATATGGACAGCATCGCGGCTTCCGGTATTTCCCTGGGGGTCGATCCTCTGGGGGGAGCCAGCCTTTCCCTATGGGAGCCCATAGCCGAGCGCTACAAACTGCGCCTGACCGTGGTCAACAAAGTCATCGACCCCACATTCCGTTTTGTTCCCTGTGACAAGGACGGCAAGATCAGGATGGACTGCTCTTCGCCGTATGTCATGAGTGGCCTGCTCGATATGCGCGACCGCTTCGACTTGGCCTTTGCCTGTGATCCGGACTCGGATCGTCACGGCATCGTGGCCAAAAGCGGTTTGATGAATCCCAACCATTATCTGGCCACCGTTGCCTGGCATCTGTTCCGCAGCCGCTTCCAGTGGCAGGCCGATGCCGGAATCGGCAAGACTCTGGTGACCAGCGCCATGCTGGACAGGGTAGGCCAGGAGCTGGGACGCAAGGTCATCGAAGTCCCGGTCGGTTTCAAGTGGTTCGTGCCCTATCTGACAGACGGCAGCTGCGGCATGGGCTGTGAGGAAAGTGCCGGCGCTTCCTTCCTCTGCTTTGACGGCAGCCCCTGGAGCACCGACAAGGATGGTCCCTTGCTCTGCCTGCTGGCAGCGGAAATGGCCGCACGCGAAGAGCGCGGGCCGGACGAGATCTATCGCAGCCTGACCGAACAGTTCGGCGCTCCGCTGTACCAGCGCCAGGATGCTCCGGCCGACGATCACGTGCGGTCCTGCCTCAAATCATTGAAGGCAGAGGATGTCCAGATGCGGACGGTAGCGGGATCCCCGGTCACTGAGATCCTGACGACAGCGCCGGGGAACGGAGCTGCCATTGGCGGGGTCAAGGTCTGCAGCCGGAACGGCTGGTTCGCCATCCGGCCTTCCGGGACGGAGGCTATCTGCAAGGTCTATGCGGAAAGCTTCCTTGGAGAGCAGCATTTGCATGCCCTGCATGAAGAAGCCCAGGCCTTGCTGCAGCGCTTGCTGGCCTGAGCAAATAAGCAAATTTGAACCGCAAAAAAAGGACGCCGTCAGGCGTCCTTTTTCATACTTCATCCCATGTGCGTGGGCTATTGGGTATCTGCCATCCGGGACAGAACGTCCCTGTGCTCACTCACCATATAAGGTTTTCCTTAAGCTGCTGATATCAGGCCAGCACACTCTCCTTATGAGCGCCGGATCTCCGCAGCCTGGAGCAGGGCAGCGGTCTCTGCGGCTGACAAAAAACGGCACTCGCCCACAGGAAGATCGCCAAGGCCAAGGGGGCCGAGACGGATGCGCTTCAGACGCAGGATGGTCAAGCCAAGATCCCGGCACATGCGGCGGATCTGGCGGTTGACCCCCTGATGCAGCACCATCCGCAACCGCGTATGCCCATTGGCCTGCAAGCGGCTTTCCACTTCGACTGGGCGCAAATGCTCTCCCTCAGCCAATGTCATGCCACGGCGCATGGTTGCCAGCGCGGCAGCCGGGACAGTTCCCCGCACAAGGACATCGTAGGTCTTTGGCTGATGATGCCGGGGATGCATCAGGCGCTGTGCCAGCTCGCCATCATTGGTCAGCAGCAATAGCCCCTCAGAAAAATAGTCAAGCCTTCCAACAGGATAGACTCTATTCCGCCGCATCTCCGCTGTCAGGCAATCCAAAACTGTAGGCCGCCCCTGCGGATCGTGTGCCGTACACATGACCTGGATGGGCTTGTGCAGCATGATATAGGAAAAAGAGGCGGGCAGAGCCGCCAGTTGCTGGCCTTCGACCTGGATGAGGTCATCAGGAAGGATGCGCCTGCCGGGAGAACGTTCCACCACCCCGTTGACCTGGACAGCTCCGGCAAAAATAAGCTCATCGGCCTTGCGGCGAGAGCAATAGCCGGAAGCTGCGATGAGCTTGTTGAGCCGGGTCCCGTCCTGCAGATCTTCCTCTAGCCCAGATGGAAAAGAGCTGTTGTTCCGTGGAGCAGGGGAGGAATGACCATTTTGGGGCGATCTGGGGGCAAGCTGATTGGAACGACGCTGGGGGCGTCCATCGCGGCTGCGGAAAAAAGAGGATTTGGCGTGCATGCCTTAGAGGTGTGGCAAAAAAGCAGCCATGTCAAGCGTACGGGGGAATGCCATAGACGGCAGAGTCAGACGCCAGAAAAATTCAGGTACATGCTGACTGGCCCAAGACTATTCTTAAAGTGCAGCTTGAGCAAAAATATATGGCGAAAAATTTTCTGTCTGATCCTGGAGAGAGGAGTGCCTACTTTGTCGTCTCATGGATAAAAGTTTACATAATTATCATTATGGGACATTTATAATAGTTAATGCTTACACATGGTTATCATGTATTTTACGAATAAGGGGTTTTCATACCGAAAGCCTTTTTCCTCACCATGGGCTCTGCTGCTTTGAAGGTCGCAGCAGAGATTCCCATATGGGAAATGGAAAAATGGACGCTGAGATTTGAAGCGATCTCATGTCCCACAGCTCCCACAGCTGCTTTTCCATGCCCATATGTGATCCGAGTTCCCCAAAATCGTGAATGCCCCGCGTGACGCTTGTGAACCGCCTCTTTGACATCTAATAATCGGT
The DNA here is from genome assembly GCF_050313065.1 of Desulfovibrio sp. SGI.230. Lineage (NCBI taxonomy): Bacteria > Pseudomonadati > Thermodesulfobacteriota > Desulfovibrionia > Desulfovibrionales > Desulfovibrionaceae > Desulfovibrio > Desulfovibrio sp. SGI.230. Next base: position 90,644 of record NZ_JBNPKS010000001.1, on the reverse strand, counting down.
ATTAATAAATATATGGATCATCCGGATGCGCCTTGCCCCAGCTACCAGAAGCCTTCTGGAAATGCTCACTGTGGCTCCCCGGCGAAAAATCTTCCTGCTAGGCCGATCCAGGCCTTTGTCCTGCGCCGGCGATGACGCATCCACGGGCTACCTGACTCAAATATCCACTGCGTATATTATATAATGTTGCATCTGCCCTGCCCCACGGAAATCCACAGGCTTCGGGCTTGCAAGAATCTGCCGCACTGCGTACAAGAATGACACGCCTCCTGGCGCATATCACAGAAAGGAGCCAGTATGGGTTTTTGTAATGCTTCGTGCAGCTTTACCCGTTTCAGGATCATCGACCCCATCCCTTCGGAACTTTGGACGCAGATCCCCGACAAGCTGCGCCAGTTCGCCTTCCGGGACATCGACGACCTGCCCGAGATGCAGGCCTATGGCTGGGTATGCTTCGAGGATATGCTGGACTCCGAATGGCGGACGGCCCCGCCGCACAAAGGTGCCTATCTGCTCTTCTCCCTGCGTCTGGATACCCGGCGCATCCCGGCCGCTGTCATCAAAAAGCATCTGACCCTGGCACTGAAGGCCGAAAAGGAAAAAATGCAGGAACAGGGCAAAAAGTTCATTTCCCGTGAGCGCAAGAAGGAACTCAAGGAACAGGTCCTGCTTCGCCTGCGGCAGCGCTTCCTGCCCATCCCGGCCGAGTTCAATGTCATCTGGGCAACGGATCGTAATGAGGTCTGGTTTGCCTCCACCCAGGGGAAGATGATCGATCTGTTCATGGAGGCATTCCTCAACTCCTTCGAACTGCATCTTGAGCAGATCACCCCGTACAGCCTGGCCGAGACCATGCTCGACGAAGCGGCCATGAGCCGTCTGGATCGTATCGAAGCCACACAGTTCGCCGCCCTTTCCTGATTCACGAGGTCATCCCATGAGTGATACACCCTGTCTGGATTCTACGGACAACATTCTTGGCCAGGAGTTCCTTACCTGGCTGTGGTACCAGAGCGATGTGGCGCCCGGGGCCTTTGTGGACAAGGAAGGCCAGCCCTTCTCTGTCTCCATGGAACAGCGTATCGTCGTCCAGGGCGGCGAAGGGGACGCCAAAGAAACGGCGACCGTTGCCGGGACGCTCTCCCCTCTTCGCGAGGCCCGTTTCGGCCTTGGCACGGGGAAAAAAGTCACCCGCGCCCTCATCCGGCTTGAAAAGGAAGAATTGGCCTTCCAGTTCACCCTCAAGGCCGAAGACTTCACCCTGGGCAGCCTGAAGACTCCCAAGGTGGAAAAGCCTGAAGAGGATGACGACCCGGACGCCATGCTGCTGGAAAAGATCTACCTGATGGAAGTCTGCCTCGGCCTGCTGGACAGCCTGTATGCCCGCTTCCTCCAGCTGCGCCTTTCGCCGCAATGGCAGCAGGAGGTGGCCGACATGCGGCAGTGGATGACCCGGACGGAATAATAACGGAGGATATGCGTGCAGGCGGTCTGTTCATCCCGCAATGCGGCCCTGCTGCAGCTGACGTTGCGCATCGTGCGCAAACTGCTGTGGATGCTGCTGGTCTTATGGGGGATCACCCTCATCAGCTTTTGGGTCATCCATCTCGCGCCAGGTTCGCCCACCGATATGGAAACGACCCTCAATCCTCTGGCCGGTGAGGCGGCCCGCCAGCGGCTGGAGGCCCTGTACGGCCTGGACAAACCCCTGCATGTACAATATCTGGACTGGCTCTCACGCCTGGTACGTCTGGATTTCGGCCTGTCCATGTCAGCGGACGGGCGGCCCGTGCTGGACAAGATCATGGAGCGCCTGCCCCTGACCGTGGGCATGAACGTCATCTCCCTGATCCTGACGCTCATCATCGCCATCCCCATCGGCATCCTTTCGGCCTGCCGCCAGAATTCCCTTCTGGATCGGGGCGTGACGGTCTTCGTCTACCTCGGTTTTGCCATGCCCTCGTTCTGGCTGGCATTGCTGCTGATGCTGTTTTTCGGTATCCATCTGCAATGGCTGCCTATTTCCGGCCTGACGTCCATGAATTTCGACAGTCTCGGGCCTGTGGACAAGGTGCTTGATCTGGCGCAGCATCTGGCATTGCCGATCCTGGTCTATACCATCGGCAGCCTGGCGGGCATGTCCCGCTACATGCGGGCCTGCATGCTCGAGGTCCTGCGGCAGGACTACATCCTGACAGCCCAGGCCAAAGGCTTGTCCCCCCGCACGATCATCTGGCGCCATGCCCTGCGCAATGCCCTGCTCCCGGTCATCACCCTGCTGGGCCTCTCGGTCCCCGGGCTCATCGGCGGCAGCGTCATCATCGAGTCCATCTTCGCCCTGCCGGGGCTGGGGCAATTGTTCTATGCCGCAGTCATGGCCCGCGACTATACCATGATCATGGGCAACCTGGTCCTGGGGGCCGTGTTGACCCTGCTGGGGAACCTGCTGGCGGATGTCTGCTACGGCCTGGCCGATCCGCGTATCCGCAGCAGCCGGGAGGTTCGCTGATATGTGTGGTCCCTTGCTGCGTCGCTTTCTCGGCCGCCATCTCATGCTCTGTCTGGGGCTGGGTATCGTGCTGGTCATGTCTCTGGCAGCGCTGTGCGCTCCCCTGCTCGCGCCTTATGATCCCAATGCCCTGCATCTGGATCACATTCTGGAGCCGCCGTCCTCCATGTTCTGGCTGGGTACGGACCGTCTGGGGCGGGACGTTTTTTCCCGGCTGCTCTACGGCGGACAGATCTCGTTGTGGGTCGGCTTTGTCGCTGTGGGCATTTCCGTCAGCATCGGGACGGGGCTGGGCCTGATCAGCGGCTATTTCGGCGGTCTGGTGGATGAAGGGATCATGCGCGGTGTGGACATCATGCTCTGCTTCCCCTCGTTTTTCCTGATCCTTTCGGTCATCGCCTTTCTGGAACCGAGCCTGACCAACATCATGATCGTGATCGGCCTGACCTCATGGATGGGGGTCGCCCGTCTGGTCCGTGCCGAGACCCTGAGCCTGCGCCAGCGGGATTTCGTATCGGCGGCGCGTTTGTCCGGCTGCTCTACCTGCCGGATATTGCTGCGCCACATCCTGCCCAACACGCTGGCCCCGGTGCTCATTTCCGCCACGCTGGGCGTGGCCGGCGCCATCCTGGTGGAATCGGGGCTCAGCTTCCTCGGGCTTGGTGTCCAGCCGCCCGCGGCCAGCTGGGGGAACATGCTCATGGAAGGCAAGACCGTCCTGGAAGATGCCCCCTGGCTTTCCTTTTATCCGGGTGTCGCCATCCTGGTGACCGTGCTGGGCTACAACCTGCTGGGCGAAAGCCTGCGTGACCTCCTTGATCCCCGTCTCAAAAAATAGGTCCTATCCATGCTGGAATATTTGCGTATCCGCAACCTCGCTCTCATCGAAGACGCCGAACTCGACTTTGCCCCGGGCATGAACGTGCTCACCGGCGAAACAGGGGCAGGAAAAAGCTTTATCCTCAAAGCCCTGGGCTTTCTGCTGGGCGACAGGCTGGGCGCCGATATGGTACGGCAGGGAGCGGAAAAGGCCCAGGTCGAAGCACAGTTCCAGATGGACGGACGGGAGATCGTCATCCGGCGCAGCCTGCTGGCCGAGAGCGGCCGCAGCCGCCTGTACGTTGATGATGCCCTGCGCTCCCAGGAATGCGTGCGTTCCCTGCGGGAACAGCTGCTGGCCCATGCCAGCCAGCACGGACAGCAGCAGTTGCTGCAGCCTGCCTTCCAGGCCCGGCTCATGGAAAGCACCTTGAAGGATCCCGACCTGTTGCGCCGGCGTGACGAGCTGCTGGAACAGCTGCGCTCCGTGGAAGCCCGCCGCAAGGAGCTGCGGGCCCGGGAGGCCCACCTTCTGGAACGCCGGGACATTCTGGAGATGCAGCAGCAGGAGATCGACAGGGTCGCCCCTGAAGCCGGAGAAGAAGAACGCCTTGAAGAGCAGCGGGCCATCGTCCGTGCCGCCGAACAGACCCGCGAACAGTATGAGCTGGCGCTGGGCCTGCTGCATGGTGAGGAAGAACCCGGCCTGCTCGATATGCTGGGACGGCTGGAGCGCTGCCTGCACCAGATGGCGCGGACAGACGACTCCGTCAGCGAAGATGCCGATGCCGTCACGGCCCTGCGTCAGCAGCTTTCCCATCTGAGCGGCCGTTTGCGTCGTCCTCCCCTGCCGGAAGACATGCCCGATGTGGAACAGATGGAGGAGCGGCTCTACGCTTTGGCCCAGCTCAAGCGCAAACTGCACCGTTCGCTGGATGAGATCCTGGAGCTGCGCGAAGAGATCCGTGAAAATATCTCCTTCCTCGATGCCTGCGCGCTGGACATCACTCTGCTGGACAAGGAAGAAAAGCAGCTGGCCGCCCAGCTGCAGGAGGTGCTTTCCGCCCTGCTCCCCCAGCGCCGCGAAGCTGCCGCGGACTTCGCCCGCCAGCTGGAAGAAGAACTGCGCCAGCTGGGATTCTCCGAACAGGTCCGGGTCATCCCCGATTTCATGCCGCAGGAAGTCTGGCCCGGCCTCATGGATGAAAAAGTGCGTATCCTCTGGGCCCCCAACCCCGGGCAGGCTCCCCAACCTCTGGACCGGATCGCTTCGGGCGGCGAGCTTTCCCGTTTCCTGCTCGCCCTGATGAGCGTCCGCCCCAAAGCGGAAAGTGCGACCTACATCTTTGACGAAGTGGATGCCGGCGTGGGCGGTCTTACATTAAACAAGCTTGCGGAAAAGCTGGAAAATCTTGCAAAGCAGCGGCAAATGCTGGTCATCACGCACTGGCCGCAGCTGGCAGCCCGGGCACAAAAGCATTTCCAGATCAGCAAGACCATTCGGGACAATGCCACGTTCACGACCTGCGTCCCGCTCGATGCCCGCCAGCGCCATGCGGAACTGGTGCGCATGGCAGGGGGAGGCCAGCAGGGCGAAGCCCTGGCGGCCAGCCTTGAAGGGCGCAGTTATCAGCTGACGATGTTCTAAACGCTCGATTCTTAAAGTATCGCTTTAATCTTCAAGCACGCTCTCACCTCAGTCGCTGGAGCTTCCGGCGCATTTGTCCGGCGCATGCGCGTGTCGTGCCGTGCGCATGGAAACACGCCGGCTGTGCGTACGGCACAGCGACATGGACAGCAAAAGGGCTCTTTCCCCACAGGGAAGGAGCCCTTTTTTCATCAGAGCTGCTCTAAAGGTTTGTTTCAGGCAGCGCTGCCCTGCGTTCCCTGAGGGGTGCCCGGCATGCTGCGCACCGGCAGGACAGCCCGCACGATATTCTCCAGGCCATCGACCGCCGCTTCCAGCTTGCCGGAATTGTCGATGCGTACGAGCCGCTCCAGGCCAGCGGCAGGCAATGGTGCCAGCGCGCGATGCAAACGTTCTTCCAGGTCTTTGCCCTGCTCTCTTCCCCGGGCCAGCAGGCGTTGCCGCAGGATGGCCAGCTCCACCTCCACCAGCACGGGAAGAAGATCAGGATAGCGCCGCAGGGCTTCCGGCAGATATTCCCGAGAACCGTTGACGATCACGCAGATGCCGTGCTCCAGACTGCCGTCGATGGAGCGGCCGATGCCGTACTGGCAGCCGTGGCTGCTCCAGCGCATGGCCAGACGCCCCTGAGCTTCCATGGAAAGGATGCTCCCGGCGGAAAGGGCCATATGCTGTTCTCCCCCGGCGCAGGCAGGACGGCTGATGTAGCGCCGGGCAAAGGCTACCGGCAGGCCGCGCAACCGGGGCCGCAGGGCCGACAACAGGCTGTCCTTGCCGGATCCCGACGGTCCCATGACATAGATGAGTGTGCCGCGCATCAGTACACCTGCACGCCCTGACGCCAGACATTGCGGACCACCGGCATGTCGTCCATATGGTGGACGCGGACCATATCCGCACGGCGTCCGGTATCGATGCGGCCGCGGTCATCCAGTCCCACGCTTTCGGCCGGATTGGCGCTGACCAGATTGACGGCTGCGGGCAGGGGCATGATCTCCTTGGCGGCCAGCTCAAAGACCGCGGCCAGCAGGCTGGCGGGCACGTAGTCGGAGGACAGGGCCCCCAGATGCCCTTCTTTGGCCACGTCCAGAGCCGAGGCATTGCCGGAATGGGACCCGCCGCGCACGACATTGGGGGCCCCCATCATGACCAGCATCCCGTTTTCCGAGGCGCAGCAGGCAGCCTCCGTGGTGGTGGGGAATTCGCTGATGGAGATGCCGTTGCTCAGGGCCTCTTCCACATGTTCCACCAGCGTATCGTCATGGCTGGCCATGGGCAGATGGCGCTGACGGCAAAATTCCATGACCGAGGCGGCATTGTCGTTGGCGCAGCTGTCCCGCACCTCTTCCAGCTCGTGCATCATGGCCGTGAACTCTTCATCGGTCCAGGATTTGATATTGCTGTAATAGGTCCGGTAGGCCGTGGTATCGCGCCACTGGCGCTGTCCGGGCGTGTGGTCCATCAGGGAGACCAGCTTCAGGCAGGGCGTGTCCGACAGGGGGAAGAACAGGTCCCGCATGCGGGGATCGGCCACTTCACAGCGCAGATGCAGCAGGTGGTCGGCACGCAGCATGCCCGACTGGCGGCAATGGTTCAGGGCATCCACACCGCGGCCCAGCATGGCGATGCGCCCCTTGTCGTGGTATTCGCCCACGGACAGGGCATCGAACACGGTGGTGATACCGGCCGCCACGATCTGGGCATCATGGGCGAAAAAGGCGGGTTCCGCCTGCGGCCAGACAACTTTGGGACGGGGCACCAGATGCTTTTCCAGATTGTCGGTGTGCAGTTCCACAAAACCGGGCAGCAGATAGTCACCTTCGCAGTCGATGCATTCCAGGGCGGCAGTGGGCTGGATGTCGCCTTCGTCCACATCGGCAACCAGGCCGTCACGCACCAGCACATGGCCATGCATCACGGTGGTGGGCGTCACCACCCGGGCGTTACGCAACACATATTCTTTCATGGATGATCTCCGATTATGCTTCTGTGATCGTTGGTTCTTGCGGATCGGCGCGGTTACGGCCTGTCCATGGGGACGATCCTGTCCGCCACGGCATTGCGGGCCACATCATCATGGAAGATGCCCACGATGGCACTGCCCCGCTGCCTGGCCTCATGGATGAGGTCGATGACCACCTGCCGGTTGATGCCGTCCAGAGAGGCGGTGGGTTCGTCCAGCAACAGCAGGGGCATGGGCCGGATGAGCCCGCGCGCGATGTTCACACGCTGCTGCTCCCCGCCGGAGAAGGTAGCCGGGGCCACATGCCAGAGGCGCTCGGGCAGGTTGAGGCGGGTCAGCATCTTCTGCGCGGCATCAAGGGCCGTCTCACGGTCTTCACCGGCATCCAGCAAAGGTTCGGCCACCAGATCCAGGGCACTCACACGCGGGATGACACGGAGGAACTGGCTGACATAACCGATGCATTCCCGGCGCACACGGCTGATGGCACGCGTGGAGGCCGTGGCCATATCCGTCTCGCAGTCTTCGCAGCGGACGATCACCTGCCCGGAACTGGCCAGATAGTTACCGTACAGGGTCTTGAGCAGGGTCGACTTCCCGGCCCCGGAAGGCCCGTGCAGGGCCACACATTCTCCGGCACGCACGTCAAAATTGACGTCCTGCAGCGCCTGGATGCGGATGCCGCCCTGCTGGTGCAGGACAAAGGTTTTGCACAGGTGACGCACCTCCACCACAGGAGCGTCGCCGGCAGGATGATTGAACTGATGCATGTGAACGCTCCTTGTCAGCACTGCAGGATGGAAGAGACCAGCAACTGGGAATAGGGGTGCTGCGGATCGTCCAGTACCTGATCCGTCAGACCGGTCTCCGCCACTTCACCGTGGTACATGACGATCAGACGGTGCGAGAGCAGCCGGGCCACCGCCAGATCGTGGGTCACAAGCACCACGGCCAGTCCCATGTCGCGCACCAGATGGCGCAGCAGGTCCAGCAGGCGGGCCTGGACAGACACGTCCAGACCGCCGGTAGGTTCGTCCATGAAGACGAGGCGCGGCGTGGTCACCAGATTGCGGGCGATCTGCAGACGCTGCTGCATGCCGCCGGAATACTGGGACGGCGTATCGTCCACACGCTGCACGGGGATCTCCACCCGTTCCAGCCAGTCCAGAGCCGTGGCCCGCAGGTTCCCGTAATGCCGGGCTCCGTTGGCCATGAGCCGCTCGCCGATATTGGCGCCGGCACTGACCGACATGCGCAGACCGTCGCGGGGATGCTGGTGGACGAAGCCCAGTTCGGTACGCAGCAGACGGCGGCGCTGGGCTTCATCCAGGCTGTGGATATCCAGTACCTTGCCGTCAGCTGCCGTGTAATGGACATGCCCGGCGGAAGGTTCCAGACGGCCGGAAAGCATGTTCAGCAGCGTGCTCTTGCCGGAGCCGGATTCGCCCACGATGCCGAGGACTTCCCCGGGCCACAGATCCAGTGAAACGTCCTTGCAGCCGATGCGGCTGCCGTAACGCCGCGTCAGCTGGCGGGCGGAAAGGACGGGATCAAGATTGGTATCCAAGAGGCTCACGGCTATTTCTCCTCCCTGGGAGCGGCAGTACCGCCCTGCCCGGCCACGCGCCGGGCACAATTGTCGGTATCGGAACAGACGAACATGCGCGTCCCGGCGTCATCCATGACGATCTCGTCCAGATAGGTGTCTGTGGCGCCGCAGATGGCGCAGCACTGATCCCAGCTCTGGGGCGTGAAGGGGTAATCCTCAAAGTCGAGACTGACCACATCCGTATAGGGCGGGATGGCGTAGATGCGCTTTTCCCGGCCGGCACCGAAAAGCTGCAGCGCCGGGCATTGGTGCATCTTGGGATTGTCGAAACGCGGGATGGGCGACGGGCTCATGATGTAGCGGCCATTGACCTTTACGGGATAGTCGAAGCCGGTGGCGATATCGCCATGCCGCATGATGTCCTCATACAGCTTGATGCTCATGATGCCGTACTCTTCCAAAGCATGCAGGGTACGGGTCTCTTTTTCGCTGGGTTCGAGCCAGCGCAGGGGCTCCGGCATGGGCACCTGGTAGACCATGATCTGATCCTCGCGCAGGGGCTGCTCGGGGATGCGGTGACGGGTCTGGATGATGCTGGCTTCTCCGGTGTGGGTGGTCGTGGTCACGGCCGCGGTACGTTCGAAGAAACGACGGATGGAGACGGCATTGGTCGTATCGTCCGAGCCCTGGTCGATGACCTTGAGCACGTCGTCCCGGCCGATGATGCTGGCCGTGACCTGGATGCCGCCCGTCCCCCAGCCGTAGGGCATGGGCATCTCACGGCTGGCAAAAGGCACCTGGTAGCCGGGGATGGCCACTGCCTTGAGCAGGGCCCGGCGCACCATGCGTTTGGTGCCTTCATCAAGATAGGCAAAGTTGTAGCCTTCCAGCCCGGAGGCCGCAGGCGTGGTCGTCAGGTTCTCAGGCATGGCTGGCCTCCGCATGTTTTTCGGACGCGGCAGCAGCCTGCTCTTCCGCGTGCTTACGTTCCCGCAGCTGGCGGATCAGGGAAAGTTCCGCCTGAAAGTCCACATAGTGCGGCAGTTTGATGTGCTGCACGAAACCGGACGCATCCACGTTATCCCCATGCATGAGCACGAACTCGGGGTTCTGGGCAGGACCGATCTGGTCTTCCTGCAATTCCCGGGCACGCAGGGCGCGGTCCACGATGGACATGGACAGGGCCTTGCGCTCGTTGTTGCCGAAGACGAGCCCGTAACCGCGGGTGAAGCAGGGCTCGAGGGCACGGCCGGTGTACCGGCTGACCATGTCGCATTCGGTGAGCTCCACTTCGCCCAGGGTGATGGCAAAGCCCAGCTCTTCCGGGATGACGGTCAGCTCCACGAAACCGCGGCGCAATTCCCCGGTGAAGGGGTGGACAGCGCCGTAACCGCGCTGGGTGGAATAGGCCATGCCCAGCAAAAAGCCTTCATCGGCACGGGCCATGGATTGCAGGCGCACGGCCCGGTCCCCGGAACCGTCGGCCGGCAGCTCCAGCGGTTGGCGGGTGATGTCCGGGCAATCATTGCCTTCATGCGAAGGGGCCACGGATTCCATCAGGCCTTCGCGCCCAAGAGCGTCCATGGCTCTGGGCAGCGGCTCCTGCAGCAGAGCCTGCGCATCGGCCGCCATCATCGCCAGATCTTCCGCCGTCCTTTCGGGCTCCACGTCCCGGGGAGCTGTCCCGGGCACGGCCAGACCGCGATCCAGCAGGCGGTGCGTATAGTCAAAGGTGGATCCCAGGATCTGTCCGCCGGGCAGATCCTTCCAGGTGGCGGAGATGCGCCGCTCCACCCGCATGCGGGAAGTATCCATGGGCTCGGAAACACCGAAACGGGGCAGGGTCGTGCGATAGGCGCGCAGCAGGAAGATGGCTTCCACGGCATCGCCCTGGGCCTGTTTGAAGGCCAGTGCGGCCAGTTCGGGGCTGTACAGGGAGCCCTCGGCCATGATGCGGTCCACGGCCAGCTTGAGCTGCCCTGTCAATTGTTCAAGTGTTACTTCAGGAATTTGCACATCGCCCCGCCGCTCCCGGGCAAGCAGGGCATGTGCCGCGGCAATGGCTTTTTCGCCACCTTTTACAGCTACATACATTTGGACACCTCGTCTGCGGCAGGGGTCAGGCAGGTCGTACGGGGCAGACCGGTCAGGCGGCCCGGCCCGCAAAGCAGCATGTCCACACCCAGCGGGAATTGCTCATGGTTGCTCTGCCACTGGGCCAGAAAATCTTCCGGCATACGGCAGGCAAAGGTGCAGCTGCCCACGATGCCGGGACCGGAAGCGGTGATGCCGGCCGTTTCCCCCTCCTCCACTCCGCCAAGGCAGATGGTCGTGGAGCGATCCGGGTATTCAGCCTCTCCCTGATGGAAGCAGCGCAGGTCAGGCAGCGCTTCCGTACCGGGGACGAAGGCGAATGCGGCTTGGGCAGGTTCGGCCACCAGGACCGTGCCGCAATGGAAACGGAACCAGGCTCTGACGTCTTCCGTATCCAGTCCGGGCGCCAGCCAGACCGTGGTCTCGTTATCGCACAGCGAAAGGGCCAGGGCCGCCAGTTCCGGACTCAGCCCGGCAGGCAGTTCATCCGCAGCGGTATCCGCCGGGCAGGGCACGAAAGCATGCGCCTGGGCAGGCCGGGACAACGCGGTAAGAGCCAGACGGAACACCTGCTGTGCCTGTCCTACAGGATCTGCCCAGGACAGGCGGGAACATTGCTGATCGCTCACTGGTCTTCTCCGCGGACAAAGGTGAAAAAGTTGACTTTCGTACCTGCCGCATCGCGGGCGGCAGCCTTTCTTTTTTCGTCTATGGCCTGTTCCAGGCAGGGGCGCAGCTTTTCGTCCAGCAACGCCGCGTAGCTTTCCTGCTGCCACAGGGCATCGCACAGGGCCGCCAGTTCCGCATGGCGGGGGGATTCCCCCATGATCCAGGCATGGCCAAGCGTCTTTTCTTCCAGCTGGACGACACAACGGGTGACCAGCACTTCCCCTACGTTGAAGACATCGCCGACATTGCCGACGCGTCCCCGGGCCATCACGAGCCCCGTTTCGGGCCCGCGCACGATGCGGTAGCCAGGCAGGCTGATCCCGGACAGGGCCTCATCAAGGCTGGTCTCCGGGGCAAGCGCCAGCAGGCGCATGCGTTCCTGCCGCAAACTCATGTTCATGATACTTCCAATAGTCATTATGTTAGGCATTCCCGGTCCGCGCCAAAGCGAAGCGGGTCGTCAGGCGGAAGGGCAATGCCCGGTCCGCCTGGCAAAAAAGACACACAGAATCCATGGTCAGGGGCTTGTCGATCACCGGTTCCAGATACTGGTTCAGGGCTGCTTCCACCTGCTCCGCCCCCTCATGAGGCAGAGGACCCGTCAGGGTGATGTGGAAACGGAACAGATCCAGCACATGGTGATAGCCCCAGCGCAGGAGATTGCGCCGCTCATCAAGACTCAAAGGCTCCCGCCGTTCCACGTCCCTCTGGTCGAGAGGGGCCCGGAAACGGTCCAGTTCCGTCACGCAATCCCGCTCCAGAGCGGCCATGGCCGATTCCGACGCGCTATCCCCCTGCCGGGGGACCAGGGCCAGAAAGGATGCCTGGCGCTCACCGGAGTGGACGGGCAGCCGCTGCAAGCCCAGCGGCGCCGTCAGCCAGGAGGCATGGCGTTCCGCCACCTTCCGGCAGGCATTCTTCAGGGCGGCCAGCATGCCCTCCGAGGTGGAGCGCAGCTCAAAAGGCGCCTTGAGCGTGGCATGCAGACCGTAATGGGCCGGCGTTTTTGCCAGGGATGTCCAAAGACCATGTTCCACCCCCGCAGGAGCTACGGGGCCGCCCGGCAGGCGGCTGCCGTCCCGGCAGTCCCGGCCGAACAGAGGAGCCATCAGGCGGTACAGGGGCTCGTCCTTGTGGGGGGCGTAGTAGAGAGCGTAACGGGCGGCCATCTTACAGCACCATCTTGCGCAGACGCTGGGAAAGCAGGTCGAACAGGGTCACCACCAGCACGATGATGGCCATGACCGCGCACGTCTGCTGGAAGTTGAAGCTGCGGAACAGTTCCCACAGCACCATGCCTATACCGCCGGCACCGACCATGCCCACCACCGTGGCAGAGCGCACATTGGCCTCGAAGCGGTACAGCGAGTAGGATATCCAGAGGGGGAACACCTGCGGGATGACCCCGAAGATGATCTCTTCCAGAAAGCTGGCCCCGGTAGAGCGGACGCCTTCCACCGGCGAGACCTCGATGGCCTCCACCGCCTCGGAAAAGAGCTTGGCCAGCGTGCCCGTGGTGTGCACCCAAAGGGCCAGCACACCGGCAAAGGGGCCAAGGCCCACGGCAACCACGAACATCATGGCGAAGACCATCTCGTTGATGGCGCGGGCCGCATCCATGAGGCGGCGCACCGGCTGGCAGATCCACCAGGGAGCGATATTCTCGGAAGACATGATGCCCAGCGGCACCGCGCAGATGACCGCCAGCAAGGTGCCCCAGATCGCCACATGCAGGGTGACGATCATTTCTTCCACATACATGCGCCAGTCCGTAAAGTCCGGCGGGAAGAAATCGGATATCAGGGTAAGGATGTTGCCGCCCTGCTCCACCAGCGCCATGGGCTTCATCTCGGCGCCGCGCCAGGCCCAGGCCAGCATGGCCAGAACAAGGCCCCAGATGACCAGGCGGCAGGTCTCGGCGCGCAGATCGCGCGGCGGCTGCAGGACCATTTTCATTTCAGCTTCCATAACGATGCGTTCCTTGTGCCCTGTCCCCGCTATTTGCCGAGTTCGGCCAGCTTACGCTCGATCTCGGCGATCTTGGCGGCCTTTTCCTTGGCATCCATATCCTTGTTGCCTTCCAGCACCGTCTTGGCGCGGAACAGCTCCAGCTGGCGCAGCGGGATCAGCTGGCTGTTGTCGGACTTGATGAAGGGGCCCCACTGCAGGGCGGTCAGGATCTTGCGGGCCTGCTCCACGTTCTCGCCCTTCACGCCGTAGCTGAAGATGAAGTCCGTGATCTTTTTCTTGGTCTCTTCGGGCAGGTCCTTGCGCCAGACCAGGGGATCGCTGGGGATCAGGGGAGATTTCCAGATCACGCGCAGTTCCTTGGCCTTTTCGGGTGCGGTGATGGCCAGACGGGCCAGACCTTCATTATTGCAGGTCGCCACGTCCACGGTATTGTTGGCTACAGAGAGCGCATTGGCCTCATGGTTGGCCGATACGGTACGGGCGAAGATCTTCTGGGGATCCTTGCCGTTTTTGGCAAAGACATAATAGCCGGGCACCAGGAAGCCGGAGGTGGAGTTGGGGTCGCCATTGCTGAAGCTCAGCTTGGAGGCCTGGGCAAACATGTCGTCGAGGTTCTGGAGCGGGCTCTTCTTGTTGACGATCAGGCAGGAGTAGTAGCCCTTGCTGCCGTCGGGAGCGGTGGTCTGGGCAAAGACCTCGCCATTGGCGCGGTCCACCATCACCATGGCACCCTTGTTGCCGATCCAGCTCAGGTCGACTTTCTTGAAGCGCATGCCTTCGATGACACCGGCATAGTCACTGGCAAAGAAGGCTTTGACTTCCATGCCGAGGGCCTTGCTCATATCCTTGAGGAAAGGATCCCAAAGCACCTTGAGATTCTGGCTGGCCTCGGTGGAGATGATGCCGAAATTGAGGGTCTGCTGCGCCTGGGCAGTCAGCGCGCTGCCCAGCAGCATGGCAGAGACCAGCAGGCCGGAAAGAAGACGGGAAAACATGTATTTTCTCCTTGGATAAAGTAGTGAGGCAAAGGGATCAGGATGGGACCTAGGCAGCGCGGGACGTCTCGCGGACAGGGCTGCCGGGCAGCGTCACCGCTTCCTGGGCGGCGCTGGTCTTGGCGGCAAAAAGCTCGTCGCTTTCAGCGCCGTACAGTTCCGCCAGGAACTGGGGCGTCAGACGTTCCGTAGGACCGTCGTAAACGATCTCGCCCTTTTTCAGGGCCACGGTACGGGGGCAGAAGCGCATGGCGTAATCCACCTGGTGCAGGGTCACCACAACGGTGAGGCCATCCTTCTGGTTGAGGTCGCGCAGGGTCTGCATGACATTGCGGGCCGATTCAGGGTCCAGCGAGGCGATGGGCTCGTCAGCCAGCAGCACGCGGGCACGCTGCACCAGAGCACGGGCGATGGCGGCACGCTGCTGCTGCCCGCCGGAAAGGGTACCGGTGCGCTGCCAGGCCTTTTCCCCGATCCCCACGCGGGCCAGGGCCCGAAGGGCAAGCTCCCTGTCATCCGTGTGGAAAGCACCGGTCAGGCTGCGCCACAGACTGGTGCGGGCCAGAGCCCCCAGCATGACGTTGCGGGCCACGCTCATGCGCTCCACCAGGTTGAACTGCTGGAAGATCATGCCGATACCGGCGCGGATGCGGCGGATGTCCCGGCTGATACAGCCGTTCTTCTGCACGATCTCGTTATCGACCCGCACCAGGCTCTCGCCCTTGTCTGCGGCGGTCAGACCGCAGATGTGACGCATGAGCGTGGATTTGCCGGAACCGGAAGAGCCGATGAGGGCCACCATCTCTCCCGGGGCCACATGCAGGTTGATGTGAGAAAGGCCTTTGCTGCTGCCGAACGTTTTATTGAGATTGCTGATGTGGATCATGCGAATGCTCCCGTTGAAGTTGACTGGCTCACAATGGGCAAAACGCATGGCGAAACGGTGACGCGTCCGTGATGAAAGGCCGACGTTTCCGTCACCGTTTGCAAGAGGGAATGTGACGATTCGGCAGCATCTCCTGCCACCTCCAACGACAAAAGGCATCCTTCCACGGAGGAAAGGATGCCTTTTGTTTTCAGGTAGATGAAAGCGGCTATCGGCTCACCAGCGGCTGGGATCGCGGCATTCCTGCCGCCCGAAGGTGCAGACGCCGCACATGTCGGAACTGTCTACAAAACGGCCGTCCACAGTATAAAAATCGACCACGGGCCCATGCCCGCAAATGATGCACTGGCGTTCATAATCCGGACAGGCACGGCACAGGGGCGGAATATCCGGACTGCCTGCCATCATCTTCTCCACAGAAACACGCGTAAATTCCGGCTGGGACAGGTTGCTTTCAAACATATCAGAAGAAGGTACGTCGCAAAGGACGGTTCATGTTCTGGGGGACGAACTGACAGCGGGAAAGACCAAAGCATTCGGAACGCTCGCCACAGGGAAGACGCGATGCCGTCAGGTGCATGCGCGGGCAGGTAGCCAGCATCCCCTGGTCAAGCATGTCCTGCCAGCGGGATTCCACAAGCTGTACAGGCACGCGTACCGGCTCCACGGCTCTGGAAGAACGCGCCTCCACGTTCGTCTGTGCCCGGGATTCTGTCGTCCAGGTGGCTCGGGGGCTTCTGACAGGCAATTTTTCCCGATTCATGCGCCGTTCCTTCTGGCACTGGGGGCAGATATGCCCACGCGGTCCGGGGGCAATGAACGAACGACCACAACGGCTGCAACTGACTGGACAAAATGAGGGAATCATGCGCCACCTCCCTGAAAGGGGCTGGGTGCCGGACAGGATCGAGCAAGGAGGGACAAAAGGCAGCATCTTGCCGCCGGTCTGCTTCCTGCCCGGATGTGCTTTCAGACTGTCCCGTCCATTCGTCAACGCTGTGAGCGCCCGGTGACAATTCCGCTCCACTTGCGGCGGCGCACAGCGGTGTACAAAAGCCTTCGAGCTTTCCTTATGCGCCTCGCTCCATCCCGTTCCTCTCCTGAAATGGCCGCAGACCAGGCTCTTCCGCAAGAGCCTGAAATCTGTATCCTCCCGTCGCGTCCTGTTCTGCAGCTGCCGCAGGTCCCCGGCCGGGCATAAAAAAAGAGCCGGAGAAGCTCTCCGGCTCTTTTCCATGCCTGGGCTCTGCTGCAGGGATCCTGTCAGCGCAGGGCGCGCTTCAGGGCATCCCTGTAAATGCGCAGGACCATCAGGCGGGCATACTTCTTGTTCTCCGCGGGGACCACATGCCAGGGGGCATCTTCCGTGCTGGTACGCAGGAACATCTCGTCCGCGGCGCGGGCGTACTCGGGCCATTTGTCACGGTTACGCCAGTCTTCATCGGTGATCTTGTAGCGCTTCCACGGGATGGCCTCACGCTCCCGGAAGCGTCGCAGCTGTTCCTCCGGCGAGATGTGCAGCCAGAATTTGAGCAATATGTTGCCGTTGTTGGTCAGCTGATGCTCAAAATGATTGATCTCGGCATAGGCGCGGGCCCAGTCTTCCTTGGGGGTCAGCTTTTCCACCCGTTCCACAAGGACACGGCCGTACCAGGAGCGGTCATAGATGGTGATGAAACCGGCGCGGGGGATGTGCCGCCAGAAACGCCACAGGTAATGGTGCGCCAGCTCTTCATCCGAAGGCGCGCTGATGGGGATGACACGCGTGATGCGGGCATCTGTCCCGGCCGTGAGGCGCCGGATGGCTCCCCCCTTGCCGGCGGCATCCCAGCCTTCAAAGATGAGTGTGGACGAGATGCCTTTTTTGTACGCCCGGAACGAAAGCTGATAGATCTCCTTCTGCAGGCGTTTCAGTTCCTTCTGGTAATGCTCGGGAGCCTGCACGCTGGAAAGGTCGATGGCATCCAGGGTGGAGACCAGGGACTCACGGGCGTCCTCTTCCACTTCGGGCACGGATTCCAGCACCTTGAGGCGGGCGGCACGGGCATCATGGGCGGCGATGGTCCGCTCGATGCCCGCGATGATGGCTTTCACCACGGACAGGTTGCGGAAATTGGGATCCGCGGCGTCGATGATGCTCCAGGGCGCATTGTCGCGGTCTGTCAGCATGATGGCCCGGGACGCGGCACTGACCATGCCATCGTAATCCGCTGCGATCTTCTTGTCGGATGGCGAAAAATGCACCAGGGCCCGGTTCTCCTGACGCTCCTTGAGCGCGCGGGCATGGTCCTTTTTGTTGAGATGGAGCCAGAGCTTGATAATGGCCATCCCGGATTCCGCCAGCCCGGATTCCAGGGCCTGCCAGCGATGCATGCTGGCGGTGAATTCGTTTTCTCCCACATCCTTGCAGCAGCGCTGCCGCATGGCCTCACCATACCAGCCGTCATAAAAGACCGCCGTCTGTCCGGCAGCAGGAAGCTGCCGCCAGAAGCGCCAGGGCCAGGGACGGGCCTTCTCTTCGTCGGTCACCAGCCAGAAAACATGGTTTTGCACATGCTTGCTGTCCATCCATTCCGACAAAAGGTTGATGATGGCGCCGCGTCCGGAACCGACCAGACCGGCCACCGTAATCAGGACGGGGATCTTGCGCTCGATGCACTGCAACTGAGCATTGAAAAGACGCATGCGCAGCTGGGGGGCTTTTTCTTCAAATTCTTTGTTACTGCATGCTCTGCCAAGGGCTGCCGATTCAAACATAGTATCCAACCTTGCTCAAAATGTTCGCACGGGAAGCGGATACGCAGCTCCGGAACATTCCCGGCACTCCAGGACGGTCAACGCACATTCTGCTCCCGGAGTTTTGGAACA
This sequence comes from Desulfovibrio sp. SGI.230, assembly GCF_050313065.1. Taxonomy (NCBI): domain Bacteria; kingdom Pseudomonadati; phylum Thermodesulfobacteriota; class Desulfovibrionia; order Desulfovibrionales; family Desulfovibrionaceae; genus Desulfovibrio; species Desulfovibrio sp. SGI.230. Next base: position 72,673 of record NZ_JBNPKS010000001.1, on the reverse strand, counting down.
GCATAGCTTTTTTCTTCGGCTTCGTCAGCCCGCGCTGGCCGGAATATCCTGCGAATCCTGCCCTTCTCCCTAACCGGATACCGGGATGCACGGTACTTTCCGCAGCAGGCGCCGTCTGTGCCGCCCGCTTGCAGCGCGCAGCAAACGGCATGGCCGCCCCATGTGCGGCTTTTCTTCCCATCCAGACGATGATCTGTGTTCCTGGTGTGTTACATGCATCTTTTCTATGACCTGCCAAGTATCCAATTGCGTCTGGACATATTCCTGGGGCGTCAAAGGGCCGCCCTTTTGCCCCTGAGCTACGAGGATACCAAGCTGTATGACGCATCTTTCCAAAATGTCCACGAGCATCTGATTTTGCTTCACGTTGTCCCCCATCGCAATCATGAGATCACCTCTGCACGTTTCTTGAAAAGAATCTGTCCGAGAATCGTTCCAAAGGACGGAATCATCTTTCGGGATCTGCAAAACCAATCAAATAACTTCCAGGCTAGATTTGTCGCAGGGATATACGATATAATACCAGATGGTTTTCTATGGAATACTGGCAGATGCTACTCTCGATGGGCGAAGGGGCTTGCATGGCACAAACAGGGACAAACAGGGACGACAAGGGACTGTAACCCCGCGAAAAGAAAAGGCCCACAGTGTCTTTGGGTACACCGTGGGCCTCTGGGACATGCGCTGATGGTGGAGGCGGGGGACATAGAACAATATGCTTAACTATTTATAATATAAGAGTATCTTTAAAATATCTCGAATTCAATACCCCCGAATGTACCCCGTTTCTTTACCCGCTATACGGGTTCAACTCCCCTGCCCCCTTCGAAGGAAGAAACTGTGATCGAAATGAGCGAAAAATTTTTTCAGCGCTCAAATTTTAATTTTAAGCCATAAAAAATTTTTTCTGGAACGTGGTATGGAAAAACACGAAAAACTCCCTAGAACGAAAATATGGAGCGCTGTGACGAAATGGGCTTTTTTATAGTTCTGGGAATTTCCCAAAAGAGACTTCTGCGGGTCAAAAGCGCCTTAAGCACAGACTCCCCATGGCGTGTTGACAGAAATGGTAAAATATGTACTTATATCTGTACAAAAGGAGGCGCATATGTCGCAGGCCATCACCTACACCGAGGCACGGCAGAACCTTGCAGAAACCATGAACCGGGTCTGTGACCACCACGAGCCCGTCATCATCACGCGCCAGAAGTCTCCCTCCGTGGTGCTGATGTCCCTGGAGGACTACAACGCCATCATGGAGACAGCCTACCTGCTGCGTTCCCCGGCCAATGCCGCCCGGTTGCGGGAAGCATTGCACGCCGCTGACGCGGGCAAGACGGTACAGCATGACCTTGAGGACTGACCATGCTGCTGACCTGGACGCCCCAAGCGTGGGAAGATTATCTGTACTGGCAGGCTACCGACAAACGGACAGTGAAGCGCATCAATGAGCTGCTGCGTGATGCGCTCCGCAATCCGTTTGAAGGCCTTGGCAAGCCGGAGCCGCTCCGCTTTGACCTTGCGGGATGCTGGTCCCGCCGCATCAATCAGGAAGACCGCCTTGTGTATCGCCTTGACGAGCAGGGGGCGGCCCTGATCGTCCTCCAGTGCCGCTACCACTACTGAAGGCTTCGCCTTCGCTGTCTACCTGCATTACCCAGCTCTTTTGTCTACGAGAGGCGGCTCTTCGGGGCCGCCTTCTTTTCTCTTTCCTCATCCCTCCATTGCCCCATCCCAGTCGACATGGTAGCCTGCCGCTATCGTCAATGAATTATTCTGAGGGGGAAAATCAAATGCAATTTTTTAGCATAATACTAGGAATCGCCTATTTAGGAATGGGGATTGTCCAAATATCCGCTATTGCAGACGGCATCCATGCTTGGTTGGGATGGGATGGTCTGCTCGCTGGCTTCCTTGCTTTTATTCTTGGATATTTTCCTCTTATTGGCAGTATATGCGGTGTCGCAGGTGCCTATTATGCATGGGGATGGGGGTTAATACCTTCAATCGTTTTATTTTTTTGGTATATACCACTCATAATAGCCTTTTTTGTCGCATCATCATTTCAAAATTACTTTGAAAATAAAAAACATACAAAAGAAGTTGATGCTCGTGAAATAGATATTTGTATAAATAATAAAAATTTTTTTCATAAAATTATAAATGGGGATGTTTCACTTCCAATCATATTTTGGATATACGGCGTTGCTGTATCAACAATATGTAAAATGTTTATAAAATCAAAATTTGCAGAAAATTTTTTTGCAATTATATATCATAATTATGATTTAATTGGAGTAAAAGTTGTTGGAATAGCATATGATACATTTCTAATTGTATATACAATAATTATTTGTATTGGCGTATGGAGAAGTGCGAATAAATATACAGGTCATTTCATATGGGCAGCAATAGCAAAATTCTTTTCTATTTTATGGATGATATCCATAATAATAATTGTTGCAGACATATTTAGCCTTATCAATATGCAACTTCCTGGATCTACAGAAGAGTTACCTCAATGGCGTCTTGAAGGATATAAAAAATCCATAGATTCTCTTATTAACCATTGACATTCCCCCCATTTTGTGGCGTGGTAACTGCACTACAGCTTAGGCAGTGTCCACGCCACTGTTTTTAAACGACGCGTGCCCCTGCCCGGCATCCTATGCTGGGTCTTTCTTTTTCAGGTATTGAGCATTTCTCAAGACCTGTCCCTTCGCATATTCTTGCCGGGTCGATAGCCTCTAATACAATACCCTTCGGGGGAATAAAGGCAGCCGTCCTAAGCGGTAGTTGAGTCCCGGCATTCTCACATAATTGCCGCACTACTAAACTTAGGAGGCTCGTCATGAGTCAGGCTACCCTTCTTCCTTCGGAACACTTCTCCCCTTCCGTCTCTCTGCACTCCGGCCGCCCGGCCACCACGTCCCTTGAGGTTGCTCAGTTTTTTGGAAAGCGTCACGATCATGTGATGCGCTCTGTCAGAGATTTGATGGATAACTGCCCGGAAAAATTTACTGCCCCCAATTTTGGGGTGAGTGAATACATCGATGAAACAGGCCGCTCCCTGCCCATGTTCATCCTCTACCGCGACGGCTTCATGCTGCTGGTCATGGGCTACACCGGCAAGAAGGCCCTGGCCATGAAGCTGGCCTACATCGAAGCCTTCAACCGCATGGAAGAAGAGCTGGCCCGGCAGAAGGAAGCCGCCCGCAACATCACCCAGGACATCGTGGACTTTCCCGGCACCCTCTCCATCACGCCGTCCAGCGTAGCCGATCGCAAGCCCCTGCGGGCGCTGGTAAGCTCGTGGGCCAAGCTGTCCAACGCGCCCTTTGATGCCTGCTGGAACCAGCTCAAGGCCGCCTTCAACCTCGCCAACATCAAGGATCTGCCGCAGCAGTGGATACCGGATGCGCTGGCGTGGGTGCAGGCCAAGATCGACGCGCTGCCCAAGGCCCTGCCGCCGCAACCGGAGCGCCTGCCCCTGTACCGCAACGGCTGCTTCTACCCACCGCACCACAACCGGAGCCACGTCTCCGGCCCGCAGGAGGCCGCGCTGCTGGAGCTGTGGCAGGACTGGACCCGACGTGAGGCCGGCCTCCGGCAAGAGTTCATGGCCATGCTGCGGGAACTGGACGCCCGCCGCGGTGAGCGGATACCATGTTCAGCCCGCAGTGCCTGCTGGACAGCCTGTTCCAGAGCCGTACGGAAGCCGAGCAACGATTCCGCCAGGCGCTGGATGATGCCAACCTACACTTGCGCTTGAGCCTCAACGTGGCCGTGGCGCTGGGAAGGTAATAATATTTGCCCAATCAAATAAACGGCCCGGGAGCTTTTTTAAGCTCCCGGAGCCGAAATTTTTTTATTGTTGCTGACTGAGAATTTTTCCTACAAAAAGAGTGCAAAATCCATTGCCAGTGACGACAAAGAAGGTTAGTTTTTGAAAAAAGGAGACAATTATGCCGAAGACTGCCATGCAAGTCATCGCCGAGCATTGGGATGATGGCAGCCTCCCGGTTGACCCCGCCTACATCGCCGCACAGATGGGGATCGCCGTGCTGGCTGACCCAAAGCTTGTGGCAAGCGGCCATTACGAACCGAAGGGATTCAATGATGGCCCTCTCATTACATACAATCCTACGGAACCCCCTGTACGCCAACGTTTTACTATTGCGCATGAACTAGCTCATTTCGTACTTAACCATGGAGCCCGCGACCGAGATACACCAGACAATTTTACTATGGCCGTCCATGATCAAAAGGAAGTAGCTGCTAATAAGTTTGCGGCTTGTTTACTAATGCCCAAGAGCTTTGTAGATGCTGTCGTCCAAGTAAATATGGTCCGTAGCCTTCCTAAGCTGGCAAAGATTTTCGGTGTATCTAAGGCCGCTATGAGTTATCGCCTTAAGGAACTTGGATATGACGTCGCAAAATAATATTGTTATACGCGACTTGTCCTCAGATGAAGATACCCAAGATGAGGAAGGATATCGAGCTAGCCTTGGGAAACAAAAGCTTTCTCAACGTTGGGTTATCTTCTGGACATGTTTTATTATTTGTATTCTTCTCTACCTTCTTTTTGCTCTTTCGCTTGTCTTTGCTGTCATTGATCCACTCCTTTGGATAGCGATAATAGAGCACAAACATTTAGTAGCTCTTCTCGGAGCGCTACTTGTTGTACCTTCTGCCCTCTTATGGGGCATGGTTCGTGCGGCGTATACTCCTGAGAAAGAAGGCATTGATATAGAAGATGTAGCAAAAACGATCAAAGGAATACAAGGAATCCATCCAACCGTATAGGAATGTAATTCCCCAAGCCCTCGCTCCATCACGGAACGGGGGCTTTTTTGCGTGCTGCGGGCTTTAGCCTACATGAAGCCACCGCCCTTGCGGATGATATGGCTGGGCGTGAGGTCAAGACTGCCAAGCCGGAAGTAAGTCTGGTTGAAATCCTCCTTCATCTTGCGCTCCGTACGCCGTAAAGTGCCGGGACTCATCCACTCCCTCATGTGGTAGAAGAACATGTAATCTAGGGCCGAACGCGTATACCAGAGGTTGGCGAACGGCAAATTGCCGGTCACGAGGCGCAGGGCGTCTTCCCCGGCGTTGCCGAAATCGCCGCGCACGAGCTGGCCAGAGATGGGCATGATTTTGGACAGTTCCGTGAGACCGGGGCCAGCAAGGGAGGCGATGGCCTGCCCGCCAAAGCGGTCAGCTTGCCCAAACATGAAGTCTCCCATAATGCCCAGTCCACCCCCCTGTAAGAGTGCCGCAATCCATGTTTCCTTCTTGTCCAAGCTGCGCGGTTCGCGCCCCTTGGTGATATCCTTGGCCGCTCCAGACAGGTAGCCGAACAGCACCGAAGCCACGGCGAACTGCATGAGCCCCCACGGATCACCGGACACAAAGCGTGTCCTGTCGGCGGAGGCCCGCTGCCAGCGGGATTCCATGAGGATACGCTGGCCATAGGTGAATGGGAAAGCCTTGAACTGCAGGATAGTGCGCAACAACTCTCCCGTCACGGTACCGGGACGCGTGCCGCGGTACATAAGGGCACGGGTCTTGGCGTCGGGCTCCAGGATGGCGTATCCGGTCTCATCACTGAGGAAGCTCATCACGTCTTCCATGAGCTGCTGCCGCTGTCGGTCGAGGGCTTTCTGCCGCATGGCCTGCCATGTAGCATCGTCAGGGGCTTTATGCCCATTCCGGTCATAGACGCTTTTGTCCCGCAGATGCTCAGGCAGGAAGGGCTCCAGCTGGGCGTCGGACAGATTCAAGGCTTTTTCGGGCAGTATGTAGTCCGTGCCTTCCACAGTGGTCAGCATTTCCCGCAGCAGAGGCCAGCGCGATTCCAGTCCGTTGCGCCGCAGGGTGACGGCAAAGTCAGGATTTACGTCAGCGAAGTTTTTTTTCGCAGCGTCGGCCAGCATGCCGGAGAGCGTGAAGGCGTAACCGCTACGGTGTCCTTCCGTCCAAGCCTCCAGACCGGAGAGGCGGAAGAAAGTATCCATCCAGCGGCTCATCTTGCCGGGCAGGCCGTCCTGGATATCGAAGCGGTTATAGATGGAGCCCAGCATCCCCTGCGTATACAGGCCGATGCCCCGGCCATACTCGATACGATCGGCGCTGGAGAATCTCTCCAGATTGAAGCGAAAAGCGCCTCGCCAACGCTCAAGGAAGTTCTAGCCGTTGTGCCGCAGAGCCATGGCTTTCACGGGAATGTCCGCGAAAGAAGACAGTACGGCTCCGCCCAGCTTGGCCATACTGATGATGCCGCGGGCGCAGGCGAAGATCCGGGCCGCCGTCAGGTTGCCGGGCGTGCCCATTTCACCGGACAGGGCCTTGTACCAATTGGCGACTTTGCCGTCACCTCGCATCGTCCAGAGGTCGGCCACCTTTTTTGCGTCCTTGTCGGCCAGAGCATGCTTGAGACGCTGGGCTTCGCCGTCGATAAGGCTGGTCAGCATGGCTTCTGGGTTGGGGCCAAAGGTCTGCATCAGAGCCAGTTTGTTGGCACTGCCCTGCAATCTATTCAAAACAGCGGTCACGATGGTGCCCTGCCCAAACTCCTTGTGGTAGGCCACGGCACTTTCCGCATCCCTGAAATGCAAGACACGCTCTTTAGCGAGACTGTTGGCCAGATTGCGCGGGCGCAGCGGACCGGAAGGTCTCTCTTCCGATTTGGACGGGATGCCAGTGGTGATGCCCATATAGACGTTGGACAGGAACGCGGAACGCTGTTCCGGTGTGGAATCCGGCAGGGTGCGTTCCCAGTCGATCTTGCCGATGATGGCATCGTGCCATTGTTGCAGCCCTGCTTTCAGGATCTTTGCCTCGTCGTGGGACTGGGGGGCATAGTTATCCAGCTTGCCGATGTCCGCCCCGACCTCGTTGAGCCGCTGCCGGAACTCCTCAAGGTAGCGCGAGAAGATGTCGGCGCAGGTGCGCATGTCCTTGTTGCCGGTGCTGCCTGGCTCGATCATCTCTCGCATCACGCCTTCGCCGAAGGTCCGATCCTTGTTGAGCAGGGGCACCATGCCGGTAGCGTCCAGTTCTTTTGCAAGGCTCCCGCTCCACAGGGCCTTGATGGCTCCACGTTTGCGACTGACGCTCTCGCGGCTGCCTGAGAACCGCTCATTGCTGCCCACCAGCAAGGCTTCCAATGCATCGGTGAAGCTATAGCCCTGGGCCTGCACGTCCGTGATAAATTGCTCCACCTGCGCCCGTTTTACGATGGCGATGGCCGCCTGCCTGCGTGCCACCCTGGCGGCACGAAGGTCAAAGGGTTTTCCGTCGCCCAGGCCAGTGTCTTCCAGCGTCTGCCGCAGCTCAAAGAGGCTGCGTGTCCGCCTGTCCTTCGGGATGTCTATTGCCCTTGCCCGGTCAATGGTCAGGGCCTCGGAAAGCAGACGGGCCACATCATCAGCGTCGGCATCGGCACGGAGCAGGCCGGAATCGAACAGCGCCCGGCCCACGCTGGCAGACACCACCAGTTCATCGCCATCCAGTGGTGCTCCCCGTTCGGTCAGCAGGGCATTGAGTTCCGTTGTCCGTTCCGGGGACATGGTACCGAAGGTGACAGAGCTGTAGTTGCCGCTGTCGAGCAGTGCCCGAATCTGGTTGTTCCGTGCTCGCTGCATGGCCGGGCCCAACTGCAGTTCCTCCACCCAGCGGCCTACATCCAGATCCTCGCCGTCTCGCATGGCGATCATGGTGCGGTCGAGCAAACGGCCGGCACTCATGCGGTCAAGACCGGCCAAAGAACCGCGAACCAGTCGGGAGGCCTCCCGACTGTGGGGCATGTCAGCCATGACGGAGATAGCCTGTTCCGCGCTCCTGCCTGCGGCGTAACTGTCCATGCCCGCATCGGTCAGAACGCTTTGCAGTGCCGCTCGCTCCCCTTCCAGCGCCGCCACACGCCGGTTGTGCAGCAGGCCGCCTGCCGCGCCAAGTCCACCACCCAGCAAGGCACCGAAGGTCACATCCAGGGCGAGGTCGCCGAAGTCTACATCATCGCCACGGCGGACCGCCTCGGGCATGAGGATAGCGTCGGCCGCCAGCGTGGAGACAGCTCCTTCCCGGGCTGCGAGGAAGGCCCGTCGGCCAAGGCTGGCGCCACGGGCCGCAGCCCCGCCAAAAGGGATGAGGTTCACCGGATCAGGCATGTTTGCCAGTAGAGCCGCGCCAAAGCCCACGGCCGTGCGAAAAGCACCCTGCCCGTCACGCTGCAGCAGTTCAGCCTCAATCTGTCGCCTGTCGTAGGTCTCGGCCAGTATCTGCGCCCGCTGGGGCGTCATGTCCGACGTCCACTGGATCTTGCCCTTGCGGTCAAAGCCCTGGGCCTTGAACTCCTCCGGTGTCATGGCTTTGGGAGTAACGCTGGGCATACCCACCAGGCCGCCCACCCACCAGTCTTCATTGGCAGTCCCGGCGGCCTCTTCAGCTTCACGGATGCGTGTATCCTCGGCGATGATGCCCGCAGTGGTGCGCTCGAAGGCGTGACGCATGGCCATGCCGGCAAAGTCGCCCATGTCGGCCTGGAACCCCATCTGGGCCACGCCGCGCATGAAGTCCGTGTCGTTGGTGCGGTCAGGCGTCCACGGAGCGGAAAGGATGGCTGGATCGCTCATGTCCTCATCTCCTACGGGATGTAGTTGTCGGCTTGTTCCAGACGGGCGCGAGTCTGCTTCACGTCCTCAAGGGTGAAGGTAAAGTCCTTGCCGCCCACGCCCCTGTAAATCGAGCCTGTGGTACCATCCAGCACAACGAAGCCCTTACCGTCTGGGGAATTGACCACCATGCCCACTTGCCGCAGACGGGCCACTTCGCGGTCGCGTAGGATCTTGTCTGTCCCGGCATTACCGGTGGACATTATATTGGCGCCGACGACCTCCGGCAGACGCTCAAGGAATGCCATCTGCACATCCTCACTGGTGATGCCCAAGCCGTAGGAAGCGGGTAAGATGATGGAGACATTGTCATCATCAAGGACGCTACGACCGAAAGACAGAATCGCTGTCACCTTGTCCGGGTCACGCCCGGCCCGCAGCAGTTTTTCCGCTGTCTCGCGGTACTGCGTCGCGGTCTTCCACGCTTCGGGGCTTTGCAGCATGCTCGCCCGGCGTAGCATGGCCCGATACATTTCGCTGCCGTCAAGGACAGCCTGGAGGGCGCTTTTGTCCTCCAGTTTGGGCAGCTCCTTGGCGTCCATGGCCGAGACGGCGAAGACCTCCCGCGCGTTGAGGGCATTGCGGGGATCGTCGCCTATGGACAGGGCCGCGTCGATCTCCGGCGTGGACAGGCCCATCTCGGACAACACATGGGGCGACAGGTCGCCGTATGCCCTACTGATCTCCGTGACCATGCTGAAGCGGGCCTCTGCCGGAGCAGACTGCCACTTCTGGGCCATATCCGCTGCCTCCACCTTGGTCAGGACGCGCTGAGCAACTACCGGGATACCGTTACGCTGCTGGTAGGCGATACGGGCCTGGGCCCTATCTCCCGGCGTCGACTCACTGGGCAGCAGACCTTGCCTGTCAAGATTCTCCTGCGCTGCCTGCGCCGGATCTTTTTTCAGGCCTGAAAGACGGGCGCTGTAGACTCTGGTCATGGCTTCCAGCTCGCCAGCTTTGGCTTTGTGTTCCTTGATGGACAGAGATGGAGCCTTGCCGTCTTTGGGGGCCAGCTCCCTCTGCAACTGACCGATACGAGCCGCCACATCCGGGAACGAAGCGTTACTGGCAAAATCCGCAGCAGCTTGGTTGCGCTGCCAGAAGTCCGCTGCCGTCTCCAGTTCTGCGGCTTCAGTCCCCTTACCGATGGCACGGAGCTGGCTTGCCATGCGGATCAAGGGCTTCACATCCCCCATAAACTGCGCCGCATAGACAGCATCCTTCTGCTTATCCAGTATCTCACGGGCTTGCTTGTTGACGTTGGCTTCCTGCCGATTGCGTTCTGCTGTGATCATGCGCATGTAGGCCAGGCGATCAGCAGGGTCGAGCCCTTGGATGCCGCTACCAGTGCCACCAGAGCCGGCCCCCCTGCCCTGCAGCCTGCCCATGACGGACGGGACATAGTCCAGGCTCTCTTTGGGCCTTGCTTGGCCTCCAAGGCCTTTTCCAGTCTTAAAGTATTCGTCTACGTTGGCCGGGCCCCAATTATACGCCATAAGAGCGCGTTCCACGTTCCCGCCGTAACGTTGCAGCATTTGCTTCAGGTAGCGCGTACCTCCACGCACGTTGGCTTCCGGGTCATTCGGGTCGACCCCCAGTTCCTTTGCCGTTCCCGGCATAAGCTGCATGAGCCCTGTGGCACCGGACCTGGATACCACATCCTGCCTGCCACCGCTCTCCTGCATGATGACGGCCGCGATTAGATCAGGGGCGACCCCTTCTTCCCGGGCAACCTTCTCCACTATGGCATCCACGTCTGCGGACAAGGCGACTTTGCCACTGGAAGCCGTTCCCCCAGAGCCCATGCCGAGCATGGATTCCGCCGCATCCCAGTTGCCAGAAGAGATGGCTCCATCCATGCGGGCCTGTGCCAATTTACGGTCGACCGCTATCTTGCGGGCACGGTTGTCTTCCCCAAGGAACATGGCGTCAATCTGATCGTGCAGGCCCTGTCGCTGGAACTCGGCATAGTCTGTGTTGGACCAGTTAGAGGCTACTGCCTGCTCTGCTGTGGCCACGGAGGAGTCGAAGACGGATTTGTCCCACGTTGCCCTCTCCTGCCGGGCGTAAGCCACACCCTGCTCACTGAAATGCAGCATCGCTCCGGCGGCCCGCTCTTTGAAGGTATCCGCGAACCGCCCGGAAAAGCCGCCCTCCTGCAGGTATTTTTGCGCCGTCTTCCGAGCGAAATCAGCAAAGTGTTAACCGGCGCCCAGAGCATCCTGCCCCTTGTTTTCGGCCATGTAACGGTCGCGCTCCGCATTGAGCTCCTGCTGCATCCCCAGCAAGGACTGACTGACGCGCGTGGTCTCGTCCTTGACGTATTCCTGGATGGCGATACCGGTGAGCTGCTTCCCCGCCGCCAGCACGTCCGCCCAAAGGCTGTCCTGCGCCGTGCCGCGCACGTCCCGGATGACACCGCGCGGCGCGCCGGGGTCTATGGGGCCCGCCTGGATGCGCCGGGGGCCGGAGCCGTAGGTCTGTACCCTGATGGCCATGTCTCCCCCTATTTCCACACCGTGCCGCGAGCCTTCTTCGAAAACTCCAGCGCGTCTTTGACCGGCTCATTGAACAGGTCACCAAAGAAACCACTTTCGCCCCCAAAGCCTCCCGCCGTGGCGTAGGCGCCGATGCCGCTGGTCAGGCCGGAAAGACCGGCCGTCAGCAGGGTGCTGCCCAGCCCCTTCACCGAATTTCCATACCAGCTGGCGGCCGCGTCGTAGTTGGCGGCGTTGGTCAGGCTGGCTTTGACGTTCTCGTCCGTCTCCCACTGGTTGACGGCCTTCTGGTAGCGGTTCAGGCCCACGTCCCCGGCATAGCGGGATGCATTGCCGGAAAGCACGTCCATGGCGCTGCCGCTGCTCATGTCCACGCCCAGGGCACCAAAGCTGGCCACGTTCCCGGCCTGCAGGTCGGCATATTGCCGTGTCAGGGCGTTACGCTCGCGGTCAAGGTTCTCGGCCTCGATACGGCCTTTCTCCGCCGTGACCTTGGCCTGGTTGCGTGCGGCCTGGGCCTGGGCCTCGGCCATCTTCTTGTTGTACTGGGCCTGCCGGTTCTGCTGGCTGGTACTGGCGATGCTGCTCAGTGCCGACAGGCCGCCCATGGTCAGGGCCAGGGTCATGGCTCCCATCAGAACGTCCCTCCTCCGGTATAGGGAGAAATCTCCAGGGTGGTGACCAGCGCCAGGATGGTCAGGGGCGTGGCGCTCTGCACCTGGAACACCAGGGGAGAGGCCGCCGACCAGCCGGCGCAGGTATCGAGGTCAAGATCGGTTCCTTCGCTGAAGAGCGGTGCCAGCCCACGATCTCCTGTTCCTTCATGTAGGTGAGCCCGGCCAGCGTGCCGTCGGAAAGGACGCTCCAGAGCACGGCATAGGGCTCCTGCTGCCAGCTCCAGGCCACCACGTCCACGTCCCTGAGCATGTGCCGGGCCAGGATGTTCAGGTCCTGCCCCAGGTATTTGTCGGCGCTGTAGTTGTAGGCGAACTCCCGTATGGCCCCGGCGCCGCGCTGCACATAGAGTACGCTCCCTCCCACGGAGAGGGCCGCCACGGCATCGCTGCCGCCGTTGGTGGTCTGGAGCTGGAAGGACGCCGTGGCCGGGGTCAGGGCCACGCCCTCGGAAGGCTCCAGCGTCCATTCGCTGCCTTCCGTGCCAAAGGCCAGGGCGCTGCGGTCAGGTTGCAGCCAGACGATGCGGCTGGCCTGGGTGGCGGCCAGCGTGACCTCGATGGCGTCGTCGTCCTTGGGCGGCGTGGACTTGGCCATGCTCTCGAACTCGCCGGAACGAGAGAGCCAGATGGTGATGGGGCGGCTGTTGCTGGCGGCAAAGCCCAGGAGCTGCTGGTGGAAGAAGACCTGCGAGGGATAGTTGCCCTCGCCCTCGAAGGGGTCCTCGTACTCCGGGGGCGTGTCTTCGGTGTCCGCACCGATGTTCTTGTCGTCGATGTGGGTCTCGTCCGCGCCCCCCTTGCCGATGTAGCCGAAGACCCCCATCTTTTTCTTGTACACCCGGTAGCCCGTGGCACCCTCCACGGCCTCCCAGCTGATGCGGATGTGGAAATCCACGCTGTTGAGGGCCTGGGCCGAGATGCTGGCCGGTTCGGAGGGCGAGGATTCCTGCCCCTTGTCGTCGATGGCCGTGACGCAATAGGTGTAGTCCGTCTTCTTGTCCCCCTCCGGGGTGCCCACCGTGGAGAGCGCGGGCTTCTTGGGCGTGGCGATGGCGGGCATGAAGGTCAGCTCGGACCAGCGCCAGTCATCGTCGGCATGGCGTGCGAGCTTGCGCGGCGTATAACCAGGATGCGCGAAATAGATGACGTCCGCCGACTGGGCATAACGCACCGCCCGCAGGTCGGCGGCGGCGAAGGGGGACTCGAAGATCTTGGAGGAGCCCTCCTCGTCCTCCACCTTGGCCCTGTCCAGTGCCTGCTCGAACATCTGCAGGTAGCCTTCCGCCTGCGCGCCGCCCTGGGAGATGTAGGGTGCCATCTCGAAGGCCACGCGCCAGGCCAGCATGTCGGCGAACAGCTCGGGGAAAGTCGTCACGAGGCCGCTCACATAGGTCAGCAGCACCCCGTCCGCATCGGTCTCCAGCCTGTCCCCCACGATCTCGAAACAGACATCAGGGCCCGGTCGTGCCGTGAATGGGTCAGGACGTGCCGCCCCCACCACGCGCACACTGTCGGACGGCAGGGCGAAGGCGAACGGCCACGGCCCCTGCGCGGCCTCTGCCGACAGGACAAGACGCTGGCGACGCAGGGCGAACGACCACGGGTACAGCGACAGGCACAGGGTACGGCATTTGTCATAGACGGCCCCTGCACCTGCATGGCGGGCGTATCCTGAAAGCCGGCATTGCCCATCCGGGCGCCCACCCGGACAAGGGCCGTATTGAGGACGGACGTTTTATTCTGCATGGCGATGTTCCCTTGTGCGCGACAGGACATCCGGCCCTGAGACCGGTGATGCCCTGCCTGCGAGCAGCAAAATATAAAGTTTTACTTTAAGTTTTTACGCGAGCGACGGCAGCATCCATGCAGGATCAGATCGTTCCTGCCTCTTCCCACTGCCACAGGCCTTCCGTGCCCGGCACCCAGACGCAGGCGGGCATGTCGGCCTTGGCCAGCCAGAGCTTGCCGTCATAGCTGTAGTAGCTGTCCTTCGTGACATCCATGCCGTAGAGGAAGGCATAGGGATGCTCCTTACTGCCATCCGGCTCGTCGCCAGTCTCCGGGTCCACGGACAGCGGACGGTACACGGCCAGCATCCCGGTGGCATCCGGGGGCTGGTTCTCGATGGTGGTCACTTCCTGCATCACCTCATAGACGATGCCCTTGTGGGCCAGGCGGTAGCCCTTGGCGTAAGTCTGGCCGGCGGCCCACTCCGTGAACAGCCCGGCCCTGGCGAAGGTGGCGAACTCGGCGGCGGCGAAGGCGCCTGTCTGCACCATGTCCGCCTGCATCCGGGCCATGAGGATGCTTCGCGACTGCGCCTGAGCTTCGGCCACGGCCTGCGCGGCCAGCTCTTCTTCCGTGGGCGGGCGATTGGCCTCTTCTTCCCGGCGAGCCTTCTCCTCTTCCCACAGGGCCACGAAGGGGGCCACGCGCTCGGCATAATCGTCGGCGGCAAGCGCTTCGTTGGGCAGGCCGTCGCCGGGCTCCACATGGCCCGCGCCGTCGTGCCACTGGAGGGCGTGGAAGGTCTCGGACGTGATGCCGTCCAGGAACAGCACTTCCCCGTCCACAGAGATGATGCCGTCGGACGGGATGACGGTGACGTGTGTTTTCATGCTAGACCACCTTGATGAAGTAGTTCATGGCGAGATGCGGGTCGGTGTGGGTGCCGGATACCGAGCCGGACAGGGGATGCGTGTGGGAGCCGTTGCCGCCCGTTGCGGAAGTACTGGAACTGCCGCTGTCGTATAGGTTCCCGCTCTCCATATACCGTCCTTTAGTCGATATGACGGCAGAGAACGGGTGCGTGTGGCTGGGTATCTGCGCTGTACTCAGCGTCGTGGCCCCGGTACTGCCGGAAAGATCCACAGCGACATCTTCGCTGCCGCCTTCCGTGCCTTCGGGCTCGGCTTCGCTGGCACCACGGACATAGCGGCCCTGCAGGTCAGGCACGGTGCCGTCCTTGCCGTCGCTGCCGCCGTCGCAAAGAAACCATTCTTCGCGTGCCTGCTCTTCTCCAGGCATGATGGCCCGGCGTCCGTCGCTGCCGCCCAGCCCCGCGCCCCAGATGGGGACAGGGACGAAGGGCGGGAACATGTCCCAATAGTCGGGCCTGGGCACCCAGCTTTCATCCAGTGTGCCATCTTCCCCGGCCTGGGGCACGGCGTTGGCTGTCGCCGTGGTGCTGGCCAGCACACCGCCGCGCTGTGTGGCTGTGGCCTTGCGGACGCGCAGTTTGCCGTCCTTCTCCAGCGTGAGGCCGTCCTCGTCGCCGGTCTGGGGCATGACGCTGCCCAAGCTGGTAGGGGTGGCGATGGCCGACGCACCAGAATCACCCTTGGGGATGCCGAGATGCAGGATGCCGGTCTCCGGGTCATAATCGCCGCTGGCGGGCAAGCCGGGATCGAGCGTGGCCACCTCCACCTGTAGCTCTAGGATGGACGCGGCGCTCTGGGCGGCCCTGTCCTCGCTCTCTGCCGCGGCCTCCGCGCTCTGACGCGGCCTCCGCGCTCTGACGGGCTGCCGTGGCGTTTTGGGAGGCGGCAGCGGCACTGGCGGCTGCCTCCGCCCGGCTTTGATCGGCGCCCTCTGCCGAAGCAGCCGCGGCCTGTGCGCTGGCAGCAGCCTGCGAAGCGCTGGTGGCGGCTGCCTGCTCGCTCCCCTCCGCGGCCTGCTCGCTGGCAGCGGCGGCCGTAGCGGCGTCACGGGCCTTGTAGAGCGAACCCAGCAGCTCTTCCGGTGTGCCGCTGTCCGTGACGTTGGCCTTGACCGCCCGCGAAAGGCCGTCGTCCAGTTGTTGGATCATCTGCACCATGCGGTCCAACTGGCCTTCGGTGGCTTCGGTGTCCACAGTGGCCGTATTGGAAAGGTCAAGTTCCTGCGTCAGGGGCACGGCAGACTCGATGGCCAGCGTGGCACCGGCAGGCACTTTCCCATCTGCCAGCGTCACCTTGCCGCCCGTCATGTCCCGGAAGACCGTCACGCTGTAATCACTGCCCGGCGCGAGTCTGGTCTGCGTCTCCGTATCCCCGGCAGCGGCCCAGGAGACGTTCACGTCTCCCGTGCCGTACAGGGCAAAGGGCACGGAGTATTCCAGCACACCGGTCGTGACGGTGTAGCGGACAAGGACTTTCTGGACTGGTATCATGGAGCCTCCACAAAGGGCGTGATGCGGCAGGACGACCCCACCGCATCACGACGGGACCTGGCTAGCGGGCCAGATAGGAAAGGACGACGTCCACCGTGCCGCTGCTGGTGGTATCGGACGTGACCTTGACCTTGACGTAGCGCTTGGTGTCCGGCAGCACGAGCTTGCAGAGGATGTCCCCGTCGGCAAAGGACGTGCCCGTACTGGTAGTGCCGGTGATGGTCACTTCGGGCGCACCGGGGATGTCGGCAAACGGCCCGTCTTCCGTATCACTGCCTTGCAAGGTCAGCTTGAAGGTCTTGTCCGCTGCCACTTTCACCGCACCGGCCGCCATGACGGTGACGGCAAGGGCGCCGTGATGCTCGCCCACGACAAGGGCGTTGGCGCAGACGAACTCGGCTGCATTGATGGCTTTGCCCTTCTCGAAGAACTGGTCGTACCAGCGATTCTCGGAACCGTAGGAAAAAGACATGTTCCCTCCTCCTTAGGCCACGGCCGTTTCGTTGCTGTCCGGCAGGTTGTAGGAGCCCACGACCTTGACGCCGTTGATGGCGCCCACGATGGTCTGGAGGTCCTTGTCGCCATTGACGTACATGATGTCGGCCTGCTTGATGGCGCCGAACACGCGCTGCACCACGCGGTGCTGGCCGAAGATCATGGTGTTCTGGGCCGAGCCGTGGATCTTGGCGATGGCGTCCTCGATCTGGGCCAGCGTGGGCAGTTTGGGCGTCTCGCCGTTGATGTCGATATTCACCAGGGCATGGACGGCCTTGGACGGCTTGAGCAGCTGCCAGCCGAAGCGGCCGCGGTACTCCACGCCGTAGCCGGTCACACCGGGCTGGGAGCGCAGGTGGTACAGATTGCCGCCGTTGATGGGCGTGGGATCGAGCAGACGGCCGGAGTTGAACTGCGTGGGGTCATAGATGCCCACATTGATCTCCTGGTCGAAACGCACCACGAGGATGGAGGAAAGCGTGCTGCCCGTCCCCCCGCAGGAAGTGAACAGCCTGTCCTTGAGGGCCGCCTTGCGCCAGTAATCGCGCCAGATGGCCAGCTCGGTGTCCATGCCCGCCTGCCGGTAGAAGGCATTCTCGCGGCGGGCAAAATACTGCTTGGCACCGCCGAACTGCGCGGCCTTGTCCTTGCTGACCTCGATCTCGCCGCCCATCAGGCTGACATAGGTCTGGCGCAGCTGGGTCTCGGCCTGCATGGTGGGCAGCGGCGCGCCCAGGTCGGTAAAGCTGGCACCGGTGATCTTGTCCAGCACTTCTTCCACGTTCCACAGGCCGTGGGTGGCCGGGATCCATTTCAGCAGGGTCAGGATGGGGGCTTCCTCGGTCAGATAGTCCACCAGCTCCGGGCGCTTCTTCGCCTTCTCAAGGGCGATCTCTTTGAGCGTCTGTGCAACAGCCATGTGTCACTACTCCTTGAACATGCCCTTGTAGGTATCGACCGCACTCTCCCGGGCATCGGAGGGAGCGGTACCACTGCCGCCGGACAGGACATCTTCGGACAGCAGCTTGCCGATCTCATGGAAGGCCCGCACGAACACGGGGTTATTGGCCATGTCACGACCTTCGATGGACGTGGCCAGGCGGCCGCCCATGCGTTTGTCCAGGGCCGTGAACGCCTTCAGGGCCGTCGCCTTGTTCTCTTCAAAGCGGCTGCCCCACTCGCTGCGCAGTTCCTTCACGCCGTCAGCGATGATCTTGTCCGTGATCTCCTTGTTGGCGCCCAGCTGCCAGTCCAGCAGCTTTTGTGCCTGGTCTTTGGTGATACCGTTGTCCACGCAGAACTGGCGGAAACCGTTTTCCACGCCCTGGTCGATCTGCCCCTTGAAGCTGTCGGGATATTTCAGGGCGATGTCCTCGACCTTTTCCGCCGGGCGGTAGCCAAGGCCGCGTTCCAGGGCCTTGAGGGCTTCTTCCGCGCTTCCCACGTCCTTGAGTTTTTCGCCCCAGCCTTCGGGCAGACCTGCACGCCAGTCGCCAGGAGGCGTGGTGCCGTCACCGGCCGGCGCCCCTTCACCGCCTTGAGGTGTCCCACCCTGGAGCGTGGTTTCCGCAGAGTCGCCCGCAGGCGGGGTACCGGGGTCGGTGACAGTAGAGGTCTCGATATCGTTGGACATGAAATATTCCTCCTATTGGATGCCTTGAAGTTTGCACACGATGCGGATGTAGATGTCAGGCACGGCCTGTGCCATGCGGTTGAGGATCTGATCGCTCACGTTCCTCATCCTCATGTCGTTTTCCGTGACCATCAGCCGCCCGGCGCCCAGCTCCTGCAAGAGCTGGAGCCAGATGCGTTCCGCTGCCGGGGACTGCATCATCTCGAACCAGTCCAGCTCAAAAAGGCGGAATGGGATGCTGGCAGGGCCCTGTCTTTCTGGACCATGACCGACTGCAAGCGCCTGATCCGGGAAGCTGCCAGGCTCCAGCCCAAGACGGCCTCCGAGGCTCAAGGCGCCGCAGCGCAGGAACAGCCGGAAGCACCGCAGCCCAAGGAATCCCCTGCCCCGGACTCCACGCAGGCCGGTGGCGCCGACACAGCGCCGGAACCGGAACAGGTGCAGGCCTTCGTCCCGCCGTACCAGACGTTCACCTGCCCCCACAACGGCTCCCAAATCACGGAAGACGACTGCTACGACTGCAAGCACCGCACAGGCTGCCCCCATTGGGAGGCTGCCCCGGCAGCGGATGCGTGATTCCCAGCCATCCATCCTCCCCCAAGCGCCCCGCCGGGGGCCTCGTACCCGGCCATGAGGAGGACATATGCTGCCCACCTTCAATGTCATCACCTGCCGCCGGTGTGGAAGATCGTTCATGGCCCCATCGCCCAAGTACAGGTTCTGCCCTGGCTGCCAGAAAGAAAAACACAGGCGTACCGATGCCGCTCGACGGGCCGCGAGGAGGATGTCGTATGGCAAAGTTGAGAGTTGATTTGACAGGCAAAAAAATAGGCCGTCTTACCGTCATCGGAAGAGCAGAGAACAAAGGAAGACATGTCGTCTACCGTTGCAGATGTGATTGTGGTAATGAAAAGGATATCTTTGCCGAAAGTCTGAGCAGTGGAAACACACAAAGCTGTGGCTGTCTCCAGAAAGAGAGAGCCGCCAATGCCCAAAGAAAGCACGGCGGCAAAGGGACAACGCTGTATAATGTATGGGCAACCATGAAAGCTCGCTGCCTCAATCCTAACAGCCCAGCATATAAAAATTATGGAGCAAGAGGCATTACGATCTGTGATGATTGGGCCAAGAGTTTCGCGGCATTCAAGGAATGGGCTGACGCCCACGGATATGCTGAGGGGTTGTCCATTGAAAGGATCAACAACAATAAAGGCTATTCCCCAGAGAATTGCAAATGGGCCACCCCAAAAGAGCAAGCTCAAAACAGACGTTTTCGAAAGCCGAAATACAAAGAAATTGTTTACAGCGTGGGCCAGGATGGAAAACGCTGGCTGCTCAAAAAGATTCCCTTTGAGGATAGGTGACGTGCGCGTGCTGACGCGGGAGGAGCTGCGGCAACTTACCAGCAAGTGAGCATCACCAACGAAAACAGGCCGTTGCCTTCGCGTCGTGCGGGGCAGCGGCCTGTTTGGCAAATAAACGTCGAGCGTTGTGTCAACTCAAAGCCCGTTTTTTGAGCAACAAACATCCTTGCTGCTCATCCATGTGACACAAGCGAAACGCCCCTTCTGGGCGTCGTCGTGGCATGGCGGCCACGGACTGATGAGCAGCCGGGGAAAAACGCATGAGCGCATATTATAACGAGATCGACCCGTTCGCTGCCCAGTGGCTGCGCGAGCTTATCAAGGCCGGGCATATCGCACCCGGCGAGGTCGATACAAGGAGCATAGAGAATGTCGCAGCAGATGATCTTGCCGGGTTTACCCAGTGCCATTTCTTTGCGGGCATCGGGACATGGTCATACGCCTTGCGCTGCGCAGGATGGCCGGATGACCGCCCCGTCTGGACAGGATCCTGTCCCTGCCAGCCTTTCAGCGCGGCAGGCAAAAGAAAAGGGACTGCTGACGAGCGGCACCTGTGGCCCTCCTTCTTTCGTCTCATCAGCCAGTGCCGCCCTGACGTCATTTTTGGCGAGCAGGTTGCAAGCCCTGACGGCCTTGCATGGCTCGACATTATATCGTCTGACCTGGAAGCAGCGCACTACGCCTGCGGGGCGGTCGATACCTGCGCTGCGGGCTTCGGTGCCCCGCACATCAGACAAAGGCTGTACTGGGTGGCCGACGCCGACGGGGAACAGTTACACCGGAGCTGGTTCCGGAAATCGGGAGGGAGGGCTGAATTTGCAGACGGCGGTGGAGTTATCGGGCTGGCCGACACCGCGTTCTGCGGAAGCGGGGCATTCTACGGGCAACCCGGCAAGGGCGTTCAACAGCAAAAGCCGACTGGAGGATATAGTTTTTCTGACGGGCTGGGTAACACCGTCGGCAAGAGGCTGGAAGGATACGCCGGGCATGGCGGCGGAGAGGCTGGACGGCAGAAACAGAACAGATCAACTTCCACGGCGGGCAGCAACGACGTACCCCTGCCGACTGACGGTTTCTGGCAAAATGCTGACTGGCTTCTGTGCCGGGATGGAAAGTGGCGGCCAGTTGAACCCGGCTCTTGCCCGCTGGCTCATGGGACTACCGCCAGAGTGGGACGACTGCGCGGCTATGGTAACGCCATCGTCGCGCCGCAGGCGGAAGTCTTTATAAGAGCGTTCATGGATATTCTGTAGCGAAACGCCAGAAAACAGGCCGTTGCCTTCGCATCGTGCGGGGCAGCGGCCTGTCGGGCAAGTAAAACTTATTCTGTCAAAGCTAGTATTTTATCACCAAGTTCATTAAACGTTTTTGCAAAATTATCTCGACTTTGTTGCATTGTATCCTGTGCAAAGCCAAAAACTTTTCCTGTATTATGAATATCATTATCTGTTAAAGCAAAAATTGGCTTAGAAAGTTGCTGGCTTATTGCAATGAGAGAGTTAAAATCAGATATGTAAGCCAAATCATAAGGCTCAAGGCCCGACCCCTCTAAAATATTTTTGATAGTCTCTTGTGATATTGTGCAGTTTATCTCAGTCAGCACTGGGATAAGCTTACTATTAATAGCTACACGAATTTTATCTATCCAAGCTTGAAAAGATGTTCCTGGCTTTCCATAACGAGGACGATATCGCTGTTGAATCACACCAAGAAATTGAGGATTATTACGGATAGGATATGTTCTTTTTTCAAATCTGTTATCCTCTATAAATCTTTCTATCTCTCTATGCCATTTTTTTATATTTTTTTCTAAAGAATTAACAGCCTGATAGCAGAAGAAATCTGGAGATGTAGGCACAATAAAATAATCACTTGACATCAAAATAACTTCATTCAAGCCACCAATTGTTGGACTTAGGTCATATATGACATAATCAATACCATTTTTATCAGCAATATCCTGCAAAATTTTTGGTAAATTACCAGGAATATTTCTAGTTGCTGGAACGCCTGCAGCGATTCGCAATGCTACACTGATCTGTGAATCGAGTTCAGAGACATCCAGATGACCTGAAAGTAAAAAAAGATTTGGGTTCCCAGTTTGATATAGGGAACCGTTCTCAGTACGATTAAACTCTTCAGGAGATGTCCCAGTAATAAGAGCAGTGACGACAGGTTTCATTGTCAAATTATCACGGCTAGCATAAAATTTTTCCATGTTTTCCTCTGTCGCAGCATCAAATCCCAAGACAAGTCCAGTCAAATTACATTGCGAATCGAGGTCAACGATAAGGACTTTTTTACCTTTATCGGCAAGAGTCCACCCAAGATTAAATGTCGTCGTTGTCTTACTGACGCCACCTTTATGATTAAAAAGACAAATACTTTTAGCCATATATTTCCCCTCACTGAGTTATTTTTATTATAGACAATGCCTCATAATTTTGTGTAATGCAATATCTCCCTTGACACCCGGCCGCCTTTTCGGGCAGCATGAAGGCACTACAAAACATCGGCAGTGTCCGCGCCACTGGCTCCCCAAACTACGCGCGCCCTGCCCGGCTTTCTGTGCTGGGTTTTCTTTTTTCAACTGTTAAGCTCTGCTTAACAGTTGTCTCCTTGCATATTTTGCCGGGTCGATAGCCTCTAATATAATACCCTTCGGGGGAATAAAGGCAGCGCCACCGATGGGCGTAGTTGAGGCCCGGCATTTCCTCAAGGGATGGCTTCTTACCATGCCCTAACCAAATGCCATACTACTAAACCATCGGAGGCCATCATGTGCCAGCTTTCTCCCGTCACCTTCCACGGCGACACCATTTTCTGCATCGACTACCAAAACCAGCCCTACACGCCCATGAAGCCCATCGTTGAAAATTTGGGCTTGGATTGGGCGACGCAGTTCCGAAAGCTCAAGAACAATGAGAGCAGATGGGGTATTGTCATCATGACAACAGCCATCAGAGGGACCGTCACGATGTTCGTGACGGTCCCTCTGATGGCGAACAGGAAATGCTCTGCATGCCCGTCCGCAAGCTGCCCTCCTACCTCAACAGCATCAACCCCAGGAAGGTAGCGCCGGAGCTGCGGGCAAAGATAGAGCTCTACCAGGCAGAAAGTGACGACGCCCTGTGGAACTACTGGATGCACGGCCGCGCCGAACGCCCGGCCCCGCAGACGGCGGAAGCCGCCATCACCCCTGACCAGCAATGTACGTTGCAGGCCATCGTCCGGGCAAGGGGGGAGGGCATCCCGGCAGAGCACCGCAGCAAGGGCCTGTATCCGCAGATTTGGTCGCGCTTCAACAGCCATTTCCGTCTGGGCAGCTACAAGCAGCTGCCCCAATGCCGCATGAGCGAGGCCGTGGCCTACCTCACCCGCATGGAGATAGCCCCGGCCCTGCCGCCGTAGCCGGAGCGCCTGCCCCTGTACCGCAACAGCTGCTTCTATCCGCCGCACCGCGACCGGAGACACGTCCCCGGCCCGCAGGAGGCCGCGCTGCTGGAGCTGTGGCAGGACTGGACCCGGCGCGAAGCCGGCCTCCGGCAAGAGTTCATGGCCATGCTGCGGGAACTGGACGCCCGCCGCGGTGACCTGTTCAGCTACGCCGTGTCCGACCTGGGCCGCAATGCGGATACCATGTTCAGCTCGCAGTGCCTGCTGGACAGCCTGTTCCAGAGCCGTACGGAAGCCGAGCAGCGTTTCCACCAGGCTCTGGAGGATGCAAGTCTGCACTTGCGCCTGAGCCTTAATGTGGCCGTGGCGCTGGGAAGATAGATAAGGAGAAGGGGCCCCGAAGGGGCCCCAAAGAGGTTCGAGCAGATCAAACAGTGAGAACTGCTTACATGTGACAGCTATCTGCGCCTTTTCGAGATGGACGTTTGCTTCCCAAGCGAAATGTCCTCCTTGAACGTCGCCGTGGCATGGAAATCCCATCCTGATGAATAGGTACGGATGGCCTTGTATTACTTATCCCTTTCCTTTTTTTTACTTCATTATAAAGCCATTCAAATTTATCTGCATATGTTTTATCATCATGATATTTTCTAACCTCTTCAATATATGGTTTTGCTCTGTCATATAAGCGTACAACACCAGATCCAGATGCAGTATCGAATACCCACATAGGTAAATATTTTTCCTTAGCAAGCAATCCCCAATGTTGGAAAAAATTTATAACAATATTTATTTCTTCTTCATCGAGTTTAATATTATTACCTGGCTTATAATTATATACATAGCGTCTTGCCCTGACCATTTCCTTATTTTCCATTATAGATAAGAAATCATGAACAGCCTTATATTTATTAGCTCTTATTGTTTGCAAAGAAAGCATAAAAGCTATTATAGCTCCCAATATTCCAACTATGGCTCCCAATATTCCAACTATAGAAGCATTCTTACCAAAAACAATCATTACTAAATCATTCATACGCTTCCCAACCTAACAGTTTATACAGCTAACAGAATCCCTAAGAGGGTTAGCATCTCCCTTGACACCCGGCCGCCTTTTCGGGCAGCATGAAGGCACTACTACTCTAGGCAGTGTCCGCGCCACTGGCTCCCCAAACTACGCGCGTCCTGCCCGGCTTTCTGTGCTGGGTTTTCTTTTTTCAACTGTTAAGCTCTGCTTAACGGTTGTCTCCTTGCATATTTTGCCGGGTTGATAGCCTCCAATATAAGACCCTTTGGGGGAATAAAGGCAGCGCTCCTAGAGGCGTAGTTGAGGCCCGGCATTTCCTTAAGGGGAGGGACAGTACCCCCAATCAATGCCTACTACTAAACTCTAGGAGGCACTATGTGCCAGCTTTCTCCCGTCACCTTCCACGGTGACACCATCTTCTGCATCGACTACCAGAACCAGCCCTATACGCCCATGCGCCCCATTGTGGAAAACATGGGGCTTGATTGGGGTTCACAAAGCGTGAAACTCAACGCAAACAAGGAACGCTGGACTGTTGCGATAATCGCAACGGTTGCCTAGGATGGCAGCGAGCGGGAAATGCTCTGCCTGCCCGTCCGCAAGCTCCCTGCCTACCTCAACAGCATCAACCCCAGAAAGGTACGGCCGGAGCTGCGGGCAAAGATAGAGCTCTACCAGGCCGAAAGCGACGACGCCCTGTGGAACTACTGGATGCACGGCCGCGCCGAACGCCCGGCCCCGCAGACGGCGGAAGCCGCCATCACCCCTGACCAGCAATGTACGTTGCAGGCCATCGTCCGGGCAAGGGTGGAGGGCATCCCGGCAGAACGCCGCAGCAAGGGCCTGTATCCGCAGATCTGGTCGCGCTTCAACAGCCATTTCCGTCTGGGCAGCTACAAGCAATTGCCCCAATGCCGCATGAGCGAGGCCGTGGCCTACCTCACCCGCATGGAAATAGCCCCGGCCCTGCCGCCGCAACCGGAGCGCCTGCCCCTGTACCGCAACGGCTGCTTCTACCCGCCGCACCGCGACCGGAGCCACGTCCCCGGCCCGCAGGAGGCCGCGCTGCTGGAGCTGTGGCAGGACTGGACCCGGCGCGAAGCCAGCCTCCGGCAAGAGTTCATGGCCATGCTGCGGGAACTGGACGCCCGCCGCGGCGATCTGTTCAGCCATGCCGTGTCCGACCTGGGCCGCAATGCCAACACCATGTTCAGCCCGCAGTGCCTGCTGGACAGCCTGTTCCAGAGCCGTACGGAAGCCGAGCAACGATTCCGCCAGGCATTGGATGATGCCAGCCTGCACTTGCGCCTGAGCCTCAATGTGGCCGTGGCGCTGGGAAGATAGAATCAATCGCACAACCGAGAACATGAAGAAAGGCCGTCCATTGGGCGGCCTTTCTTTATTGCCCCGGCGGCAACGAAAACCGAGACAAAGGAGACCCCTATGCCCTCTGAAAGTATCCTGCAGACCCCAAGGCTTCCCCCGGAAATCTGTGCGGACAGTGGCCGGATACTGCGAGCCCAGCAGGCCATGCAGTACCTCAACATCTCCAGGAACACCTTTTACCGCTACATCAAGCGCGGCATCATCCCGGCGCCGCGGTATCGGGGCCGCACCCCCTTCTGGAGGCTCGGAGACTTGCGGGGCGTCTATGCCAACCTTTCCGCCACCCCGGAAACAGACTGAGCCCTGGCCCTCAACTCATCCAGATAGTCCGCCCAGGCCTGCATCAGGCGACGGCGCTCCTTCATGTACTCTGCGCGGTTATAGATGGCCCGGATCTTGTCCCCTCCCGTGTGGGCAAGCTGGGCCTCTATAACATCGCCCCGAAAGCCCAGCTCATTCAGCAGCGTGGAAGCCATGGCCCGAAAACCATGGGCCGTCATCTGATCGCCGCTGTACCCCATCCGCCGCAGCGCCGACGTCACTCCGTTCTCGCTCAGGGGCCTGGAACGGGACACCCCAGGGAAGACATAGCGTCCGTCCCCGGTAAACTGGCGGATATCCTCAAGCACCAGCATGGCCTGCCGGGAAAGCGGCACGCGGTGCTCCTTCCGCATCTTCATCTTCTCTGCCGGGATGCGCCATTCCCGTGCCTCAAAATCCACCTCTCCCCACTCTGCGTGCCGGATCTCACCTGGCCGGCAGAAGGTCAGCGCGCTGAATTGCAGCGCAGCCCGTACCACCACCCCGCCTTTGTACTGATCCATGCACAAGAGCAACGCCCCCACTTCCGCAGGATCCGTGATCGCGGCCAGCTGCTTTCCCTGGTGTGGCACAAGCGCCCCGCGAAGATCACGGCTGGGATCCGATTCCAGCAAGCCGACAGCGACGCCATAGCGGAAGATCTGCCCACAGATACCCAGGACGCGCTGGGCGGTCTCGTAGGCACCCCGGGCTTCTATCTTGCGCAGCATGGCCAGGATCTCCGTTGGCCGTATGTCCGCGATGTCTTTCTTCCCTAGCACAGGATAGACGTTCAGTGCCAGACGCTCCCGGATCGTTTTGGCATGGCTCTCCGACCAGACGTTCTCCATGTTGTTGCGCCAGGCCTCTGCCACCTCCTGAAAGGTGCGACCAGGACACGTCGCTTCGGCCCTCGCTTTTTTGAGCTGCATGGGATCGTTTCCGGCTGCTATCTCCTGCCGGCACTGGTCGCGCTTCTCTCTGGCTTCTTTCAGGCTCACCTGAGGCCATGTACCCAAGGCCACCAGTTTTTCCTTTTTCTCGACACGGTACTTGAAGCGCCAATATTTTCCCCCTGTCGGACTGATCTGCAAATAGAGGCCCCCGCTATCATAATAGCGGGCCATCTTCGCGCCCGGCTTGATCGCCTTGATCTTCATCTCTGTGAGCTGCGCCATGCTTGCCTCCCGGGGATATCTTTGGGGTACATCTAGGGGTACCTGTTTGGGGATTGATAAATATACCCCAAAATGTACCCCCAGATAAAGTGTGCTGCTATGACACAAACAGGGACAGCAAGGGACTGTAACCCCGCGAAAAGAGAAGGCCCACGGTGTCTTTTGGTACACCGTGGGCCTCTGGGACATGCGCTGATGGTGGAGGCGGGGGGAGTCGAACCCCCGTCCGAGAACATTCCACGCAAAGCGTCTACAGGTTTAGGTCAGGAACAAATTTCACCACCCTGCTCGCCCCTGACCGGGCACAGAGCAGCAATCCCGCCGGTACAGATCTCGTGGAAACTCCCGGCAGGCGCCAAGCTCCACCAGCCTGATGCGATGTCGCCAGCCGGACGTATCAGGCGTCGGCCCGTCTGACGTGACCATCAAATGTGGTCAGGTGCCTCGCTGTTTTTAGGCAGCGTAAGCGTAGTCGTAATCGTTGTTGGCAATTACTTTTGTGCCGCTTTTTACGAGGCCAGCGGCGCCTCGACCTGCAACTTTGGTTTCCACATCCCCGTCGAAACCAATGCGCCCCCAATTGGGAATTACTACTATAGATAATACTGCCTGCTTTGACAAGCTGTTTTTTTATGGCCCGTGTACGACAGGTGAAGAGGTTGCACAAAAAAACTCCAGACGCTACAACCGCCCTTCTGGAATATGTTTCAACCCGTACGGAGGATGCATGGCTTCTGCCACTCGAGATCATTTTTCTTCACGGCTGGGTGTCCTGGCGGCAACGCTGGGCTCTGCCGTCGGGCTCGGTAATATCTGGAAGTTTCCCTCACTGGTTGGCCAGAACGGCGGTGCATCGTTCCTTGTGGTCTATCTGCTGGCATCGCTCTGCATCGGGCTGCCGCTGATGATATCGGACCTCAGCCTCGGCCGGGCCGGACGCAGCAACGTCATCAGCATTTTCCAGAAGCTGGCCCCCCGCACCGGCTGGTGGCTGATAGGCCTTTCAGCCATCATCAGCTGCCTGCTGATCCTGGGCTTCTATTCCGACGTGGCAGGCTGGGTCTTTGCCTATATCTTCAAATCCGCCACGGGCGCCGTCTCGTCCACGGATCCGGCCGTAGCCCAGGCCAGTTTTTCCTCTTTGCTGAATGATGGGCCGGTGTCCCTGTTCTGGCAATGGCTCGTCCTGCTGCTGACGGGGGGCATCATCATGCGCGGTGCCTCGGCCGGTATCGAAAAAGTGACGCGTATCCTGATGCCTGTCCTTTTCCTGCTGCTGGTGGGGGTCTGCATCCGCAGCCTGACCCTGCCGGGGGCCTCCGAAGGCTTGCGCTTTCTGTTCATGCCCCAGTGGGAACGGGTGGACGCTTCCGTCATCATGATGGCCATGGGGCTGGCCTTTTTTAAAATGTCCCTCGGCATGGGCTGCATGCTGACCTACGGCAGCTACTTCAAGGAAGACGTCAATATCCCGCTCATGGCCACCCGCGTCATGATCTGCGACCTGCTGGTCTCCCTGCTGGCCGGCATCGCCATCTTCCCCGCTGTGTTCAGCTTCGGCTTCCAGCCCGCGGAAGGGCCTGCCCTGCTCTTCCTGACCATACCCGCCGTCTTCGCTTCCATGCCGGGCGGGACCTTTTTTGCAACGCTCTTCTTCATCCTGTCTGCCATCGCCTCCACCGGAGCCATCCTTTCCTTGCTGGAAGTCCCGGTGGCCTGGCTCTCCGAACGCTTTTCCCTGCCGCGGACCAAGGCGGTGCCCATCCTGCTGGCCGGGCTCGTCCTGCTGGGCCTGCCGGCAACCCTTTCCACCGGTCCTGCATTGCAGGATGTAAAGCTGTTCGGCCTGACGTTCTTCGACCTGTACGATGCGTTATCGTCCACCATTTTGATGCCGCTCAGCGGCATCGTGACGAGTCTGTTCGTGGGCTATTTCTGGAAAAAAGAGCATATGCTCGCGGCTCTGGGGGGCGGTATGCCGGCCAGACTGGTACGTACCCTGTGCCGCACGGTGACGCCTGTGCTCATCACCCTGGTGCTGCTGCATGGTTTGGGCATCATCTAGGGCCAAGGACAGAACAACCGGTAACCGCATAGAACAGTTGAAGCGAGCCATCCCCTCCTGGATATGGTCTTCTCCGGTACCCCGTGCCGACAACAGACCAGGATAAACCGCCTCTGCCCCGCCATCGAAAATAAAGAAAGCCCGGCGTTTACGTCGGGCTTTCGTGTTCTCTCACCAATGTCTTTTCTGTCTTGCCGGTGTCGATACGATCCGGCCCGGCAAGCCGAAGTTTATTAAAGTATCACTTTAAAAATGGATGGATCATATTTTCCGGGAGCAGCAGCTCATCCAGTTCTTCCCGGGTAAGCAGCTGTTTTTCAAGAACAAGATCCATGACGGAACGCCCGCTTTCCAGGGCTTCCTTGGCGATGCTCGCTGAGGTTTCATACCCAAGGCGGGTATTCAGCGCCGTAACGATCCCGATGCTGTTCTCCACCAGCTGCCGGCAGCGGTCAGCATTGGCCGTGATCCCTGCAACACAGCGTTCCTGCAGGGTACTGAAGGCCCGGGCCAGCCTGCGGATCCCCGTAAAAAGCGTGAAAGCGATGATGGGTTCCATCACGTTCAGCTCCAGCTGCCCGGCCTCGGCGGCCAGGGTGATGGTCACGTCCTTGCCGATGATGTCGAAAGCGACCTGATTGACAACCTCGGGGATCACGGGGTTGACCTTGCCCGGCATGATGGAGGATCCCGGCTGCATCCGCGGCAGGTTTATCTCATGGAAGCCCGTACGCGGGCCGGAAGACAGCAGACGCAAGTCATTGCAAATCTTTGAGATCTTGACAGCTGTCCTCTTCAGGACGCCGGATGTCTGCACATAGGCGCCGGTATCCCACGTCGCTTCCACCAGATTGGTGGAGAGCCGAACGGGGATGTCACTGATCTCGGCCAGGCGCGCGACCACGAGCTGCGCATAGCCCTGGGGAGAATTGATGCCTGTCCCGATGGCCGTGGCCCCCAGATTGACTTCCAGCAACAACTTCTGCGCCTCATGGATGCGCTGGATATCCTCCCCTATGGTCGTGGCATAGCTGCCGAATTCCTGCCCCAGGGTCATGGGCACAGCATCCTGGAGCTGTGTGCGTCCCATCTTGACGATATGGGAGAACTCCACGCTCTTGGCCGCAAAGCCCTTCTGCAGAGGGATCATATGCTCCACAAGGTAGTCCAGCAGCCGGAAAAGGGCCAGCCGCAAGGCCGTGGGATAGACGTCGTTGGTCGACTGCGAGCAATTGACGTGGTTGTTGGGGTGGCAATAGGTATAGGCCCCCTTGGGATGCCCCATGATCTCCAGCGCCAGATTGGCGATGACCTCGTTGGCATTCATGTTCGTGGACGTCCCCGCCCCGCCCTGGATGCAGTCCACAGGGAACTGGTCGAGCATGTTTCCGGCCAGGATACGGTCACAGGCGGCGCAAATGGCGATGCCGATATCCCGGGGCAGTACCTGCAATTCCATATTGGCCAGGGCACAGGCTTTTTTGACGCAGGCCAGGGCCCAGATCATTTCCGGAAACTGGGAAAGCGGCGTTCCGGAGATATGGAAATTGTTCATGGCCCGCAAGGTCTGCACGCCATAGTAAACCGAATCATCTATGGTCAATTCACCCAGAAAATCATGCTCCAGCCGACTCATGGGACCTCCTGTGGCTATGCCGAAAAAGACAACGCCTGAACAGCGCGGATAACGGAACCCTGTTGCCAAGCGTACCGGGATGCCGGAGCAAAGTCCACTACTCCCCTGCCCGCAGCTCTTGCCAGCGGCGGCAACGCGCTGTAGGTTCGCCAGAGAAGATTCCCTCGAAGATACAGGAGATAGCAGCATGATATTCTTTTGCAGAAAGACTTCCACGGCCGACGGCAGGACGCGCTGGTCCGTGTGTGTACCGACCCTGATGGGCTTCACCACCATCGCCTGGTTCTACTCGGAAGATCTGGCGGACAACTTCATCCGTCATCTGGAAAGCAATGAAGAGGATCGCCGCCTGGCCAGCCTTGATGCCTGGCGCGAATTCCAGTTCCGCCTGGACTTCATCTGGAGTGAAAAGCTCCAGCAGGACCGGGGTTTGCTGGAAAACCACTGGCAGGATATCCAGAAAGTTCTGGAAGCATACAATCGGCGCATCCATGAGCTGCTGCGCGATACGGCCAGTTATCACAGCGAAGCCTTCACGGCCATCTGGAACGAAAGCTTCCAGGAGCTGGGGGCCATCCCCGGCCTGGAAAAGCTGGCCCAGACCCTGCATCAGCAAAGCCGTGTCCTCCACAGCCTCAAGACGGAGATCACGGCCCGGGTCCAGCAGGTCATGCCGGCAACGTCCCAGCGCCTGAACTGATCCCTCCTTTTACGCAAAAGGGCACACCTTGGGTGTGCCCTTTTTTATTTATCGGCGAAAAATACATCGCGCAAAATTGAGATTTAAGGCATTAAAAAAAATTTTTTGACCCGTGATTCATAAAAACAACTTTTTCGCTCTCAGGGGAAATATGCGCCATTTCCTATTTTATTGGCGATATCGACCTTTTCCACGTCCCCCAATTTGCCGCAGCCAGGTCACTGGAATGCTCCAAAAGGTACTATGACCGAAAAAGGCCACCCGCAAGGGTGGCCTTTGGTTAACCCGGGCTAAAAAATGCTATCCGGCATGCGCGGCCAGCTGGGCCTTGGCCTGACGAGCCTCTTCCTCCAGCTGTCCCTTGCGAGCTTCGGAGATCTTCAGGGCCGCGGCAAGCGCATCAAGGTAACTGCGTTCCATAAAGTGGTCGATATCCACGATCATACACGACAGACGGTACAGGTCTTCCCCCTGCTCTGCGGACCGGATCTCCGCGGCCAGAGCCGCAGGATCGATGGGGGCATTCAGCAGCTGACCCAAGAGGGCATTGGTGTCCTGACCGGGAGCCATCTGTGCGACGACCTTGCTGATACGATCCTGTTCCGTCGCATCGATATGTCCATCCGCCCGCGCGGCGAACACCATGGCGCGCAGCAGGAGCCGGGCCGTAGGATCCAGCTCGGCAGGGGCCACAGCCGCCACCGGCTGCTGGACAGGAGCCGGTTCCGCAGGCTGGCTCTCTTTCTGGGACTGCGACCATTTCTGGTAAAAATTCCAGGCTACTGCGCCCGCACCGACCAGAGCGGCATTCTGCAACGCGCCTTTGGACATGAAGGAGCCCAGCAGCGCCCCCAGGGCACCGGCACCCACCAGGCCGCCAACGCCGCCGGGAGCAGCCTTGGTCAGACCGGATGCCTGTTCTTTGGCCGTATCCATAAGAGAGCCAAGCGTTTCACCAATGTTCTTTTTATTGAAGATGTCGAAAAGGGACATATGAACCTCTCATGTTGTTGTCTGGCACAGGGGGATTTTCCATATATTCCCCTGTGCGTGAACAGCGTGTGTCAGAGTACAGATAGGGTCATGCCGCTATAAGTCAAGAGGATAGCCTTCGGGCTGCTTGCCGGTGGCCCTTGCTTTTTCCCTCACAGCCAATCTTCATTGCAAAAAACATGCTTCCACTATGTCATGGGCAGCGGAGCCACGATCGCACGACCATGCCTCACCATGCCCCGCTTCTGCTTTCATACTTTTCAGGGGTACATCCAATCGTCACACAACGGACATGCTCGCGTTCCCGTTTTTGCCTAGTGTGATTTCTGCAAAGGCAAGGCTTTCTTTTCACTTCAAGGAGAAAGATCATGACCAAAAGAAAACAGCCCCCCATCGAATGCCGCTTGCGCCCCAATTATACGAAAAAATGCATCGCCTGTGGGCACGGCCCGGTAGTCGATGTCTATACGAGAGACGGCCATTTCGTGAACAGCACATCCATGTGCGGTGCATGCAGCTTCGGCAAGGAAAAATACGCCGATCCTGAAAACTGGTAGCTGATTCTGCCGGAATTCCCCAATTCCTTCCTTCCCCTCAGAATGAAAGATGCCATGGCATATGCTGCCATAGCATCTTTCGTTTGTTCCTAAAAAATAAAACTCAATAATTATAGCATATTACTATGCGACGGACGAGCTGTGGAAAATGCCTCAGGCCAGCATCTCCAGGAAGGCTTCCAGCCGGACCTTGAGCTGCTCCGTATCCGTACCTGAATAATCCGTCACCACCTGCAGGAAAGGCAAGCCCAGCTCTTCGCGCACGAATTTTTTGACGCTCCAGGACTCGACATCATACGGCTGGCAGCCCTGCCATGTCAGATCGACCACGGCATCCACGGCAAAATCCCGGGCCAGATCCTTCAGGATGCTGTAGCGGTGGGGGTTGGGAGACATGACGGCGCAGTGCATGTCCAGATAGCGGCGGGCCAGGATGTCCAGGGCATCCCCCTCTTCTTCCATGTTCAGCAGGACTTTCTTGTAACAGGTGCAGTTATCGATACAGACCACGCTGGCACCGCATTCTTCCAGCAATTGCACGACTTTGTGCGACCCCATACCCGTGGGGACGCCTGTCAGCAGGATACGGGGAGCATCTGGAGCCACAGCCGCCGGGGCGTCCTGCAATTCCGCGTGGATGGCCTCCAGCAAGCGGATGGCCTGTTCATAGTCCGGCATGAACGAGGCCCGAAAACAGATGTCCAGCAGATCGAGACCCCGCAGGGGCGACGGACGCCGGCGGGCCAGATCCAGCACCTTTTTCAGGGCCTGACGCAAGCGGGACGTCAGATCCATGGCAGCCCGCAGCTTCTCTTCCGTTATCCGGACGCCAAAGTCCTCTTCCAGACGGGCTACCAGCAAGGCGTACTGCTCCCGCCAGTAGGCATGAGCGCGTTCATCCTGGATCTGCGGAAGCTGCAGGACCATCACGGGCTTATAGGCAGCCAGGAGTTCATACATCTTTTTCTTGCCATCACAGGTGGCATCCGCCACCACGATGTCAGAAGCCGCCAGATAGGGGCAGCTGTCCTGCAGGGCAAAGCCGAAGCTGCTCTTGATCAGGGGACACAGACAGCGCGGCAGCACCTCTTCCGCCACAGGGATGGAGTCCTGCTTCGTACCGCACAACGAGACCGGTACGGCACCCGCCGCAAGGGCGATCTCCAGCGGGGAATAGATGCAGAACTGCCCCACCACCTTGCGACCTTTTTCCCTGGCTTCCTGCAGGGCCAGCACGTTACGGCTGGTCACATCCCGAAAATGTTCAAGACTTGCGTATGTCATCTTTATTCTCCCATGCGCTCCGGACCGTGCCGGTGGCGTCGTTGCGTTATCAGCGGGCCGCCACAAGGGCCGCGCCCAAAGCTCCCACGGTCTGGGGATCGTCAGGGACATTGACCGGTACTCCCAGCTCCGCCGCAAGCAATCCGCTGAATGCCGGACTGGTAGCCAGCCCACCGGTAAAGGTGCACTCTCCCTTCAGCGGGATACGTGCTGCCAGCCCCCGCATACGGCGTGCGATGGACAGGTATACCCCCGCAGCGATGTCGGCCGGGGCCGTCCCCTGCGCCAGCAGCCCGATGATCTCTGTCTCCGCAAATACAGCGCACATGCTGGAGATGGATACGGGTTTGCCGGTGGCGGCGGCCTGCCCCAGCTCCGGCAGCTCCATGCCCAGGATACCGGACAAGACCTGCAAAAAACGTCCTGTCCCGGCCGCACATTTGTCATTCATGACAAAATCCTGCACAGCACCGTCTTCCACCGCGATGACCTTGCTGTCCTGTCCGCCTATGTCCAGCACCACGCCTGTGGCAGGAAACAGCCAGGAGGCACCGCGCGCATGGCAGGAGATCTCGGTCACGACCTTGTCGGCAAAGGGCAAGGCCACGCGGCCATAACCCGTGCCGACCACACGCCGCAGGCCCGCCGGCTCCACTCCCGCGGCACGGCAGGCGGCCTGCAGCACCTGTTCCCCGGCTTCACGGCTGTTCCAGCCGGTGGGCAGAACGGCCCGCCCAAGAACGATCTTTTTTTCCTCGTCCAGCACTACGGCCTTGGCGGCCACAGAACCCACATCCACTCCAGCTACCGGCATGGACAGCCTCCCGCATCATTTTTCCGCTCATCGCGCCCGGTCCCGGCACTTGTATCCAGCATTTCCAGGATGGAAGCCGTCAGGCGCGCATATTCAGGATCCCCACGGTGGCGGGGCCGGGGGATGTCCACCGGCACGACAGCGCGGACCGTTCCCGGGCGCGCCGACATGACCACGACCCTGTCAGCCAGATATACGGCCTCGTCCACCCCGTGGGTCACGAAAAGGATGGTGGTCTTGTGATGCTGCCAGATGCGCAGCAGCTCCCGTTGCAGCAGGATACGGGTATGCGCATCCAGCGCCCCGAACGGTTCATCCATCAGCAGCACGTCAGGCCTGTTGGCCAGGGCCCGCGCTATGGCCACGCGCTGCCGCATGCCGCCGGAAAGTTCATGGGGCATGGCCCGGGCAAAAGCGGCCAGATCCACCAGCTCCAGATATTCGCGCGCCACCTTGCGGCGCTCTTCGCGGCCTTTTCCGGCAAATTCAAGGCCCAGAGCCACATTGTCTTCCACCGTGCGCCAGGGCAACAGGGAATATTCCTGGAACACCATGCCCACCTCACGGCGCGGTGTCTTCACCGGCTGGCCCCGGTACAGGATCTCGCCTTCACTGACAGGTTCAAGCCCGGCAGCCATGCGCAAAAACGTCGATTTGCCGCAACCGCTGGGCCCCACGATGCAGATGAATTCATTCTCCCGCACATCCAGATCCAGTCCTTTCAGGGCCAGCACTTCACCTTCACGCAGGCGAAAGCGCTTGCGCACCTTTCGGGCAGAAAGCACACTCTCCGTCATACGCGCCTACCGGGAAAACTGTTTCCACGCATACTTGCGTCGCTCTATCCACTGAAAAGCCATATCCAGCAAGGCTCCCACCACACTGATGCTGATCATGCCGGCAATGACCACGTCCGTACGTCCCACGGTATAGGCATGTGTGATCAGATAGCCCACTCCGGAAAGGCTGCCGGGCAGCATCTCCGCGGAGACCAAGCACATCCACGCCACCCCGAGACCTATGCGCAGGCCATTGACGATGGACGGAGCCGCGGCGGGCAGCAGGATCTTGGTGAAGATGTCCCGCTCGGACGCCCCCAGAACCCGGGCCGAATCCACCAGCGTGCGGTTGACCGTCTGCACACCATGCACGGCGCTGGTCAGGATAGGGAACAGCGCGCCGATGAAGATGATGAACAGCATGGATATCTTCAAGTTATTAAGATAATAATATAATTCGCTTCGCGGCAGGCCCATGGCCGTTGCCAGGCTGCTGACGCCGAACCAGGCCAGCACCAGCGGTACCCAGGCCAGAGGCGGGATGGGGCGGAACATGCCCAGAAAAAGATTGAGCAGGCGATGCAGACCGGCATAATAGCCCATGGCCACCCCCAAAGGCACTCCCAGCAGCACGGCTGCCGCATACCCGCAGAGGACGCGCACCAGACTGATGCCGATATTGCCTGCCAGCGTGCCCATGGCGATGACATTGTCCAGCGGGTGCGCCAGCAGGGCCCCGATCTCCTCCAGCGGAGGAAGGATCAGGCTGTTGCCCACCAGCGTCGCCATAGATTCCCATACGATAAAGAAGAGCACAGGCACCAGAAGAGGTGCCGCCCAAAAGATGATTCGTCCCGGCATAGTCGACCTGCAAGCAATGAGTGGCCTGCGGCAGAGGCTCATCCCCTGCCGCAGGAAAAGGAACGCGGTTACAGAGATCCGGCTATTTTCCGGTATCAAGGAACGAATCGTTGATCAGCAGGGGGCGGGCCTGCTCCATGGTCTTGTGGCGCAGGCTGCCGCTGAACTTGTTCATGCTGTCCAGGATACGCAGATAGGTATCCGCGCCGCGCAGCCAGCTGTCATTGAAGCTTCCCAGGAACACAAGGCTGGACTTGCGCCCGGCCTCGGGCGGCAGACCGATCCACTGGGCGGCGATCTCACCGGCCTGCTGGGGATGGGCATTGCACCAGGCCCCCACGCGGGAGATCAGGGCCACGAAAGCCCGGACAACTTCAGGATGCTTGGCGATCATTTCTTCAGAGGCCACGCCCACACAGCAAGGGAAGTTGGCCCACTGCCCGGCGGGAGGCAGTTCGCCCAGATTGACCAGCACCTTGCCGATGCCGCGCGTCTGGGCCACTTCGGGGAAGGGCGAAGGACCGACAACAGCTTCCACCTGCCCGGCGGTCAGGGAGGCCAGCAGGTTACTGGTCTCTTTCAGGTCCACCAGCAGGACATCCGCCTTGCTGTCCGAAGGATCAAGCGTCACCTTGAGCCCGGCTTTGACCAGCGCGCCTTCCAGCACGATCTTGGGGGCACTGGTAGGCGAATGGAAGCCGATCTTAACGGGCTCCTTGCTGTCCTTCACCCGCTGCAGCAGGCTTTCCCAGCTGGTCAGAGAAGAATCTTTGGGCACCACCAGCGCCATGCCTTCCGTCTGCAGCGGGCAGACGATCTTCATGGGCGTCCCCTTGTCGATGCCAGCCATGATAGCCGTGATGGAGGCGATGCCCATATCCAGATGCTTCTGGGCAAAAAGCGTGGCGGTCTCGGAACCGCTCTTGGCCACGACCAGATCGAGGATGGCAATGGGCTTACCGTCCTTGATGAGCTCGTAGCTTTCGCGTTCCACAAGAGGTTTCAGATAGACGCCCAGATCGCGGAAGGCCTCACCGCGTGAAGCTGCGACCTGGAATGGGGAATGGTGGGTGGTGAAGATGAAACCAGTCTTGAAGGCCGGCAGTTCAGCGGCAACAGACATGGAACACAGACCCAGCACAGCGATGCCGGCCAAAGCCAGCCTGCGAAGGGTGGACGGAACGAACATGGGCAACCCCCTTTTTGTGATGATGCGACCACCGTGGTCGCAAAACGGCAGGCCATCCTGCCGTTGGGCACAAAAAAACCGCGCGAGACTGCGCGGAAGTGATGGGGTGTTGCGAGCTTGCCCGGAGAAAGGCGACGGAAAACAGGCGTCAGCAAACCGTCTGCGGCGACAAGGACATACAGCCCCACCACAGACAGCGTCAGGTCAGACCAGACAGAAGCATGCGCCAACTATCCATATTCTCTCCAGAAATACTACACCATATATATTTTGAGCATACGAAGGAAGGAATACAAAGTAAAGTACCCTCCCCTGTTCTCTTGAAAGTTTTTCCAAAACAACCAGCTATGAGACCTTTCCCTGTCGCCGGAAGGATCAAGACAGTCCTGAAAGAAAAAAGGGGGCGCTTTGGGCGCCCCCTTTATCGTCAACGTATCCGCGAACTGGCTCAGAACCGACTCGCGAACCGGTACGGGTTAGAACTTGATTTTGCGGTATTCTTCCAGGGCAGCAGCCTGCTCTTCGAAGGAAGCGAAGCCGGCCTGATGCAGGGCGTCTTCCACCGTGCTGCTCCAATCCCAGGTCGCGTAGATGACGGGCTTGTGGAACATGGAGCGGAAGCTTTCCAGCTCGGTGCGGTAGAAGGATTCCTTGGGGGTATCCAGATGCTCACGCAGCTGCTCGTGACGACGCTGCAGCTCGCCTTCGTACCATTCCTGGATATCCTGGGGCAGCGTGTACTTCTTCAGAATGTGGCCGTAACCGGCCTCTTCCATCAGCTTGGCAAGACGCTGATGATGCTGCTTGCCCAGCCATTCGCCCAGCTTGGACGTGGGGATGTTCTCGGCTTCCACAGCGGCGATGTCGAACACGGTCTGGAAGTAGGTATCCGGCACCACCGAAGCGGAGACGATACCGGCGATGGCCACCAGGCCGCGCAGGATCACACTGTTGGAGATACCCTGACCGCAGAAGCCCACCTTCTTGCCGTACTTCTGGCCGGTGAAGATGCTGACCAGGATGGCCCAGACCACGGCGGGATCTTCTTCGTCGTAGATGTGGCCCAGACGCGCGTTGTCGCGGTCCGTGGCCAGCACCATCTGGGTCATGTCGTTGGAACCGATGGAGAATCCGTCGAATTCCTGGATGAACTGCTTGGCCAGGATGGCGTTGGAGGGGATTTCCGACATCTGGATGATGCGCAGGCCGTCCTGACCGCTGGTCAGCTTGTGCACCTGGCTCAGGTAGGTCCGCATGGAGCGGGCTTCTTCCAGGGTACGCACGAAAGGCAGCATCATCTGCAGGTTGGAACCGCCGTACACGCCGCGGGCCAGCTTGAAGGCTTCGATTTCCCAGTCGTGGATATTGCGGGACACACCGCGGTAACCCAGCATGGGGTTGTCTTCGTGATGTTCGAAGAGGTTGCCGCCCAGCAGGTTGCGGTATTCGTTGCTCTTGAAGTCCGTGGTACGGTACACGATGGTCTTGCCGTAGAAGGCCATGGCAAACAGGGCCAGGTTCTGGGCCAGCGTCTGCACATAGTGTTCCTTACCGGTGCGGAAGCCGCGGGACTTGATGATGGCGCGAATCTTTTCGGGCAGAGCGCGCACATCGTCCATTTCCTTCTTCAGGCCGCCACGCAGGCTCACTTCTTCACGCAGACGGGCAATGTTGCCCAGCAGAGAAGTCACCACGGGCAGATCCTTGATGCGCTTCACATGCTCTTCCACCGAGGCTTCGATCTCGGCGATGCGCTTGGCCGATTCGGGATCGGAGGGCGAAAGCAGGGCCAGCTCGTCGTCGTAGCCCATGATGATGCGCACATGATCGGCCAGATCCACGGAGGTCTTGAGGATCTCCAGGCGGCGGGAAGCCATTTCCATATGCTGGTCGATCTTGTGGTCGAGCTCACGCATCTTGCGGTGCTGCAGCAGCACTTCTTCGGCACTGAGGCTGCGGTCGGCGTCCACCAGAGCGGAGACTTCGGCATTGAGGCCGGTCACTTCGCCCACGTATTCACGCAGGTTGAAGTTGAACACGATGAGGCCGGCAGCCATCTGCTCGCGCAGGACCTTGGAAAGGTTGTCTTCCAGTTCCTTGAGCTTGCCCTGCACCACGTCTTCCAGTTCGCCGTTATCGAAGGCTTCCAGAGCCTGGGGATGGATGCTGATGTTGCCCAGCATGAACTCGGCACGCAGCAGACCCACTTCGAACTGCGGGAACTCGCGCAGACGGGAGAGGAACAGGGCCTGGCCCACGTCCGCCAGCACCAGGCCGACCTTGGTCTTGGTGGTGGGCAGTTTGGCCACGTCCATTTCGCCGCCCACTTCGCGCAGAGGCAGTAGACCGCGATACACCCGGCCGCGGGTACCGTCGACGGTCACTTCCACGCCATCCAGGGCGCGCAGCACGTCCAGGCGCTGGATGCCGATGACGGCGGCGATGCCCAGTTCACGCGAGGTGATGGCGGCGTGGCTGGTATCGCCACCCACGTCGGCCATGATGGCGGAGGCCACACGCATGCCGGGCACCATGTCGGGGTCGGTGCGCTCGGCGGCCAGCACGTCGCCCTTGGCGACCTTGTTCAGTTCCAGAGCCGAACGCAGGAAGCGCACGGTACCGTGACCGGCACCGCGGGAGGCACCATTGCCTTCCACCAGCACTTCGGCATTGGCGGCAGCCTTGGCGTCCACTTCGCGACGGCGCATGAAGATGGTGGTGGGATGCAGCTCCAGCTCTTCGTTCCAGCGGGTCTCGGGGCGGGCCTGCACGAACCACAGTTTGTCGTTGGCGTCGATACAGAATTCCGTATCCATGATCATGCCGCCGTAAGCCTTGCTCACGGCACGCACGCCCTTGGCCACACGCTCGGCCTGGCTCAGCGACAGGGCCCAGCGCAGGGCTTCCAGTTCAGGCACGGCCACTTCACGGGTACCACCGCGTTCGTCATAGACGATCTTCATGTCCTTGCAGCCCATCTGGCGGATGACGACTTCACTGCCGTCATCGCGCTGGAAGACATAAAGCTTGTCGGGGGTCACCTTGCCGCCCACCACAGCTTCGCCCAGACCGTAGCTGGTATCGATGCTGACCAGGTCCTTACGGGCCGTGCCGCGGCAACCGGTGGACGTATCGGCCGAGAAGGCCGTACCGGAGATCACGGGGTTGATCATCTGCATCATGCAGACGGAAAGCGAGGTGTTCTCGATGGCCCATTCCTGCTTGGCGTTGATGGCGATGGCTTCATCGCCGGTCTCTTCAGCGCGGGCAATAGCATCGAGGATGGCCTCGCGGCGATAGGTCATGGAGCGCAGGTTGTACGCGGAAGCACAGTCCCAATGGTAGGCTTCCACGACCTTGGCCGGGCCCACCATGTTGAGGTAGGTGTCCTGCAGACCGGCAAAGGCTTTCTTGCGGGAGTCTTCACCGGCAGCCGAGGAACGCACGGCCACGGGGGTCATGTCGTCGCCGTTCTCGTTGCAAATGGAGAGGTAGGCACCGCGCACGGCCTCATCCACATCCTGGGGAAGATCCACGGACAGGATGGCGGCCTGCACCATGACAGAGCGTTTGCGCAGCTGGTCGATACCTTCGGGAGAGGTAGCAAAGCCTTCCACGATGGTATTGATGAAGGTGCGCAGTTTGGTGTGGGACTGGTCCCCTTCCGCAGCGGCAGCGTCATGGATCTGCTTGCCGAGCTGGCGGACGAACTTCTGCAGGAAGTCGGGGTCCTGGTTGATTTCGGGATCATTCCAGTCGATACGGCCGTACTCGCGGTCGACGACCGCGCGAACGATACGCCCGGTAACCTTGGTCTCATCCAGCACCCTGTGGAAGGCGAGCGAAGAGATGGCGCGGAAATAAGGCGCCTGGATACCTTCGATCTGGCTGATGAGGGCCGTGTTGTAGTTCTTGCCACCCACAAGCAGCTCGGCTTCTTCGCCGATCGCCACGATGTCGGCGCCGGTCAGCACCAACTTTTTGCGGATAGCTTCCGGGGATTCCTCTTTCTTAGTGGCAGCCGTTTTGGCCATGACTTCCTCCGTTATACCAGGAAAGAAAGCTTTTGATTGCAATCATCATACCCTAGCAGGCACATCCTGTCCACAATGCGGCGCAAATGCGCCACACGGCTAGATCACGCGGGATCCGCAGTAAGGACAGAAGGAGACATTGTCCATGGGGATAGGTTGTGCGCAGGCTTCATTGCTGCAAATACGCGGCACGGGGCCCAGTTCGACGAGCAGCTCG
This sequence comes from Desulfovibrio sp. SGI.230, assembly GCF_050313065.1. NCBI lineage: Bacteria > Pseudomonadati > Thermodesulfobacteriota > Desulfovibrionia > Desulfovibrionales > Desulfovibrionaceae > Desulfovibrio > Desulfovibrio sp. SGI.230. The sequence continues at coordinate 30,762 of NZ_JBNPKS010000001.1, read as the reverse complement.
CCTTCACGCACGGATACCATCTGCTTGTTTTCCTTGAAGTCGGCCGTCTTCAGCACGCGCTTCACGACGCCATCCACAGGAGCCAGCACAGCCTTTTCCTGCTTCATGATGGATACGTTGAACAGCTCTTCGCCGGCCTTCACGATATCGCCGGGGTGGACGTACATGACCCACAGGTCGCCATTGCTGGGCGACGCCACATGGAACTTGTTGGCAGGATCCGCCATGGTCAGGCCCTTGGCCTTCTGGCCGGTGGGCTGGGCGACCTGCACTTCGCAGCTCATGATCTCGGAGTCCAGCACGTAACGGCAGATGACGACACCGGCATCGTTGGGACGGGAGATGCTCAGCAGCAGCAGATGGTGGGGCTTACCGCTGCGGTCATTGAAATAGAGGTCCTGGCCGGGCTTGAGGCCTTCGAACCAGACATGCAGGGGCAGATTGTTGGGATCGCCGTACTGCATGCGGAACTGCATGGTCTTGAGGGCATCGGCCGGATGGTTCAGGTACAGGACGAACTCTTCCTTGGTGGGCTTGCGCTTCAGCAGTTCGGTGCAGGCAGCTTCTTCGGCGGCCAGGTTCACGTCCGGCAGGCTTTCCAGAGGCGAGACTTCCGTACGGTTGGCAATGGCGCTCTTCCACTCGGAGCCAAAGGCGCTCTCGTAGACCCAGTCCGCGGGGAAGCCCAGCGGCAGGCGGCCGAACTTGCCCAGCAGCAGCTTGCGGAAGGCGTCGTTGCAGTCCTGGTAGATGTTCAGGCGGGCCTTGCGCATCTCGCTGGAAAGTTCGGATTCGGGCGTACGGGTGACTTCGTTGAGCACTTCGAGCAGGAAGCGGACTTCTTCCTCGCCGCCGCGCTTCCAGGCCCCGGTGACCGCCAGGAAGGCGGTGTTCCAGGTGATCTGCGAACCGGGCGTCACGTCGTGGTAACGAACGATCTGGCGGGTCCCTTCCAGGAACTTGAGCATGTAGGGCAGCAGGTGGATGTAGCCCTGCTTCATGGCGCCTTCCTGCGAGGAGGAAGTAGCACCGCCGGGCATGCCGTGGCGGGTCACATCGTAGTCGATGCCTTTGAAGTACGGCGAGCAGTAGCGGTCATAGTAGGGCATGATCTGCTTGCAGACGAAGTTGGCGTCGCGGATGGCATCCTTGTTCAGATGGCACTCCAGGCCCAGCTCGTCTTCCATGTAAGCCACCGTGGCCAGCACGTCGCCCTGCCCGTAAGAACGGACAGCGGAGCCCAGGCCCACGTCGATGATGTGGGCACCGGCCTTGGCCGCGGCCCCGCAGGCGGGGATGAACAGGCCGTCGGTGCAGTGGCGGTGGTAGTGCAGCACCAGTTCGGGCCAGCGCTTGCGCAGGGCCGTCACCAGCTCGGTCATGAAGCGCGGCGGGCAGACCCCGGCCATATCCTTGAGGCCGAGGATGATGCTGCGGGCAGCGGTCTTTTCATCGGCGCCCATGATGTCGGCCATCATGCGCAGGATGTTCTCGGTCACGCCCAGATAGTGATTGACGTCGAAGCCCTTGGCCCACGAAAGGGAGATGGCGGGCTGGAAGACCACGTCCTTGCGGTCCATGACCACTTCGGCAATGGGGCGCATGTTCTCCACATGGTTCAGGAAGTCGAAGCAGCGCACCACTTCGTAGTGATCGCAGATCATCTCGCCGGTCAGGCGCATGAGGTTGCGCGGCTGCGGCGTGTAGCCCAGCACGTTGGTGGAGCGCACCAGCAGCTGCTTGAGCGTCTTGGGAGCGAAGCTCTTCCACTCCTTCGCTTCGGAGAAGGGATAGGTCATGTTGGCCAGCATGGCCACATGGAAGTGGGCGCCGCCGCCGTTCTCGATGGAGAAGTAACCGGCATTGTCCAGGTAGGGACCGATCAGGCGGTCTTCGGCCAGGCGGAAGCGGTTGCCGGAGTTGGACTGGGTGAAGTCACGCGGCGTGGTATCCGTAAAGTGCACGTAGCCGCTGTCGCGGATGAAGTCCAGCAGGGCGCGGCGGTCGCCCTGAGGATAGGGAGACGGCTGGCGGCGCAGCTGGCTGGGGATGGGCGGCAGCACCGGATCGAAGGCGCCCAGACGAGGCGTGGTGACGGAACGGTATTCCCCGAGCTGCACATGGGGGTTGTAGCCCTTGGCGGAGATCTCCGCCACCAGGCGGGCCAGGCGTTCGCTTTCGGGGGCCACGTCCCGGTACTGCATGAGCTCGGGATGGTTGGCCACGAAGTTGGTGTTGATCTCGCCCTTGCGGAACAGGGGATGCTTGAGGATCTGGCGGTGGAAGGGGATGGTGGTCTTGATGCCGCCGATGATGTACTCGCTCAGGGCGCGGTCCATGATGCCCAGGGTCTTTTCCCAGTCGTGGGCATAGGCGATGAGCAGGGAGCCGGCCGAGTCATAGTTGGCCGGGAACTCATAACCGGCACTGATGTTGGAGTCCAGACGCACACCGGGGCCGCCAGGCGACACGTAACGGGTGATCAGGCCGGCATTGGGAGCGAAGTTCTCCTGCGGGTTCTCGCAGTTGATACGCACCTGCATGGCACAGTAGGAAGGACGCAGGTTCTCTTCGCGGTAACGCAGTTCCGCACCAAAGGCCACGGCGATCTGCTCTTCCACCAGGTCGATGCCGTAGCGGCATTCGGTGATGCCGTGTTCCACCTGCAGACGGGTGTTGACTTCGATCATGTAGGGCGTGCCGTCGGGCGTGACCAGGAATTCCACCGTGGCCAGGGAGTGGTAGCCCACGGCGCGCACCAGGCGACGGGCGTAGTCCTTGAGCTGTTCGCGCAGCTGGCGGGTCATGCCCGGCCAGGGCGAAGGCGTGATCTCGACGAGCTTCTGATGGTTGCGCTGCACGGTGCAGTCGCGTTCGTCAAAGGCAAAGACATTGCCATACATGTCGGCGATGACCTGGATCTCGATGTGGCGCACATCGGCCAGGAACTTTTCCACGAACAGGCGCGGATTGCCGAAGGAGGCCTGGGCCATGGTGGAGGCCTTGAAGAAGGCGTCTTCCAGCTCGGCTTCATTGTGGATGGCGAAGATACCGCGGCCACCGCCGCCGCCTTCGGCCTTGAGCATGATGGGCAGACCGATCTCGGAGATCAGCTGACGGGCGGTGGCGATGTCCACGGCCCCGTCAGAACCGGGTACCACGGGGATACCCAGCTTGCGGGCCACGGCGCGGGCCTGCACTTTGTTGCCCAGCAGGTTCATGGCTTCGGCAGTGGCACCGATAAAGGTGATACCGGCTTCCTTGCAGCGCTGGGGGAAACGGGTGTCCTCAGAGGCAAAGCCCCAGCCGGGGTGGATACCGACAACGCCGCGCTGGCGGGCTTTGTCGATGATGCGGTCAATATCCAGGTAAGCGCGGGGATCGGGTCCGAGCAGAATCAGTTCCTTGGCAGTGGATGCTGACGGCGCAGTTTTATCCACATCGGTGGCTGTCATGGCCGCGACGGCGTCAAAGCGTTCGCGGATGGAGCGACAGATGCGGCGGGCGGGAATGCCACGGTTGGCGACAAGGATCACCTTGCCCTTGAGAAATTCCTGGACGTCTGCAAAGGATTTGTTGGCCATGCCTTTTTGCCCTTTAGTAATGATGCGAAAGACGCAGGCTTCCGCTGTAAAAAACCTCCTGCCGGCCATTGCGCGACAGGCACAGTCCTCCATCATGGCACAGCCCTGTCAGAATGCCCTCGACGACCTCATCGCCGTCGTCGAGACAAACGCAGGACCCGCGCCAGAGCAGGAAGCTCTCGGCGAGATCCTTCCAGTTTTTCTTTAGAGAACCGCCGGTACTATACTCGCAAAACAGGCAGTTTACAAGTTGATACCATAGGCTCTCGGCGGTAAGAAATATTTTTTGTGATTTTTCCAGGCCCGAAACCAGGGCCTTCGCGGGCATGGCGGCCCCTGCGCGCAAGGTCTCGGCCGGCGGGGCCCAGGCCACATTGATGCCGATGCCGGCCAGCAGGACGCCCGCCCTTTCTTCCAACAGGATCCCCGCCACCTTGGCGGGGGTGTCCCCGTCCAGCACGGCAAGATCGTTGGGCCATTTGAGGCGCACCTCGAAGCCCAGCTTTCCCAGAGCGGCCGCCAGCATGGCCCCGGTCACGGTGGAGGCCGCGGAACTGGCGAACGGCTCCTGCATGGGGAGCCGCAGCGCCGCATAGATATTGCCGGCGGGCGAGACCCAGTTCCGGCGCAGCTGTCCCCTGCCCTGCCGCTGGCTGCTGACCAGCACGCTCTGCCAGGGCGCCAGCAGGCCGCGACGGGCCAGGGTATGCCCCACATCCAGTGCGGACGAGACCTCACCGAAACGCCAGACCTCAGGCCGCCCGGCCCTTTGCTCCCGCGCCCCGTTATGGCATGATGTCGTCATGAAGACCTACCTTGTTGGCGGTGCCGTCCGTGACATCCTGCTGGGACAGGCACCGGTTGAGCTGGATTATGCCGTGGACGGAGACGATGCCGCCTTTCTGGCGACGCATCCCGATGCCGCCCGCGTGGGGAAAAGCGTTCAGGTCTGTCTGTGGCACGGCTGTGAATTCATGCCGCTCCGTGGTGGGAGCCTGCCTGCGGATCTGGCCGCCCGTGACCTGAGCGTCAATGCGCTGGCCCTGGATGCCGGCGGGCATGTGCATGCCCATGCCAGGACGCTGGCTGATCTGGAGCGCAGGCTCCTGCGCCCGGCCTCGCCCGACGCTTTCCGCAAGGATCCCCTGCGCCTTTTCCGCCTGGCCCGCTTTGCCTGCCGTCATCCGGACTGGCAGCTGCACCCCGATTGCCTCCGTCTGGCAGCGGAGGTACCGGAAAGCGCTCTGGCGGCCATACCGGCGGAGCGGGTCGGCAGGGAGCTGCTCAAAGCTCTGGCCCTCCCCTGCCCCGGCCGCTTTCTGGAAGTCCTGGAGCAGCTCCACCTCTGGCGGCCGTGGTTCACGGAACTGGAAGCCATCGCCCGCATCCCCGCCGGGCCTGTACGCTGGCACAGCGGTTCGGTGCTCCAGCATACCGTCCGGGTCATGAACGCCGTGGCCGGCAACAGTCTGGCCGTCTGGATGGCCTTCTGCCACGATCTGGGAAAGCTGCTGACTCCTGAGGAAGAACTGCCCCACCACTACGGACATGAGCAGCGGGGGCTGGCGCTGGTGCGCCTTCTGGCCAAACGGCTGCACCTGCCCGTCCGGCGGGAAAAGGCAGGACTGCTGGCCTGCGAGCTGCATATGAAGGCCGGGCTGTATGACCGTCTGCGCCCCGGCACACGCCGGGACGTGCTCTGGACCGTGGCCACGCGCGGCCTGATGAAGGAGTTCTGGAGTGTGGTGGATGCCGACAGCAAGCAGGACATCAGCAGCAAGGCACTGGAGGATACGGCCCTCCTCCGCACCATAGGGCTGCCGCCCCAATGGCAGAACAAAGGAGCGGAATCCGCCCGCAAATTGCGGGAACTGCACTGTCAGGCCCTGGTCGGCAGCAGGTCGGCCTAGCTCCAGACTTCCGCTTCGGCCCTGCTCCGGCACCAGTCGCAGAGGGCATCCATCTCTTCACCGTGGTCATATCCGGCCAGGTGCCCCACGGAATGCGCCAGCAGGCGCAGCAGATGCTCTGCCGAGTCCTGGCCGTAAAGCAGGCATTCCCTGTTCAGCGTATCGAGGGAAAGGAGCATCACCCCCGGCAGGCTCTCATCACCGGGGAACGACAGCACATTGGTCGGGCCTGTGCAGCCCATGTAGCGCTGATTGGCCCGGGCGATGCAGGCATCGTCCACCAGATGGGCCTCCACAGGGCCCAGCGGACAACCGGCCTCCCGCGCTGCGGAGGTCAGGGCATCCAGTATCCTGCTTATCTGGCGTGGGGGCACAGGCAACAGCCAGGCCCCCGCCGGACAATGATCGATGACCCGGACAGCCATCATTCCCGCCCCGCCTGTTCTGTACGGGCCAGCTGTTCGGCTTCCAGCTTCTCCGCGGCTTCGACGGCGGCAGCGTCATGTACACGGCCGTGATGATGGCCGCTGTGGCTGTTCTCGGCTTTTTCTTCCGCCTCCCTGGCAGCCGGGGCGTTCTCGTGCCCCTTGGCTTCGGCCTTGCTTTCGGCCGGGCGGGCATCCGCGTTTTTGGCTTCCGCAGCCTTGCCTTCCTGCTTGCCTTCGTTCTTGGCCGGCGGATAGGCGATGCGCTGGTGGAAGATGCCCGTCAGGATGCGCTGGAAGTTCTCGCTCAGGTAATGCAGATCCTTGAAGGTCAGTTCGGACTCGTCGAGCTGGCCTTCGGAGAAGATGCCCTTGATGATGGTATCGATGTGCGTCCTGATACGGGCAGGCGTGGGATCCGTCAGCGTCCGGCTGGAGGCCTCCACGGAGTCTGCCAGCATGAGAATGGCGGCTTCCTTGGTCTGGGGCCGGGGACCGGGATAGCTGAAATCCGATTCGCGCGGCCGCTCGCCCATATTGATGGCCTTCTGATAGAAGTAGCGGATGACGCGGGTCCCGTGATGCTGGCGGATGATATCGATGATCTCCTGCCCCAGCTTGTAGCGCTCGGCCAGTTCCGTGCCCTTCTTGACATGGGACGTGATGATGAGCGCACTCATGGACGGGGCCAGCTTGTCATGCTTGTTGGGACCGCCGAACTGGTTCTCGATGAAGTATTCGGGATAGGTCAGCTTGCCCGCGTCATGATACAGGGCCGCCACCTTGCACAGCAGGCTGTTGGCTCCGATGGCCTTGGCCCCGGCTTCCACCATGTTGGCCACCACCAGAGAATGATGATAGGTGCCGGGGATGGTCACCATCAGTTCCTGCATCAGCGGATGCTCAAGGCTCATGAGCTCCATGAGACGGAAACGCGTACTGTAGCCAAAGGCCAGCTCCAACACGGGGCTGACGGCGAACAGCAGGATCAGGGACAGGAGGCTGTTGATGGCCACGGCCCCCAGCTGCATGGGGAACTCGTTGGGCGAGATCTGCGCCAGCAGGGCCATGCCCAGCCAGATGAGCGATTGCCCCACCGTCAGGGGGATGATGCTCCAGACAACGTCCTGCCGGGTCTGGGCATTGGTCACCAGCCAGGTGGCCAGCATGCCGCCCAGGAAATGATACAGGAAGAAGGTGTAGTCCGCCTGGAACATGAGCATGGCAAAGAAACAGAGCAGCAGGCTCATGGTGCAGTAGCGGCGGGCGGCAAAGACCATGGCCACCAGCCCCACGCCCCCGGCGATGGGGAAGGCCACGGCATAGTTGGCCATCAGCGTCAGGCTGTCGAAACGGGTGGCAAGGCAGAACGCCCCCTTGGCCCCCACGCTGAACAGGAACAGCACCAGCGAGATGAGCAGCATGTCCTTGCAGCGCAGCGGCGTGCCGGGCTTGCCGCTGGGCGCCACGAAGAAGCCGATGGACAGGATCAGGGAGAACAGGAAAGCCCCCAGCACCACGCCCCAGCGGACGGGATCGGCAGCGCTCTTATACAGGGTCTGCAGTTTGAGCTGCTGCTCGCGGCTCACCCTGTCCCCCTTGCGCACCACCAGCTCGCCTTTCTGGATCTGGTAAAAGACGGGCTCCACATTGGCCACCACGGCTTCACCGCGGCGCTGGGTCGTCTCACGGTTGAGCGTCAGGGACGCCGGGACCGTCGCGGAAAGCAGGATGTTGATGGCCCGGCGGGAGTGGGCGTTGAGGGTATCCTCCTGCCGCAGCAGGGACGAGATCTCGGCCAGGAAGGACTGCACATCGGGCAGCGTGGTCACTTCGGGGCGCAGCAGTTCCGAACCGTTGTCGAGGTTGCGGATGACGACCCCGGCCCGTCCAGCTCTGGCGGAGCGGATGTCGCCCACGAGGCCTTCGGCCAGGCGATCCCGGATCAGCGGCATCAGGGTCTTGAGGAGGTACTGCTGCACTTCCGGCAAGGCCAGCTGGGGCAGCACCTCTTCGGCCACCCGGGGCGTCAGTTCTTCCACCAGACGGCGGACAGAGGCCTCCCCTCTCGGAAGGTCCGCCAGATCTTCCTCGGCTCTGGGCAGAGGACGCTGGGCGGCAACAGGCGCGGCAGGAGCGGGCGTGACCGGGGCTTCCCCGGCCTGCCCCACAGTAGGCGCGCTGTCCTCCGCTTCGGGAGCCGCCGGAGCGGCTTCTTCCGGCACAGGCTTGACGCTCTGCAAGCCCTTGTGGTCGGCCATCACGTTCAGATGATGCAGGATCCCAAGGATGCGGTTCTGGAACATCTCATAGGGCTGCATGCTCAGGTCGTAGACCGAGGGCTGGAGCATGAGCACCTGGCGCTGCCGGGCCTTGCTGGCCTGCACGTCTTCCACCAGGATGTCGCGGTCAGCGATGACGTCACTGTCCGCCACCTGCCCCGCCACATAGACGCGGCTTTCCGGCGTCAGATTGGCACCGGCCAGCAACGAGAGGAAAAGCAGGGTCAGGATCAATACCAGCAGGCCGCGACCGCAGTGGTGACGCGTTCTCAGCGTCTGCCACAGGGCCACCATGCTGGAGGGTCTAGCTGTCTTTTTCGGCGTTGTCGTAGGCATTGACGATGGCTCCCACCAGAGGATGGCGCACCACGTCAGCCTTGCTGAAGTGGTGCACGGCAAGACCGGGGATCTTGTCCAAGATGGCCAGGGCATGGACGAGGCCCGAGCGGGCCCGCCCGGAAGACGGGTTGACGGGCAGGTCGATCTGCGAGGTATCGCCCGTGACCACCACGCGCGATCCAAAGCCCATGCGGGTCAGGAACATCTTCATCTGCTCGTGGGTGGTGTTCTGGGCTTCGTCCAGGATGATGAAGGCATCATTGAGGGTACGGCCACGCATGAAGGCCAGGGGGGCCACCTCGATGGTCCCCACTTCCAGCATGGATGCCACCTTGGGCTGGGGCACCATGTCGTGCAGGGCATCATACAGGGGACGCAGGTACGGATTGACCTTGTCCGCCAGGTCGCCGGGCAGGAAGCCCAGCCGCTCCCCCGCTTCCACGGCGGGACGCGTCAGCACGATGCGCTTGACCTGATGCTGCTGCAGCATGGAGATGGCCATGGCCACAGCAAGATAGGTCTTGCCCGTACCGGCAGGCCCCACGGCAAAGACCATCTCGTTCCGGCGCAGGATATCCAGATACTGCTTCTGGGCCACATTGCGGGCCGTCACCGTCTTGCGCGGCGTATTGACGAAGACAGCCTCCTGGAAGACCTGCCGCAGGTTGAGCCCGGGATCGGCCGCCAGCATGGCATAGGCCCGGGACATATCCTGCTGGCTGATGCTGATGCCGTTGCGCAGCATATCATAGAGCTGCACGAAAAGCCGGTACAGGCACTGCAGGACGGCATGGTCCGGACTGGAGAAAAAAACAGAAGCACCGCGGCTGCCTATCTGGGCACCGCTGGCAGCGGCCAGCAAATCCAAATGGGCATTGCGGGGACCAAACAGCTGATTGGCCAGCAAAGGATCATCGAAATCGATCCTTTCCTGAGAAGATGAATATGAAGCCATGATTTTTGCCTAGCGTATTTTGGGCTTTCTGTCCATGAAAGGGCTTCCGGCTCCGGCGCACTATTCCTTAAAGTATAACTTTAATAAAATTGGAGCTGCGTTCAAAAAAATAAGGGGGCACCCCAGGCGCCCCCCTTGCAGCTTTTTATGTTTCCGGACTAGCCAGCCAGCTTTTTGGCCAGCAGCTCATTGACCAGCGCGGGGTTGGCCTTGCCGCGGGTCGCGCGCATGACCTGGCCCACAAAGAAGCTGATGAGCTTGGTCTTGCCGCCACGGAAAGCCTCCACTTCGGCGGGATTGTCGGCCAGCACCTTGTCCACGGCCGCTTCCAGCGCAGAGCTGTCGGAGATCTGCACCAGGCCCTTTTCCTTGACGTAGGCTTCGGGCATGGCGCCGTTTTCCATCAGGTCGGCAAAGATGTCATTGGCGATCTTGGCGCTGATGAGGCCCTTGTCCACGATGCTGACCAGCTCGGCCAGAGCTTCGGGCGTCATGGCACAATCCTGCACATGCAGGGAGCGGGCGTTGAGCTCGCGCAGCAGCGGGCCGAGGATGAAGTTGGCCACCTTGCGGGCATCGGCTTTGGCCGCCGCAGCCTCAAAGAAATCGGCCATGGCACGGCTCTGCACCAGCACTTCCGCCTCGGGTTCGGGCAGGCCCGTCATGGCGATGAAGCGCTGCATGCGGGCGGCAGGCAGCTCGGGCAGTTCCTGCTGCCAGCGGCTGAACTCCTCATCGGTGATGGTCACGGGCAGCAGGTCGGGATCAGGGAAGTAACGGTAGTCGTGCGCTTCTTCCTTGCCGCGCATGGAAGCCGTGATGTTCTTGGTGGCATCGTACAGGCGGGTCTCCTGCACGATCTCTTCCCCGTCCGCCAGGGCATCCTGCTGGCGGGCGATCTCGTAATCGATGGCTCGCTGCACATTGCGGAACGAGTTCAGGTTCTTGAGCTCGGTACGGGTGCCGAAGGTCGTGCTGCCTACAGGACGGATGGAGACGTTGGCATCACAGCGGAAGCTGCCCTCCTCCATGTTGCCGTCGCAGACGCCCAGATAGGTCACGATGCCGTACAGGGCCTTGAGGTAGGCCACGGCCTCGGCGGAAGAACGCATGTCCGGCTCGGAAACGATCTCCACCAGCGGCGTCCCGGCGCGGTTGAGGTCCACATAGCTGACGTTCTCGCCCTGGGCGTGGATGTTCTTGCCCGCGTCGTTCTCCATGTGGATTCGCGTGATGCCGATGCGCTTTTCGGCACCGTCCACCGTGACCGTCAGATGGCCATGCTCGCAGATGGGCAGGTCGAACTGCGAGATCTGGTAGCCGGACGGCAGGTCGGGATAAAAATAGTTTTTGCGGGCGAAAATGGAATTGCGGTGGATACTGCAGTTGGTGGCAAGGCCCACCAGACAGGCATAGTGCACGGCCTGCCGGTTGAGCATGGGCAGGGCACCGGGCATGCCGCCGCAGACTTCGCAGACATTGCTGTTGGGAGCCTGCCCGAAACTGGTGGGGCAGGAGCAGAAAAGTTTGGTGGCCGTAGCCAGTTGTACGTGGACTTCCAAGCCGATGACGGCTTCATATGCAGGCATGAAAAACTCCGTGAACCAGATGTTAGGAACGGCTGATGGTCGCGTCGAAATATTTGCCGACGCCGTACTCGCCACGCCGTGTAAAGCGGGCCGGATCGGGCCCGATGATCTGCATTTCCCTGTTTTGCCGCTGCACGTCCAGGGCTATGCGCATCTCCTGGGTGCAGCCGGTAGAAAAAGTGGCGTCCTTGCCGGACCAGATGGGCGGGACCTTGCGTCCCATGAGCCGGAAGCTTTCTTCGATATCAGCAAACGTCTGGAAACGCCAGACGTCGATGAAGCCGCTCCGCTGCACGCGCTCCCACATGAACATGAGGTCGTCCCCGTCCATGCCCTCCACGAAATGCTCGGCAGGATTGACGATCAGGACGTTGTCCAGGCGTTTGCGCAGATCGCCCACAAAGGTCCGCGCCAGTGAGATGGCGGTCTGGGTCTCGCCGGGGATGCTGCCGATGATGCAGCTGTAGAACATGACCGTACGGCCGTTCATGCGGGCCTCGCGCATGCGGGCGATGATGCCGTCCGCATGGGCCGCCACGTCCTGCTCGGTCAATTTTTTTACCCCGGGCGCATGCCGGCGCAGGGCCAGATGCATGTCCGCGCCGTCATGCCAGTAGCAAAGGATATCGCGGGTGAACTCGCAGCTGGTGCCCAGCAGCATGTCGGCCGAACGCCAGCCCTTGGCCAGGATAAGGTCCGCTTCCTTCCAGGCACGGGAAAAACTGATGGAGACCCGGTACAGGTTGAGCCGCTCACGCGTCCCGTCGCTGATGACCAGCAGACGGTGCTCGCGCAGATGGCGCAGCAGCTGGTTCTTGCTCAGGTGGGCGTCACGAACGATATAGTCCTGCTTCAGCTCCTCACGCAGGACAGGATCTTCTTCCACGTCATCCAAGGTGGGCGCATAGAAGAAGAAACCGTCCTTGACGGCAAAAATGACACGATGCTGCATGCGCAACAGCTTGCGCACCACCGCCAGATCGAAGACCACCCCGCCGTCGGCATCACACAGATACAGGATGGTCCGCGGCCGGGAGGCCAGTTCATCCAGATAGCTTTCCAGCTCCGCAGCCTTCTGCTCCGCGCGGTGGAACTCTTCTTCCAAAAATATCCTGTCGGGGACGGCGGTCTCCAGCTCCAGCGTATAGGCGGAAAGGAACAAATGACGGACCAGGCTGCAGGCATCCAGCCGGGCCCGGGCCGCCTCGAGCGTATCCGGCAGCGGGGCTACCGGCATGCCTTCAAGGGCGGTACGCACGCTCTCCGAGCGCAGGATCTCGCGCTGCAGGATATTGAGCGCATGGCGGCGCTGCCGCCAGGGATCGCCATCGCCCAGCCCCTGGGCCAGGACGATGTTGGTCATGCGCTTGATGAGACGCGGCGGCAAAAGCGTATGCTGGGCAACCGCACTGCGGAAGCGGTAACGACAGAACAGCAGCAGCGCCCGGCGCTGCATCCTGTCCGTCACGAGGGACCGCACAAGGCGCACGAGGATGCGCCAAGCGCGATTGTACTCTTTTTGCAGCCGTCGGGGCATGGTCGGCTCGCACAGCAAGGCGAACATGGCGTCCGAACAGGGAAGATACACGCTGCCGGGGCCGCCGGCCACCATGAATTTCAGCTGTTCAGGACTGGCAACGATGTGCGGATTGAGGTCATGGACAAGGTTGTTGTCGATGAACAGATTGTACAGCCATGCGTCGAAGCAGGCATCTTTTCCCAGCCGGACATCAGCCATGCGGCGCGGCGCGTTCCCATTCATGCGGGCCTCACTTGTGTTTGGCGCCCGATGCCATATCCGTCACGAAGCCGCGCGTCCGCAAGCGTTCAAAAAACGGCATTTCCTTGCCCACAAAGCAGACGGCGTCTTCCAGCCCCGTCACCTCCACCCGGTCCCCCACCTGGAGCAGCAGGCCTTCCTGACCGTCCACCGTGATGTAGGTCTCGGTGGTACCGGGCAGCAGGTCGATACAGAAGCGGGTCTTATGGGGAAAGACCATGGGGGGGATGGTATTCAGGAAAGGACAGATGGGCGTGAACACCATGCAGTTGAGGCTCGGGTACAGCAGCGGGCCTCCGGCGGAGACGCTGTAGCCCGAACTGCCGATGGGGGTGGAGATGATCACGCCGTCACTGCGCAGACGGCACATCTCCTGCCCGTCCACGCCGATGTCCATGTTGACGAGCCGCGAGAGGGCCGCCCGGCTGAGGACGACGTCATTGACGGCCACGCCCTTGGCGAGCGTGCTTTCATTGCGTACGACTTTCCATTGCAGGGCCATACAGGTACGCTCGGGAGTGATGCCTGCCAGGGAATCGGCAAGGCCCTTCTCCCACTGCTCCGGCTGGATGTCGGCCAAGAAGCCGACCCGGCCGAAATTGATGCCCAGCAGGGGGATGCCCCGGCCTGCCACCCGACGGGCCACACCCAGCATGGTGCCGTCCCCTCCCAGGACAACGGCAAAATCCAGATCGGGAAGAGCATAGGCGGGATCGTCAAACCCTCCGCTGATGGCCGTGACAGAGTGTCCCCTGGCGCGCAGCCAGGCACCTATTTCAGCTTCGAGACGTGCCGCACGGTCACTGTTGGCCTTGCGGACCACGAGAATATGGCGGGCTTTGCTTTGCATCCTTTTTCTCTACGTTATAGGCGCGCGCAGTGCAAGTGGGAAGAGGCTTTTTATCTTGTCAGGGCAGTTGCTTTGTCTTAAAAATGGTACGGCCGCAGGCCATCAGGACGACACCATGCAGACAGCGCAGGACATCATAACGACATACAGCCGGACAGGCGCCCGCCTGCGCGAGGTCTTTTTCCAGGAAAGAACGCCCCTTTTGCAGAAGGCGGCCCTGCACATGGCCCGCTGCCTTATCCATGACGGCAAGGTGCTCGTCCTGGGCGAAGGGGCCGCCGGTATTTGTGCCCGTGCCGCAGCCAAGGCCCTGCTTGACCGGCTCGATCTCGACCGGCCGGCGCTGCCGGCCATCTTGCTGCCGGCCGGGAGCCCGGGGTACCAGACGGCGGACAGAGCGGCCCTGCGGCAGCTCGAGGCCCTGGCCCGGCCCGGGGATGCGCTCCTGACATTCCTCCCCGACACAGCACAGACGACCATGGGGCCCGTGCTGGCACTGGCGCAGGAGACCGGCATGTCCTGCATCACTCTTTGCGGGCGTCCTGTCGCGGGTCTGTCCCTGCCCGGGCTCGTGATCGATGTCCCGGATGCTTCCGGGGCCCCTGCCTCCCTTGTCCATGAACTGCTTTTTGCCGCCGGCCATCTTGTCTGCAGGCTGGTGGATTACTATCTTTTCGAAAACGTGACGGCGATCCAGGCCGTCGATCCGCAGTAAGAGGTTATACGACCATGCCCATCTACGAATACACTTGCACCAAATGCGGCAAGGATTTTGAGGAACTTGTCTTTGGCGATGACCTGCCCGCCTGCCCCCATTGCGGCGCGGCCGAGACCCGCAAGCTGATGTCCCGCTGCGCTCACTGCAGCGGCGGCAACGGCGGCGATGACTCCTTCGCTCCTTCCATGCCCGCCTCTTCCGGCGGCTGCGCCGGCTGCTCCGGCGGTAACTGCGCCACCTGCGGCCACTAGGAGACGCCATGCGCAAAAATCTCGTCATCGCCACCCGCGGCAGTCAGCTGGCCCTCTGGCAGGCCGAACACGTCAAAGCCTGCCTGGAGTCCCTGGAACCGGGCCTGAACATCAGCCTGCGCGTCATCAAGACCCGCGGCGACATCATCCTGGATGTCCCTCTGTCCAAGGTGGGCGGCAAGGGCCTGTTCGTCAAGGAGATCGAGGAAGCCCTGCTGGACGGTTCCGCCGACCTGGCCGTGCACAGCATCAAGGACGTGCCCATGGTCCTGCCCGAGGGCCTCGTCCTGGGCTGCGTGCCCCAGCGTGAGATCTGCGTGGACTGCCTGCTCTCCAACCGCTACGCCTCTCTGGACGAACTGCCCCGGGGGGCCCGCGTGGGCACCAGCAGCCTGCGCCGCCAGGCCCAGCTGCTCAATCTGCGTCCCGACCTGGAGATCCTTTCCCTGCGCGGCAATGTGGATACCCGCCTGCGCAAGATGAAGGAAGGCGAATACGACGCCATCGTGCTGGCCTCCGCCGGGCTCAAGCGTCTGGGTCTTTCCGCGGACCGCATGCACCATTTCGAGGCGGCCTCCTTCGTGCCCGCCGTGGGTCAGGGTGCCCTGGGCATCGAATGCCGTGGTGATGACAGTGAAGTGCTGGAACTGCTGTCCCGCATGGAACACCGCCCCACCCGCATCTGCGTGGAAGCCGAGCGCGGTTTCCTGGCCGGTCTGGACGGCGGCTGTCAGGTGCCCATCGCCGGTCATGCGGAGATGCTGGACGACGACCGCTTCATCCTGGACGGCCTGGTGGCCGAAGTGGACGGCAGCGTCATCCTGCGCGAACAGCAGGAAGGTACGGCCGCCACGGCACGCGAAACGGGCTTTGCCCTGGCCCGTCATCTTCTGGACAAGGGCGGCAAGGACATCCTTGACCGCCTGTATGCTGAAAACCGGTAGTAATGATGCCCAAGATCCTTCCTCTGCCCACATCGCGACTGCACGCGACGTTCGATCCCGAACGCATCCCCTGGCAGGACAGCCGGGAGATCCCCTTGCCCCGCAACGGGGCGGGCAGCCGCAACGCTTTCCAGCCTCGCGCCATGCAGGCTCTGGACATGGCCCTGAACATCAGGGCCTGTGGCTACAATGTCTATGTCTCCGGCGATGCCAATCTGGGGCGCAGCTATACCCTGCTCTCCTATCTTGGCCCGCAGGCCCGCAAACGGCCGACGCCGCCGGATCTGGTCTATGTCCACAACTTCGATGACCCCGACCGGCCGCGTCTGCTTTCCCTGCCTGCCGGTCAGGGCAAAAAGTTCAAGCAGTGCGTGACCTCCACCGTGGATGCCATCCTGCATGAACTGCCCCGCCGCTTCGAAGCCGCGCCCTTCGTCAAGCAGCGTGCCCGGCTGGTGGACAGCTTCCAGAAGATCCGCAGCGGCCTGCTGAGCAAGATGACCTCCGTGGCCCAGCACAAGGGCTTCCATCTCGACATGGACGAAGGCGGCAGCCTGACCCTGTATCCGCTGGTCAAGGGCAAACGGCTGAGCGAGGAAGAGTTCGAGCATCTGGACGACAGCCTGCGCATGACCCTCAAGCGGCGCGGGGAGACCCTGGTCCAGAGCATGGCCAGCTTCATGCGCCAGTTGAGCAAGGCCGAGGAAAGCTTCCATGACGACGAGCGCAACCTGGAACAGACCGTCATGGCCCAGGTGCTGGACGCCCTGCTGCTCCCGGCCCAGAAAAAACTGCTCAAAGCCTGCCAGAGCGAGGCCCTGGAACAGTACTTTGTCAGCCTGCGCGCGGACATCCTGAAGAACACCGAAGCCTTCCTGCCCCGGGAGGCCAGCCAGTCCGGCCCGGATGTCCCCCATGCGCCCCTGCCGCCGCAGGGCGATCCGCTGTACCGCTATGACGTCAATGTCTTCGTGGACAACAGCCAGCTCAGCGGCGCCCCCATCGTGGTGGAAGACCATCCCACCGCGTCCAACCTGCTGGGCTGTATCGAGCGGGAATCCGAGCTGGGCGCTCTGGTGACGGATTTCACCCTTGTGCGGGCCGGGAGCCTGCACAAGGCCAACGGGGGCTTCCTCGTCCTGCGGGCGGAAGACCTGCTGCAGCATCCCAATGCCTGGGAAGGTCTGCTGCGGGCCCTGCGGGCCAATTCCCTGCGCATCGAAGACGGCGCGGAGACCCCGGATGCCGCCATCCGCACCAAGGGCATCAACCCCGAGCCCCTGAAGCTGGACCTCAAGGTCGTGCTTATCGGTACGGAAGACCTGTACGAAGCCCTGGTCCTCAATGAGGACCGCTTCGCCAAGCTGTTCCGCATCAAGGCCCAGATGGCCGAACGCATGGACCGCAATGCCGCCGGCGTCCGTTTCTATCTGTCGGTCATCGCCCGCATCGCGGAAGAATCCGGCCTGCGGCCCTTCGACCGCACGGCCCTGGCCTGGCTGGTGGATCTGGGCTCGCATCTGTGCGAGGACCAGCGCCGCCTGTCGCTCAAGTTCCCGCTGCTGCGCGAACAGATGATCGAGGGGGACGCCCTGGCAGGCATGGAAGGCGCCGAGATCGTCACCGGTGATATCATGGAGCGTTCCTATGCGGCGCGCACCTACCGGGCCAATCTTGTGGAAGAGATCTTCATGGAAGAGTACGACCGCGAGATGATCAAGGTCTGTACTTCAGGCAGTGCCATCGGTCAGGTCAACGGCCTGTCGGTCACCGGCTACGGTGATTTTGAATTCGGCCTGCCCCACCGCATCTCCTGTACCGTGGGCGTCGGCCATGAAGGCATCATCGACCTGGAGCGGGAAGCCGAACTGGGCGGCCCCATCCATACCAAGGCCATGATGATCCTCAAGAGCTACCTGACCAATCTCTTTGCCCGCAAGAAACCTCTTGTTCTGGCCGGGTCGCTCTATTTCGAACAAAGCTATGCCGGTATCGAAGGCGACTCCGCTTCCGGTGCGGAGCTGGTGGCCCTGCTCTCCGCCCTTGCCGATGTGCCCGTGCGGCTCGACCTGGCCTTCACGGGCGCGGTCAGCCATTCCGGGCAGATCATGGCCGTGGGCGGCGTGACGCGGAAGATCGAAGGTTTCTTCAAGGTCTGCGCACGGCATGGTCTCACGGGCAGTCAGGGGGTCATCATCCCCCACGACAATGTGGATCACCTGATGCTCTCCCCGGATGTGCTCCAGGCCGTGGAAAAGGGACAGTTCGCCATCTATGCCGTCCGCAGTATCGAAGAGGCCCTGACCCTGCTCACGGAGCTGCCCGTGGGACGTCGCCGCAAGGACGATACGTTCACGCCCGGCAGCCTCTACGATATGGTGGACCGCCGTCTGGAAAGGTTGGGCGATTATGCCCAGAACTCCTTCCGTCGGACGCGTAAAGGATAGGCGCCATGCATTGACTTGCCTTCATTGAGCGAGTAAACAGTTCTGGCCGATTGTGAAAAAGACGCTTAACCCCCGCAATGACCATGACTGCAAAAAATAAAAAAGAAGCCCTGCTCCAGGCCGCCAAGGAACTTTTTGGTGAATGTGGCTATGTGGAAACCACCTTCAAGAAGATTTCCGACCGGGCTGGTGTGGCCCTTGGACTGCTGACGCATCACTATGGCAACAAGGAAAAACTGTTTCTGGCCTCGGGACTCGATGTGCTGGAACATTTTCTGGTCAAGCTGCGCCAGGCCACGGCCGATGCGGCCTGCGGCTATGATGCCGTCATGCACTTCTGCAAGGCCTATCTGGACTTCTCTGTGGACAAGGACTCCAACTGGCTGGTGCTGGTGCGCTGCTCCCCGTACAGCGATATGAAGACCAAGACGGACAGGGAACAGATGGATTCCATGTTCGCCCAGGTGCATCGTGAACTGGAAGAGCAGATCCAGCGCGGCATCCGCGACGGCAGCATCGTCAATGTGGACAGCAAGGCCACGGCGCAGGTCATCATCTCCCTGATGGTGGGGGCCAACCGTACCCGCGTGCTGACCCCCTATGCCCTGCCGGAGCTCTATGACGAGACCCTGGATTTCGTCTCCCGCTCCATCCGCAAGAACTAGTCCTTTCCCTCCCCGCTAAAAAACAGATCCCCGGCAGGAAACTGCCGGGGATTTTTTATGGCTCGCCCTCAGGGGATACTTCTCATAGAGAGAAAGAGACCGTCTTTCCCGTACCAGCCAAAGATCCTGCCGTTTGTTCGACACTCCATAAGCATGGCATCCCGCCCAACCCTTTGCAGGCTTTCAACGCAGTCAGCTTTCCGCAAGCCGCCTCTGCACATATAAAAAGGGCCTGCCCTTTACAGGACAGGCCCTCCTCTGGTCTTGGGTCGGTTCGTTGCCTAGTCGGGACGGCGGCCGATGCAGAAGTAGGCGAAACCACGGCTGCCCATGGCGGCGGGCGAGTAGAGGTTACGGCCGTCAAAGAGCAGCGGCGCGGTCAGCAGGGACTTGATGCGGTCGAAGTCGGGATTGCGGAACTGGTTCCATTCCGTCACCACCAGCAGAGCCTGGGCACCATCGCACACGCCGTACTGGTCGTCCACGATCTCCACCAGGGGGTTGTCCTGGAAGATACGGCGGGCGTTATCGGCCGCCACGGGGTCGAAAGCCCGCACCTTCATGCCGGCTTCGGTCAGGGCGTTGATGATGTTGATGGCAGCGGCTTCACGCATGTCGTCGGTGTTGGCCTTGAAAGCCAGGCCCCACAGGGCCAGGGTCTTGCCCTTCACACCACCCTGCGGCGCAAAGTATTCCTTGATGCGCTCGGCCATGTGCAGCTTCTGGCGGGCGTTCACGGCTTCCACGGCATTGAGCAGCTTGGGCTCCATACCGGCGGCTTCGGCCGTATGGATCAGGGCCTTCACGTCCTTGGGGAAGCAGGAGCCGCCGTAACCAACGCCGGGATAGATGAACTGGTAGCCGATGCGGCTGTCAGAACCGATGCCGTTGCGCACGTCGCGCACGTCGGCGCCCACACGCTCGCAGATGGTGGCGATCTCGTTGATGAAGGAGATCTTGGTGGCCAGCATGCAGTTGGCGGCGTATTTGGTCATTTCAGCGCTGCGGATGCCCATGACGATCAGTTTGTCACGGGTGCGGGCAAAGGGCGCGTACAGTTCGCGCATGGTGGCGGCGGCCTTGTCCGACGAGGTGCCGATGACCACGCGGTCAGGCTTCATGAAGTCGGAGATGGCGTCGCCTTCCTTCAGGAACTCGGGGTTGGAGACCACCTCGAAGTCGAAATTCTTGCCGCGGGCAGCCAGTTCTTCGGTGATGATGGCGCGCACACGGTCGGCAGTGCCCACCGGCACCGTAGACTTGTCCACCACGATGAGGTCGTTTTCCATGGTACGACCGATCTCGCGGGCCACCTGCTCCACGTAGTGCAGGTCGCAGGAACCGTCTTCTCCGGGAGGGGTACCCACGCAGATGAAGGCGCAATCAGCGCCAACCAGACCTTCCGCCAGGCTGGTGGTGAACTTCAGGCGGCCATCGGCATGGCTGCGGCGCACCATGGGTTCCAGGCCGGGCTCGAAAATATGCACGGAGCCGGCATTCAGGCGGGCCACAACATCCTTGTTGACATCGATGCAGGTCACGGAGTTGCCCATTTCAGCGAAGCAGGCAGCACTCACCAGAC
This sequence comes from Desulfovibrio sp. SGI.230, assembly GCF_050313065.1. Classification (NCBI taxonomy): domain Bacteria; kingdom Pseudomonadati; phylum Thermodesulfobacteriota; class Desulfovibrionia; order Desulfovibrionales; family Desulfovibrionaceae; genus Desulfovibrio; species Desulfovibrio sp. SGI.230. The sequence continues at coordinate 10,441 of NZ_JBNPKS010000001.1, read as the reverse complement.
CCACATAGCCGGTGCCGACGATACACAATTTCATATGTTTTCTCCCTTGGGGCGCTCTTGACGCCCGACAGTGATAACGTCAAAACAAATCGATTGAGTGCGCAGTATAGCGTTTTTTTTCCTGAGCTTCAACTCCGGGGGCGGACATGCTGGTGGGACTGGGGATGGACCTGACCGATATCGGGCGTATGGAACGGGCCCTGCAACGCCATGGGGCACGTTTCGCAGCCAGGATCCTGGCACCTGCCGAACAGGATGCCTGCCCGGAGCTGCGGCCCGCCTTCGTGGCCGGACGCTGGGCTGCCAAGGAAGCCGCCGTCAAGGCGCTGGGCTGCGGCTTCAGCCTGGGGATCGGCCCACGGCACATCGAGATCCTGCCCACGCCGACGGGCAAACCGGAGTTGCGCTTTACCGGCCCGGCCCTGGAGCGTGCCCGGCAGCTGGGCGTGCGCCATATCCATGTATCCATCACGCATGAACGAACCACGGCAGCCGCGGTTGTCGTACTGGAGGCCTGACGATGAACGGGGAATGGTGGTCCGCACTGCCGCCGCTGCCCCTGCCGCACGAGATGCAGCAGTGGGACAGGCAGGCCATGGAACTGGGCATCCTGCCGGAGATCCTGATGGAAAATGCCGCGGCCGCGGCGTTCCGCCAGCTGAGCGCCCTGTGCCCCCGGCTTGCGGGGAAGCAGGTCTGGCTGCTCATGGGCAGCGGCAACAATGGCGGCGATGCCGCCTGCCTTGCCCGTTATCTGCTTGATGCCGGAGCCTGCCCGCATGTTTTCCATACCCGGCCGTTGGAGCATTACCGGAACGAAACGGCATATCATCTCCGGACGGCCCTGACATGTGGCGTCCCCTTCCTTCCGGTGGCCGCGCTGACGGAGACGCACCTCCCTCATCCCGACATCCTGGTGGACGGGCTGCTGGGCACGGGTTTTTCCGGCCAGCTGCGCGACGACGCCCGACGTCTGGTCTCCTTCGTGAACGAACTTTCTCCCCGGCCGCTGATCCTGTCCCTGGACGTACCGTCGGGCCTGGATGCCACCAGCGGCCTGCCCTGTCCCGAGGCTGTCAAAGCGGACATGACGGTCAGCTTTGCCGCCGCCAAGCCCGGCCTGATGCTGCCGTGGGCCCGTCCTTATACCGGGGAATGCCATGTGGGCCCCATCGCCATGCCTGCCAAAGTCCGGAAAGAAGGCCCCTGCTCTTTCCGCCTTCTGGACGGCCATGCCCTGACCCTGCTGCCTGCCATGACGGCCGCGAGCTACAAGAACACCTACGGGCATATCCTCGTCATGGGAGGACGCCCCGGCATGTGCGGTGCCGGACATCTGGCCGCCCGGGGGGCGCTGCGTAGCGGTGCCGGCCTGGTCACGGCAGCCATGCCCGCAGCCGGTGAAGATCAGGTGCGCATGGGCTGGCCCGAGATCATGACGCTGCCCCTGGGCGATCCCGGAAACAGGGATTGGCCCGCCCAGCTCCCGGACGACCTGCGGCAACGCCTCCACCAGTGCCGGGCCCTGGTCATCGGCCCCGGTATGGGACGCGGAGAAGACAGCCATGCGTTTCTGGCAGCCCTGCTGAAAGAACCTGAACGCCCGGCCTGTGTATTCGATGCCGATGCCCTGATGCTGCTGGCAGGGGATCCCGCCCTGCTGGCGGCCCTTGGCCCCGGAGACATCCTGACGCCGCACCCCGGCGAGGCCGCCGCCCTGCTCCACTGCCCGGGCAGTGCTGTCCAGCAGGACAGGATGGCGGCCCTGAAGGCCCTTTGCGCAGCCATCCCCGCAGCTGTCGTCCTCAAAGGCGCAGGGACGCTGGTCGGCCAGCGGGACTGCCCCACAGGCCTCAGCCCCCTGGATGTCCCCCAGCTGGCCATGGGCGGTTCCGGCGACGTGCTTGCCGGTTGTACCGCGGCCCTGCTGGCTCGCTTGCAGGAAAGCCCCCGGGCGGCCCATCAGGCCGCCTGTCTGGCAGTGGCGCTGCATGCCGCTGCCGGCCGGATACTGGCCCGTACCCATCCCCACCGGGGCAATGTGGCCGGCGAACTGGCCGATGCCCTGCCCCAGGCCATGACACTTTAACCGGATACCCCCGCTATGGATGCCTTTACCTTTGTGCTCGAATCCCTGGACGATACCGCCCGCCTCGGCACCTTGCTGGCCGGCATGATGCAAAACGCCCCCCAGGTGCGCGCCCTGCTTTTGCAAGGAGATCTGGGCAGCGGCAAAACGACCCTGACGCGCTCCCTGGTCGCGGCCCTGCCGGGTGGCGACCAGGCCGAGATCTCCAGTCCGTCCTTCACCATCTGCAACAATTATCCCACCTGCCCGCCTGTCCTGCACTGCGACCTCTACCGTTGCCCGGCCTCCCTTCCCGACGAAGTCTGGGACGCGCTGGACGCCGATGCAGGCATCTGCATCGTGGAATGGGCCCAGTATATCCCCGAAGCGGCCCTTCCCAAGGAATTTCTGGACATCCGGCTGGAGTCATGCGAAAAGGGACGATTCCTGACGGTAATGGCGCATGGGCAGGCGTCTCAGGCTCTGGCTCAGGAGCTGCATACAGCCTGGACCACATCCGGACGGCACGGCTCCCGGACGGATCTGCCCCTTTTTTCGTGAGACAGGTGCATCAATGGAATCTGGCATGAAAATCTTAGTTCAAAAATTCGGTGGCACTTCAGTGGCAAACCTGGAGTGCATGAAGAAAGTGCGCGAAAAAGTGCAGGCCGGGTTGAACAAGGGCTACAAGATGGTGGTCGTGCTTTCCGCCCGTTCGGGCGAGACCAACCGTCTGCTGGCCCTGGCCTCCGAGTGGTCCTCCACTCCGGACCCGGCGGAATGTGATTCTCTGGTCTCCACCGGGGAACAGGTCTCCATCGCGCTCTTCACCATGCTGCTCAAAGACGCGGGCATCCGCGCCCGTTCCCTGCTGGCATGGCAGATCCCCATCATTACCGATGACGACCACGGCAATGCGCGTATCGAATCCATCGACAGCCAGCGCCTGCGCAGCTATCTGGATGAATACGACGTGCTGGTGGTCGCCGGTTTCCAGGGGTGCACGGAGTCCCAGCGCATCACCACCCTGGGCCGCGGCGGTTCCGACACCTCGGCCGTTGCCCTGGCTGCCGCCCTGGGTTCGGTGGAATGCGAGATCTACACGGATGTGGACGGCGTCTATACCACCGACCCCAACATCTGCTCCAGCGCCCGCAAGATGGATCGTGTCGCCTATGAAGAAATGCTGGAAATGGCCAGCATGGGCGCCAAGGTGCTGCACATCCGTTCCGTGGAATTTGCCAAGAAGTACAAAGTGCCTGTGCGCGTCCGCTCCACTTTTTCCGACGACCCCGGCACGCTCGTTACCCAGGAGGACTCCAGCATGGAAGCTGTTCTTGTTTCCGGCATTGCCTATGATAAGGACCAGGCTCGTGTGACCCTGCACGACCTTCCCGACGTGCCCGGCGTGGCCGCCGCCATCTTCGGCCCCCTTTCCGAAAAGGGCGTGCTGGTGGACATGATCGTCCAGAACACCAGCCTTGACGGCCATACCGACATGACCTTCACCATCTCCCGCAAGGATCTCAAGCAGACCCTGGCCATCATGGAAGAAGTGAAGGAACGCACCGGCGCCACCGACGTGGTCTCCGACGTCAATGTGGCCAAGGTCTCCGCCATCGGTGTCGGCATGCGCAACCACTCCGGCGTGGCCGCCCGTGCTTTCTCCGCCCTGACCCAGGAAGGCATCAACATCCTGATGATCAGCACCTCCGAGATCAAGATCACCATCCTGATCCAGGAAAAGTACGTGGAACTGGCCGTGCGCATCCTGCACGACACCTTCGGCCTGGACTGGGATATCAACTAGCCCCGCTCCTGCCTGCCTGCTGACCGGCCCCGGCCAGCCGTCGGCAATACGCCCCATACGATAAAAAAGCCCGGTATCCTGTGATACCGGGCTTTTTCTTTCTCATGCGAATGCTCGTAACAGGCCTTTACCGCGGAAAATCTCCTCTTCGTAAACTGATGCCTGTCACAGGGGCAGCGGCCTTTTTTCATCCACTTAGGACAGCGTCCCGCCTAGTGGCGCATCTCGGCCCCCAGGGCCAGCAAAGTCGTCTGCAGATCCGTCATGCTCTGGCAGATATAGTCAGCATGGACGGACTCCAGTTCCTGACGGCTCCCGTACCCGTACAGCACGCCCACGGTCTTCATGCCTACGGCATGACCGCCGACCACGTCATGGAACCTGTCCCCCACCATCAGCGAATGGGACACATCCGCGCCCGTTTCCTGAAGGGCATAACGCAGCACATCGACTTTGTCGTTGCGGGCCCCGTTCAGCTCGGCACCGGCCACAAAGGAAAAGTATCGGCTCAACTGGAAATGATCCAGAATCTGACGGGCGAACACCTCCGGCTTCGATGTGGCCAGATGGATGCGGTGTCCCTGCTCGATCAGACGCTCCAGCATCTGGGGCACCCCGGGATAGACCTGATTTTCAAACATCCCCTGCCGCCGGAAGTACTCGCGGTATTTTTCCACCGCCAGTGCGACACGGGCGCTGTCTCCCGGAAAATAGCGGGCAAAGGACTGCTTGAGCGGCGGACCGATGAAGAAGAGCAGGCTGTCTGCACTGGCCCTGATCCCGAAATGGTTCAAAGAATACAGGACGGAATTGATGATGCCCTGCTTGGAATCGGTGATGGTGCCGTCAAGATCGAAAAAGAAAGAAGTATGGGCCATAGGCATACCGGGGGTTGCGACTACGAAAAAAGCTGCCGGACGTTTTTATTACTATTGCCTCTTGCGGCCTACTGGTCAAGCAGTCCCAGGTGATCCAGCACCAGGGTCGGCTGGCGCTCCAGTCCGGGAAGGTCGGAACGCCGGGCTTCTCCGCTCAGGACCAGCAGGAAATCGATGCCGGCGTTCTCGGCCAGCAACTTGTCGGTGGACAGCCTGTCGCCCACCATCAGCATGTTTTCCGGCGCATAACGCTGCAGCAGGCCGGAAAGCAGGGTCGCATCCGGCTTGCCGAAGATGCGCTCCGGTCTCCTGCCTGTGGCGGTGGCGTACAGGGCCAGAAAGCTGCCCACGTCCGGCAGGGGGCCTTCCGGGGAGGGGCAGACCAGATCCGGATGCGTGGCCAGGAAGCGCACATCATCCTTTTGCAGCAGCAACGCGGAACGTGACAGTTTTTCATAGGTCAGTTCCGTATCATAGGCCAGGATGACAGCCTGTGCGCCTTCTTCCTGCTGCTTCAGTTCGGGCATGCGCTGGCGCAGGTCGGAAACGAAATCCCGGTTGCCGACCACATACGCCGTATGGATGCCTTCCGCCTTCAAAAAAGCGACCAGCGGCGTCACCGGCGAGAGCAGCTGCTCCCTGCGGGCGGGGATACCCATGCCGTTCAGCTTTTTGATGTAGGTCTCCGGTGCCTTGGAGGTATTGTTGCTCAGGAAGAAGAAGTCCACATCTTCCCAGTGCCGCTGCACAAAGGCCACGGCCCCCTCGATGGGATTGTCCCCCATATAGATGGTACCATCCATGTCCAGAACGATGCAACGTTTGTCAGGAAGCCGCATGCCGTGTCCCCCAAGTTTCAAAAATGAAAAAAATGACGGCAAAACTGTGGCGCCCCCGTCCGGCACCCGCCGCCGTGCCGGGATTCTACACAGGCCGATGGCCTGCTGCAAGCGGCGTTTTTCACGCCTCTTGCCCATCTTGACACAACAATGTCCTGTAAGTAGAGGAAAGGGACGACTTCCCCGTATAACTTTCGCAAACGAAGATTCCAAAGCTATAATTGTCGCTCCTGTGAGCGGAGGACAGCGTGAAAGAAACCACAGTGATCATCATTGGCGGTGGTGCGACAGGTATCGGCATTCTGCGCGACCTGAGCATGCGCGGCGTGCCCGCCCTGCTGCTGGAACAGGGGGGGCTGGCCCACGGCACGAGCTCCCGCTTCCACGGCCTGCTGCACAGCGGCGCCCGGTACGCTGTCAGTGACAGCGAATCCGCCCGGGAATGCATCGAAGAAAACATGATCCTGCGCCGCATCGGCAAGCAATGTGTGGAAGAGACCGAAGGCTTTTTCGTCCGTACCAAACTGGACGACCCGGCCTTCGAACCCGGCTGGGTCGAAGCCTGTGCCCGTGCGGGCATCTCCGCCGAGCGCATCGATGTGGCCGAAGCACGGCGGCTGGAGCCCAATCTGGCTCCCAATATCTGTTCTGTTTACCGCGTGCCGGACTCCTGCGTCGACGGCTTCCGTCTGGTCTGGCACAATGCCCTGTGTGCCCGGCGCTACGGCGGTGACATCCTCACCTACCACGAAGTCATCGCCATCAAGCAGAGCAACGGTAAGGTCACGGGCGTCACGGCCCGCAACCGCATCACCGGCGAAGAACTGGACATCGCCTGTGAATACGTGGTCAATGCCGCCGGTTCCTGGTCCGGACAGATCGCCCAGCTGGCCGGCCTGGATGTCAGCGTGTCGCCCGACCGCGGGACGCTGATTGTCTTCAACCACCGCTTCACGTCGCGCGTGGTCAACCGCCTGCACAAAAGCTCCGACGGTGACATCTTCGTCCCGCACGGTTCCATCACCATCCTGGGAACCACGTCGACGCCTACCGACCGCCCGGACAACAATACGCCCACGACCGAGGACGTTTTGCGTCTGCTGGATATCGGCGAGCCCCTGTTCCCCGATCTGCGCTCGTACCGCATCCTGCGTGCCTTTGCCGGTACGCGCCCGCTCTACACCCCCAACAATGCCGTGGGCCGTGCCGCCAGCCGCAATTTCCACATCGTGGACCACAAGCAGGACGGCCTGGAAGGCATGGCCAGCATCTTCGGCGGCAAGCTGACCACCTACCGCCTGATGGCGGAACGGATGAGCGATCTGGTCTGCCGCTATCTCGGCAATAACGAGCCGTGCCGTACGGCGGAAGAACCCATCATGGAGGATCCCTCCCCCGAGCTGATGCAAAAAGCCGCCAAGGTCTTCCCGCTCAATGGCGCCGTCCTTGCTGCCGACCGTCTGGGCAGCACGTTTGCCGATGTAGTGGAAAAGGCCGCATCCGAAAAGGACAACGAACTGCTGTGCGAATGCGAGATGGTCAGCATGGCTGAAGTGGAATATGTGGCCCGCGACCCTGCCACCCACTCCCTGCATGATGTCCGCCTGCGCACTCGTCTGGGCATGGGTACCTGCCAGGGCACGTTCTGCTCCCTGCGCGCCATCGGCGCTTTGACCGAGCGCAATGTTCCCCTGGCCTTCTCCCCCACGGAAGACGTCTCCCAATTCCTGCAGGAACGCTGGCGTGGTCTGCGCCCGGCCCTGTGGGGCAAGCAGCTGAAAGAAATCGAACTGGGGCGTGCCATCTATGCGGCCACCCTCAATCTGGATGGAGCCGGCAATGAACAAGAGAAATAGCGACGTCCTGGTTATCGGCGCCGGCATGTCCGGCCTTGTGGCGGCCCTTGCCGCTGCCCGGCGCGGCCGCAAGGTCACTGTCCTTTCCCGGGGCGTGGGAGCGCTGGCCATCGGTAGCGGTTGCGTGGACGTCTTGGGCTATGTCAACGGCCAGGCTGTTTCCGGCCATCCGCTGGATGCCATCGAATCCTTGCCCGAGGCCCATCCCTATCGCCTGCTGGGACGTGATCGTGTGGCCGAAGCCTGCTCTTTCCTGGAAGAAATCTGTGCCGCTCAGGGCCTGTCCCTGCTGCCCATGAAAGAGAACAATCGCCTGGTCCCCAGTATCATGGGCACCCTTAAGCCGAGCGGCCTGTGCCCGGCCAGCGCCGATGGCGATCTGCTGCTGAAGGCCAAACGAGTTGCCGTGGTCACCATCGAGGGTCTGCGCGACTGCCAGCCCAATCTGATCATCAAGCAGTTCCGCCGTTATCCTGCTCTCAGGAGCATCGAGTTCACCGAAGTCGTTCTGCCCTCGCCCTTGGGCAAAACGCACCGCAATATCACGGCTCTGGATCTGGCCCGCTATGTGGACCGTCCCGAAGGGGTCTTCTGGCTGGCCGATGCCCTGAAAAAAGCCTGCGGCCGACAGGACCTCATCCTGCTGCCGCCTGTGTGCGGCGTGCGCAACTTCCTTTGGAAAAAACTGGTGGAGCTGCTGGATTGCCCGGTGGTGGAAATGCTTTCCATCCCTCCGGGAGTCAGTGGTCTGCGTTTGCGCACCTGTCTGCTGAATGCCCTGCGCGAGCTGGATGTCACGCTGCTGGAAAATACGACGGTGATCCGTGCCGACGTCGCGGACGGGCATTGCCGCGGTGTGATCACCTCCGGTCTCGACCACGAACACGTTTATGCTGCTGATCAGATCATCGTGGCTACCGGTGGTTTCATGGGCGACGGATTCGAAGCGGAGCCCGGCAAGATGCAGGAAAGCATCTTCCAGCTGCCGCTCTGTCTGGAAAATGGCGAGATGCCTTCCGCCGATCCTTCTGACTGGTCGGAAGAAAACGTCTTTGCCCGCCATGCCTTCGCTACCCTGCGCGTCCGCGTCGATGCACAGCTGCGTCCCTGTTCTGAGGAAGGCTCGGTACTGCTGGACAATGTCCGTTTTGTGGGCCGCTCGCTGGGCGGCTATGATTTCGCTACTGAAAAAAGCGGTAACGGCGTGGCCCTTGCCACGGCCTGGTATGCCGCCCAATGTGTGTAAGGCAGGTGCATGATGGCTCTCAAACATCCCAATCCTGATGCCTGTATCGCCTGCACCACCTGTGTGGTACAGTGCCCGGTGGCCCAGGCCACCACGAACTTCCTTGGCCCCCGCATGATCGGTCCCGCCTATGAGCGCTTCCGCCTGCTGGGTCTTGCCGAAGAAGAATCCCTGCACTATTGCGCCAACTGCAAAAACTGCGACATCGCCTGCCCCCAGGGCGTCCCGATCTCCAGCCTGAACATGATGGCCCGTGCCGAGCAGTGCCGCAAAAAGCGTCCGCCCCTGCGGGACTGGATCCTTGGGCACGGCGAGCTTATGGCCAAGCTGCTGCGCTACGTGCCTGCCAAGCTGAAGAACTTCGGCATGCTCAATCCCGTGACCCGCTTTGCGCTGGACAAGCTGGGCATCTCCGCCAAAGCTCCCATGCCGGCTTTTGCCGAAAAAAGTTTCCGGCAGCAGCTGAAAAAAATCTGGCAGCCCCATACCAACAAGTATGTCGTCCTCTTCCCCGGTTGTTATCTGGATGTCTATGATCCGCAGACCGGGCTCGACCTTGTGTGGGTGCTGAACCAGGCTGGCTACCATGTCATCGTTCCCGAGGAATTCGTCTGCTGCGGTCTGCCCATGGTCGCCAACGGATTCTGGGATGACGCTCGCGCCAATGCCAAAAAGAATATCGCGGAACTGCAACGCTGGCGCAAGGAAGGCATCCCGGTCATCACCGGTTGCCCCAGCTGCGCGTTGATGTTCTCCTCCGATCTGCCGGAATACTATCCCGACCTGATGATCGATGGCGTCTCCACTACCCTGCTGGATGCTCAGGCTTTCCTGCTGGATTGCGTGGATAAGGGAGAACTGCGTCTGCCCGAAAAAACTGTGGACAGTTCCGTGGTTCCTTCCGAGCTCATCTATCACGCCCCCTGCCATCTGCGTGCCCAGGGCAACGGCCTGCCCGGCCTCGACCTGCTCCGCTCTCTGCCCGGCATGCATGTCAGCAATGCCGATGCCGGATGCTGCGGGATCTCAGGCAGCTATGGTTTCAAAAAGGAAAAGTATCCCATCGGCATGCAGGTGGGCTCCGCCCTCTTTGATGCCGTACGCAAAAGTCCGGCTCCCGTAGCCGCTTCGGAATGCGGCACCTGCCGTGTCCAGATCAAGCACGGTTCCGGCAAGGATTGTCTGCATCCGGTTTCCGTGTTGCGGCGCTGGATGGAAGCTGCCCGTTAATTAGGGATTCTTCCGAGGACAAAAATATAGTGACGAGGCCTCTGCATGATGCAGAGGCCTCTTTTTTTACAGCCAGATTTTCTTTTGAAATCATATTATCAGCATATTCTTAAGAAATTTCACTGCCTGCTGCAGCTAAACTCAATGAACAGGAGAAACAACTTCCACATTGCCGCAACGAAGAGCCTGCCATATCAGCGCATATAAGATCTCAAAGTTTACATAATTATATGAAGAACGTCTTTCTTATGGGCTTAAACCTTGATCGCTTAGTAACCTGCGCTGCGTAAGCAGAAGGTACGCAGGGGATTTTATCGATACTGGAACTATTGTCTTATGGACTGGGTGTCTCTCACATCCCTTCCGAGAAAAATTCCAGGCTCCCACCCCCTATCCCGGTAAGCACTCCTCTCCTTATGAGAAGATCTGACAGACCATCTCGAAAGATCTACAATATTTCAAGGTGCTATGAGCGGCCGTCTCCAAAACAAAAAATCCCCGGCGGAGTGGGGAC